>JBBIUU010000016.1:21199-26320 GCA_037440125.1 Acidobacteriota bacterium
AGCGCGTAGAGGAGGGGCGGCTGGAAGTCGATGGCGCCCTTGTAGAGCGTGCTCGCCCAGTTGAAGACCTTGATGGCGCTGGGGACGGCCACGATCATCGTGAGCAGGGCGAAGATCATGTTCGCGAACTCGCTCATGCCGCTCGTGAACATGTGGTGCGCCCAGACGAGCGACCCCACGGCCGCGATGGACATGGACGAGAAGGCGATGGCCTTGTACCCGAAGATGGGGCGCTTGGCGAAGGTCGGGATGACCTCGGAGATGATGCCCATGGCGGGCAGGATCATGATGTAGACCGCCGGATGCGAGTAGATCCAGAAGAGGTGCTGGTAGAGGAGCGGGTCGCCTCCCTTGGCGGGGTCGAAGAGCCCCACGCCGAAGAGGCGGTCCAGGATCACGAGCACGAGGGTGATGGCCACGATCGGCGTCGCGAGGAGCTGGATCCAGGAGGTCGCGTAGAGCGCCCAGTTGAACAGGGGCATGCGGAACCACGTCATGCCCGGCGCGCGCATGCGGTGGATCGTCGTGATGAAGTTGACGCCCGTGAGCATGCTGGAGAAGCCCAGGACGAAGGCCCCGAACACGGCGAGCGTGACGTTGGTCCCGGTCCGGAGGCTGAACGGTGCGTAGAAGCTCCAGCCCGTGTCCGGCGGACCGCCGCCCGTGAAGAGCGCCGTCACCGCAAGGATCGCCCCGATGATGAACAGGTACCAGGTGGTCAGGTTGAGCCTGGGGAAGGCGACGTCCTTGGCCCCCACGAGGATGGGCAGGAAGAAGTTCCCGAAGACCGCCGGCACACCCGGGATCACGAAGAGGAAGATCATGATCACGCCGTGGAGCGTGAAGAGGGCGTTGTAGGTCTGGGGCTTCATCATGTGCTGGAGCGAGTGGAGCTGGACGAGCCTCATGGCCACGCCGATGCCCACGCCCACGAAGAAGAAGGCCACCATGGAGTAGAGGTAGAGCAGGGCGATGCGCTTGTGGTCGGTGGTGGTGAGCCACGCCGCGATGCCCCTGCGCTTCCCGGTGTCCACCAGGTAGCTGGGCTCGGCGTGCGCGGTCCTCGACACGGCGGTCATGCGGACTCCTTTTTGCCGGAGGTCCCCTTCTTCGGGGCCTTGAGGATCAGGTATCCGAGGAAGCACGCCGCCAGGAGGATCACGGCGGTGGCGCCCAGGCGCGTGGCGCTGAAGACGTAGCGCCGGCCCTCGGGGTCGTAGCTGAAGCAGAACTGCAGCCACTTGTTCACGGTGGGGCGCGTCTCGCCCTTCTGGGCCTCGAGGACCGCCATCTGGACGTCTGCGGGCAGGTAGGTGACACCGTACATGTACCGGGTGACCTTCCCCTGGGGCGAGAGGAAGATGATGGCCCCGGGATGGATGAACTGGTCGCCCTCCCGCTTGAACTTGAAGCCCACCGCGTCGCAGAGCGCCTTCGTCGTGGCCGCGTCCCCCGTGAGGAAATGCCACGCCGTGGGCGTGAACGGGCGGGTGATCTGCTTGAGGTAGTTCGTGCGTTTGCCGGCGGCGATCTCCGGCGTATCCCGGTCGTCGAAGCTCACCGTGACGATCTGGTAGTCCTGGCCGGGCGTGATCTGCCCGCGGTTGACCACCTCCGTCACGCCGTTGAGCAGGGGCGTGCAGATGCCCGTGCACCGGAAGAAGTTCAGCGTCAGGATCGTGGGTTTGTCGATGAGGTCGCCTAGCTTCACGGGTTTGCCGTCCTCGTCCTTGAGCACGAGGTCGAGCGGGATCGCCGCCCCGAGGTGCTCGTCGATCCCCACCTCGCCGGGAGCCACCTTGGGCTGGGCCGGCGCGTCTTCGGCGCGCAGGCCGGTCGCGAGAGCCGCGGTCATCAGCAGAGCGATTGTCAGATACTTCTTCATGGCATCCATGTCCGTCCCCCCGAACCCCGCGCTCAGCGCGCACCCAGCTTGAGAAGATCCGCCTGGAGCGCCTTCCACTCCTCGGCGGTGTACGTGGCCACGACGGTGGAGAACCCGTTGGCGGGCACGCCGGCGGAGACCGCCTTCGCGAACGCCACGTCGTCCTTGGCCCAGCCCGGGGTCCCCGCCAGAGTCCTCGCCGCCGCAGGTCCGTCGCAGACGGACGCCTTCACGAGCGGCGGGGCGGACGCCAGGTCGGACAGAGCGCCGGCGTCGCGGTACTCGCCCTCGAGGCGCCTCATCGCCGCGGACACGGGGATCTTGTCGGGCACCACCTCGCCCGAGGCGGCGAACATCTTGGCCATGGCGTCGAGGGCCTTGGGGTCTTCGGGGCCGTGGTCGAAGCTGCCCAGGGACTGGACGTAGTGGACGAGCGCCATCCGGTCCTTCCGCGTGATGAAGTTGTAGGACACCATGGCGCTGCCCTTGATGCCCTCGTCGAGGGTCTTGTAGACGTCCTCAATTCTGTAGCCGTTCTTCCAGCCGTCCTTGCTCGTGAAATTCCGCGGCGGCGGCTTGAGGCCGCCCGAGGCCGCGCCGTCGCCGTGGCCCTCGGCGCCGTGGCACGGGGCGCACGTCTGGTTGTAGACGGCCTGGCCGCGGGTGAGCATCTCGGGGGTGGCCGTCATGACGGTCTTGGGGTCCACCGGCGGGATCGTGTAGCCCTTCTGGGGCGGGTAGTCGGTGGGGTCGAGCCAGCCCGACTCGCCCTGCGGGGCGTCCACCGCGGGCCCCGAGACGGGCTTGTTAGCGTTCCGCATGGAAGGGACCACGAGGAACGCGAAGAGGGCGAAGATCGCGATGAAGGTCACCACGAGCACCAGCGCCGAGACGAGGCGCGCGAGCTCTTCGCGGCTGAGGTAGCGCTCGATCATAGCCTGAACTCCAAGCCTTCCTGGAGGAAGGGGTCGCCGGCGGGCATGTCCTGTCCGACTTCCATGGACCGCCGCACCCAGAGGAGGGCGGCGCTGCCGAAGAAGAGCGCGAAGCTCAGCTCGGGCCACGAGAGGAGCACCCCCTTGCCCAGGGCTGGGAAGATGAGCCAGTAGAGGTCCAGGAAGTGGCCGAGGAGCATCAGCGCGGCCACCCAGCGCAGGCGCCCCGTGTCGCCCTTCACGTCCCTCGGGATGAGCGCGAAGAACGGGATGACGAAGTTGAGCAGGACGATGAGGCCCACGAGGGCGAGCCACGGTCCCTCGATGCGCTCCCTGTACCAGAAGATCTCCTCCGGCATGTCGCCGTACCACATGAGCATGTACTGCGCGAAGCCGATGTAGGACCAGAACACCGTGAAGGCGAACATGAAGCCGCCCACGTTGTAGAGGTGGTCGCGGCGCACACCCTCCAGGCGGCCGCGCCGCTGGAGATACACGATGGCGAGCGCCGTGGCGGCGAGCCCGGACAGGAACGACCCGGCGAAGAGGTACACGCCGAAGATGTCGCTGTACCACTCGGGCTCCAGGCCAGAGATCCAGTCGAAGGCCACCATGGTCACGCCGAACCCGAAGAAGGCCATGAAGAGCGGGGCGAAACGGCGCGCCCTGACGTTGAAGGCCGGGTCCTTCGTCGCGTCCTGGCGCAGGGAGCCGCGCACGAGCACGGCGAGGCCGATGAGCCAGAGCGCGAGGAAGAGGATCGTCCTGCCCGAGAAGAAGGGCATGGAGAGCCAGAAGGCTTTCCCGGCGAGGATCTTGTTCTGCGCGGCCTCGGGCCGGGCGCCGGGATAGATGACGGCCACCGCGCCGAGGGCCACGAGGCCCACGGGCACGAGCATGAGGAGCATGGTGGAGAGGCGCTCGGGGACGCGGCGCAGGACCACGCTCCACCGGGCGCCCACGAGGTGCTCGAGGGCCACGATGAAGAGCGCCCCGAGGGAGATCGTCAGGAGATAGACGAACCACAGGACCCAGTTCGCCCAGAAACGCTCCGCACCCGCGAGGGCGTACGACGCGCCCACGCCGAGGAGGCCGAGGACGAGGGTCACCCAGAGGGCCGGCCCCGAGGCTTTGCGCTCGACGCTCATGGCGCACCCCCCTTCCCGCCCTGCTCCGCGGCCGCGAGGTCGCCGGGCCGGGCGTTCTGGGCGCGCTGCAGGGCGCGGACGTAGTGAACCACGGCCCAGCGCTCCTCCTCGCTCAGGTCGTAGGCGTACGAGGGCATGGTGTTCTTCCCCTTCACGATGGCCCAGTAGATCTTGCCGTCCGGGTAGTCCTGGAACTGCTGGGAGACGAGGTTGGCGGGCTTGGCGTTGTAGGCCTTGGTGAGCGTGGGCACGCCGTTGCCGAGGGGCCCGTGGCAGACCACGCAGTGGTTCATGTAGCCCGCCTTGCCCTTATCGAGCACCGCGGCGGTCCGCGGCAGCGGGTTCACGAGGGAGGCGGCCTCCTCCTGCGACGCCACGCCGAGGGGCAGGTAGCCGCGGGCCACCGTGCCCTCAACGGGCTGCTGCATGCCGTGGCCGTCCCTGAAGAAGTCATCCGCGCGCTGCGGGTCGAGGCGCGGCTGGTCCTGCATGTGGACCATGGGCGGCAGGACCGGGAAGAGCTTGACGGCCCAGTACATGGCCAAGCCCGACACGCCGCAGGCGACCACGATGCCCAGGATGGACCGCAGGATGAACTGCGCCGTGAGGCTCGGCCCGGCGGAGGGCAGGGGCAGGACCTCCACGGAGGTCGCTCCCGCGTCCAGGAGCGCGGCCTTCGCCGACTCCGCGTCCACGCCGCGTTCCGCGGCGGCCTCCACCGAGAGGGCGAACTTGTCGCGCGTGATCCCCTCGATGGCCTTGCTGTGGAGGACGGGGTGCCCGAAGTAGGGCAGCTTGTTCAGGAGGAGGAGCATCCCCAGGCCCGCGGTGAAGGTCGCGAAGAGGACCGTCACCTCGAACATGATGGGCACGAAGGCCTGCCACGAGAAGGGCGCCTTGCCGCCCGTGATGATCGGGTAGTCCACGGCGCTCATCCACCACTGGAAGAAGAGGGCCGTGAGGGCGCCGATCAGGCCCATGACCATGACCATCCCGGCGAGGGGCGACCGGCGCAGGCCGAGGGCCTCCTCGATGCCGTGGATGGCGTAGGGCGTGTAGGCCTCCACCGGGGAGGACGTCTTGGCGCGCACCTTGGGGATGGCCGCCATGAGGGCGTCGGCGTCGTCGAAGAGGCCGAGGACCGCGAAGGCTC
>JBBIUU010000016.1:26420-41388 GCA_037440125.1 Acidobacteriota bacterium
GCGATGACGGGCAGGACCCGGGCGAAGAGCATGACGAGGGTGAAGAAGAGGCCGAAGGAGCCCAGCAGGATGCCGAGGTCCACGAGCGTGGGCTTGTACATGTGCCACGCCGAGGGGAGGTAGTCCTTGTGGAGCGAGATGACGATGATGCAGAAGCGCTCGAACCACATGCCCACGGTGACGGCGAGGGCCACGAGGAGCATCCAGAAGTAGCTCATCCTCGCCTTCTTGAACCACAGGATCTGAGGCACGATGACGTTGCAGCTGATCGTGAGCCAGCCCGCCCAGCCGTAGGGCCCCGTGATGAGGTTCATGAAGGACGAGTGCAGGTAGTCGTTCATGGAGTACCACGCCGTGAAGCCCTCCATGAAGTAGCTGTAGCCCATGAGGCAGGACATGCCGAGGATGACCTTGTTCATGACCTCGAGGTGGTAGTCGGTGATGAGGTTTTTGAGGTCCATGACCTCGCGCACGACCACGAGCACGATGACCACCATCGCGAACCCCGCGAAGATGGCGCCCGTCACGAAGTAGGGCGGGAAGATGGTCATGTGCCAGCCGGGCACGAGGGACACGGCGAAGTCGAAGGAGACGACGCTGTGGACCGAGAGCACCAGGCCGGTGGCGAGCCCCGCGAGGAGGAGGTACGCCTTCTCGTAGTGCTGCCAGTGCGAGGCCTGGCCGCGCCAGCCCAGGGAGAGGACCGTGTAGATGGGCTTGAGAATCTTGTTCTGGGTGCGGTCGCGCATAGAGGCGATGTCGGGCACGAGTCCGAGGAACCAGAACATGGCCGACACCGAGAAGTAGGTGCTCACCGCGAAGACGTCCCAGAGCAGGGGCGACCGGAAGTTCGTCCAGAGCGCCCGCTGGTTGGGGTACGGGAAGAGCCAGAAGGCCAGCCAGGGCCGCCCCACGTGGATGAGAGGGAAGATCCCCGCGCACATGACGGCGAAGATCGTCATGGCCTCCGCGAAGCGCGCGATGGCGTTGCGCCAGCGCTTGCGGAAGAGGAAGAGGATCGCCGAGATGAGCGTCCCGGCGTGGCCGATCCCGACCCAGAAGACGAAGTTGATGATGTCGAAGGCCCAGAAGACGGGGCTGTTGTTCCCCCACACGCCGATGCCCGTGTAGATCGTGAACCCGATGAGCGCGAGGCCCAGGGTCATGACCGACGCGGAGATGGCGAAGCCGAGGTACCACGCCCGCGGGGGCTTCCGGGCGGGGAACTTGAGGACCTGGTCGTCCAGGCTCCCCGGCGTGACCGGGCCGTCGGTGAGCGCCGGCGTGCGCAGGACCTCGGGGAGGTCGCGCTGCAGGGCGGCATCAGCCTTCATGGGTGCCTCCCTCCGCCGGGTTCCGGATGCCGGCGAGATAGGTGATGGCGGGCCGGACGCCCAGCTCGGCCAGCACCTTGTAGCCGCGGTCGCTGCGCGAGAGCTCGGACACGCGGCTCTTGGGGTCCTTGAGGTCGCCGAAGACGATGGCCTCCGCGGGGCAGGCGGCCGCGCACGCGGGCACGATCTCCCCGTCGCGCAGGGGCCGTCCCTCGCCCTTGGCGCGCACCCTCGCGTCGTTGATGCGCTGGACGCAGAAGGTGCACTTCTCCATGACGCCGCGCGGGCGGACCGTCACCTCGGGGTTGTGGACGAGGAGCTCGGGCTGCCTCTCGAAGGCCGTGAACTCGAGGAAGTTGAAGCGCCGCACCTTGTAGGGGCAGTTGTTGGCGCAGTACCTCGTGCCCACGCACCGGTTGTAAACCATCTGGTTCAGGCCGTCGGGGCTGTGGTTCGTGGCGTTCACGGGGCAGACGTTTTCGCAGGGGGCGTCGTCGCACTGCTGGCAGAGCATGGGCTGGTGCGAGACCGTCGGGTTCGCAGGATCGCCCTCGTAGTAGCGGTCGATGCGGATCCAGTGCATCTCGCGCCCCTTGGTGACCTGCTCGGGGCCCACCACGGGAACGTTGTTCTCCGACTGGCACGCCACCACGCACCCGCTGCAGCCCACGCAGGCGCTGAGGTCGATGGCCATTCCCCACTTGTGCTCGGGGAACTTCTGCTCGGGGTAGAGCGTGATGAGCTCCTCCGGCTTCTCCCCTTTCGCCGCCTCCGTCGCGTATTCGGCGACGGTGAGGGTGCGCACGATGTCGCGCCCCTCCATCTTGTGGTGGCCCTGCGTGATGGGGAGCGCCGCGCTCGTGGCCGTCTTGGCGACCTGCGCGCCGGAACGGACCGCGGGCGAGGTGGCCGACGCGTCGAAGAAGGGGTAGGCGCTGGCGCCCACGCCCGTGGCCACGCTGCCCACCGTGCGGCCGTAGCCGAGCGCGAGGACGAGCACGCCCTCCGCCTGGCCCGGCTGGCGGACCACGGGCACCTCGACGGCGGCGCCGCCCAGGCTGACCTTCACGTGGTCGCCGTCGGTGACGCCGAGCTTCTTCGCGTCGGCGACCGAGACGGACACGGGGTTGCACCACGTGACCTTCGTGACCGGGTCGGGGAGCTCCTGCAACCAGCCGTTGTTGGCGTAGCGGCCGTCGTAGACGGTGGCCGAGGGTTGGAGGAGGAGCTCGAAGCCCTGCGCTCCACCGGTAGCTGTGGCCCGCGCTGCAGCATCCTTCACCGATTCGCCACGGAAGGCGAGGGTTGTGGTGGCCGCGGAGGGAACCTGGACGTAGCCGTCATGGAGGGCCGCCTCGAAGTAGCGGCCGAAGGCCACGGGCGTGCCCGCGGGGTAGACCTTCTCCTCCCAGCGGTCTCTGAGGTAGTCGTGGTAGTCCGCCGGCAGCAGGGAGCCCAGGGTCTTCATCCAGTGGAGGAGGACGGTCTCGCCCTGCGCCGTGTCGTAGAGCGCCCCCACGGTGGGCTGCTGGAGGGCCACGATGCCGTTCCCGCAGTCGTAGTCGCCCCAGGACTCGAGCCAGTGGCTCTCGGCCGCCTGGATCTTGCACAGCGCCGCGGTCTCGTCGGGCAGGCAGCCGATCCACGCGGTCGTGGGTACTTTGGAGAGCGCCGCCGCGAAGGCCGACGCCTCGGGCGTCGCGTAGGCCGGGTTCACGCCCCAGAGGATGGCGAGGTCGTACCTGCCGGAGTCCATGGACTGCGCGAGGGCCTTGAGGTCCGAGGGCGACGCCAGCTTTTCCGCGGGAGCCAACCCGAGGGTCGTGCCGCGGGTGCCGAGCATCTCGTTGAGGAGGTGCACGGCCTGGTGGGCCTCGGCGGGCATCTCGGCGCCGCAGAGCACCAGGGATTCCTTCCCCGCGGCCTTGAGGTCGGCGACGAGCGCTCTCCACGGGCCCTCGGGAAACTCGGGCGGCCTCGCCGGGAGGGACGCGGCTTCTGCGCCCGCAGGCAGGGCCACGCCCTGGGCGGCCAGCTCCCGGGCGAGCGCGAAGGCTACGGTGGCGAGA
The DNA here is from genome assembly GCA_037440125.1 of Acidobacteriota bacterium. GTDB lineage: Bacteria > Acidobacteriota > UBA4820 > UBA4820 > DSQY01 > JAKAJA01. The sequence continues at coordinate 29,824 of JBBIUU010000016.1, forward strand.
CGGCTCGGCTTGACGGGCACGCGGTGGTCGGCGCTGGCGCCCGTGAGCGTCATGGCCCCCTCGACCACCCAGAGGCGGTTCATGGGCTCGCCGGGCTTGGCGGGCTTGCGCGCCGCCGTGAACCCAGCGATGGCCGCGGGGTCCTCGCCGTTCAGGAAGTCGGCACCGAAGGAGAGGATGACTTTGGCCTTCCCGACGTCCGGCGTCACGGCCACGGGGCCGCCGTAGGAGGCCGTCGCCGCGGTCTGCGCCGAGGCGCTTCCTGCAGGCTCCCACGCCACGTGCTCGAGGGTCGGGAGGAACTCCTTGAAATCGGCGATGAGCTGTCGCCTCGAGGGAGACGGGACGGCGCCCGTCAGGAGGAGCACCGGACGGCCGTTGCGCTTGGCCCCGTTGAGGACCTTCATCATCGTTTTGGCGATGGCGTCCCACGTCGTGGGATTGCCGTCCATGCGGGGCCCGCGCAGGCGGTCGGGGTCGTAGAGGCGGAGGATGTCCGCCATGGCCCGGGGCGACGTCTTGCCCGCGGAGGCGGGGTTCTCGTCGTTGCCCGTGAGGTGGATGGGCCGCCCCTCGCGCGTCTTGACCAGGACGCTGTAGACCCGGCTCCCCTCCGCGAAAGCGCTGGCGTAATAGTTCGCCACGCCGGGGATCACCTCGGGGGGGCGCTTCGTGTAGGGCACGATGGTCCCGCGGTCCACCTTGGAGCACGCCGCGGTGGCCGCCAGCGCCGCCGTGGCGCCGACGAGGCCCAGGAAGCGCCTGCGGGACAGGCCCTCCTCGGGGACCTCCATGAGCTCGCTGGACCCGGGCGCGAACTCGTGCCAGCCCGCGGCGCGGGCCTCCGGCGTCAGCTCCCTCTCCTCGAGGGAACGCCAGTGCCGGGGCGGCTCCTGGTCGAGATGCGATTTCATTCTCGCTTTCAGAGTCTCATCCACGACGCTTCACCGATCCCTTGGGAGGGGGCAGCTTGGGCGACTCGCCCAGGCGGCCCGGTTCTGTGGGCTGGACCCGATCCTCTACCGTCACGCCGCGGGCGCCGAACCGCGCGAGGAGCACCGCGGCGGCCGCCGTCGCGACCCCCGCGAGGAATCCCCGCCTCCCGCTCCGCTTGACCTCCTGGTTCTCCATGTCCTTCTCCAGCTCTCCAGCTCTCCGGCTCACCAGCTCTGTCCTCACCGGTGGCATGCGTAGCAGTTCTCGGGGCCGCGCTTGATGGGAGACCCGGGCGGCAGGGCCGCGCCGGGGTCCCTGTGGCACCCCAGGCAGTTGCTCATGCGCATGGACATGTGCTGGACCACCCGCTCTTCCGTCTGGATCTCGCCGTGGCAGGTCTGGCAGGCGATCCCGCCGTTCACGTGGGGCCGGTGGTCGAAATACACGTGGTCGGGCAGGCTGTGGATGCGCTTCCAGGGCAGGGGCTGGCCCGACTTGTAGAGGGCCGTGAGCTGCTGGATGTACGGGCTGTCGGTCTTGGTGACGCGGTGGCAGTTCATGCAGGTCTCCACCGAGGGCACGCCCGCCACGCGCGAGCGCGTCGCGTTCACGTGGCAGTAGAGGCACGGGATCTTGAGCGTGCCCGCGTGCAGTCGGTGGGAATACGGGATGGGCTGGATGGGCGCGTAGCCCTTCTCGTAGCGGTCGGGCTGGGTGAGCCAGCCCACGGCCATCACCGTGAAGAGGATGGCCACCGCCGCGACGGGCAGGACCAGGCGGAAAGCGCGGTCGTAGGGGTGCATCCACTACCTCCAGGTGGCCGGTACGCGGCGCGGCTCGAACACAAAAAAGGAGGACGGCCAGCCCGGCTCCGTCCCACCGCAGGAAGAACGCAACGCGATCACCCAGGCGAAGATTCCCGGCATCGGAGCACCCCCCTCCGGCCGCCCCGTCCCGCACAGGGCGAACCGCCTCTGCCTATTCAAACTCCTTGCCAAAATCGACCGCGGGGGGCTCGCCCCCGAGAACGTCCGGCCCTGTCTGTGACTGGGACTAAAGATACACCCGCCCCGAGCCGAGTTCAAAGTTTCGGCCTCGGACGGGTGCGTTTCACCCCGCAGAGGGCGTTTCAGCAGAGAAACTTCCTTGTCATACCCTCTGGGGAAGTCCTGAGTCCGGGAGCATTACGGATAGAGCTGGTGGATCATCCGCGGGTACGGGATGGTCTCGCGGACGTGGGGCAGGCCGCAGATCCAGGCCACGGTGCGCTCGAGACCGATGCCGAAGCCTCCGTGCTTCACGGTGCCGTACTTCCGGATGTCGAGGTACCACTGGAAGGCGCTCACGGGGAGCTGGTGCTCGTTGATCCGCCTGAGCAGGAGGTCGTGGTCGTGGATGCGCTCGGAGCCGCCTATGATCTCGCCGTAGCCCTCGGGCGCGAGGACGTCCACGCAGAGCGCGAGGCTCGGATCGACGGGGTCGGGCTCCATGTAGAAGGCCTTCACGGCGCTGGGGTAGCGGTGCACCATGAGGGGCCGGTCGTACTGCTTCGTGAGGACCGTCTCGTCGTCGGCGCCGAAGTCGTCCCCGTAGGCGATGTCGCTGCCGAGCGTGTGGAGCTGGTCGATGGCGTCCTTGTACTGCACGCGCGGGAAGGGCTTCTGGACCTTCTCGAGGAAGCTCATGTCGCGCTCGATCTGTTTGAGCTCTTCCTTGCAGCGGTCCAGGATGCGGGAGACCACGTAGACGAGGAAGTCCTCCGCGAGGGCCATGACGTCGTCCAGGCCCGCGAAGGCCACCTCGGGCTCGAGCATCCAGAACTCGGTGAGGTGCCGGCGCGTCTTGCTCTTCTCGGCCCGAAAGGTGGGGCCGAAGCAGTAGACCTTGCCCAGCGCCATGCACGCCGGCTCGAGGTAGAGCTGGCCCGACTGGCTCAGGTAGGCCTTCTCGCCGAAGTACTCCGTCTCGAAGAGCGTGGTCGTGCCCTCGCACGCGGCGGGCGTGAGGATGGGGCTGTCCACGAGCGTGAACCCGTTGTTGTAGAAGTAGTCGCGGAAGGACTGCTCGATCTCGGAGCGCGTGCGCAGGATGGCCACCTGGCGCGAGGAGCGCAGCCAGAGGTGGCGGTTCTCCATGAGGAAGGCCGTCTCGTGATCCTTCTTCTGGATGGGGTACTCGTCGGCCATGTGGTGGAGCGTCACGGCCGAGAGGCTCAGCTCCACGCCTCCGGGCGCGCGCTCGTCGAGGCGGACGGTGCCCGTGACGGAGATCGAGGACTCGAGCTTCAACCGGTCGCAGAGCTCGAAGACCTCGGGGGAGACGTCCTTCACGAAGGCCACGCACTGCAGGTAGCCCGTGCCGTCTCGCAGGATGAGGAAGCGGACCTTGCCCGAGGAGCGCTTGTTGTAGACCCAGCCGTCGAGCGTGACCTGCTGGCCCTCGTACCCCTTCAGTTCCCGGATTCTCAACGTCGCGGACATGGGCGCACCTCGCTAAAGCCACGGATTATAAGGGATTCGGGCAGAGACGGCAAGGTTGCCCAGGTGAGACGTGAGACGGGAGACGTGAGGTGGGTGAAGAGAGACGATGGAGCCTGGATGCGCATCGCTCGTCCGAACGACCGCTTCGACGGTCGGGCAGAGCGCCCCTTCGCCGTCATTCTGGCGACCGAAGGGAGTCCAGAATCGGGTTGCGCAGAGAACCGCCCGAATCCCGCGTCAGCGCATCCTTGAAGGAGCCCCCCGGGACCAACTGAGCCGGGCCCCCCAGCTCCGACTCAGTTCAGCTTCTTCTGCTCCAGCCTGAAGGTGAAGTCGCACTGCCCCGCGTGGATGACGGCTCCGCCCTTGAGCTCGGCGAGGGAGACCCTCGCTCCGTCGAGGAAGGTGCCGTTGGTGGACTGCAGGTCCACGAGGTAGAACTTCCCCTCCTTCGGCACGATGCGGAAGTGCTGGGCCGAGAGGGTCTGGTCCGCCACGGAGAGGGTGTTCACCTTGTCGCGCCCCACGGAGACCACCTGGTCCCCGGGGAGCTGGAACATGCGGGGCGGGTTCGAGCCCCGGCGCAGTACGAGGACGGGCACCTCGTCGAGGACCATGGTGTGCTCGAGCATCTCGGAGGCCGGCCCCTTCTGCCTCAGCGCGGGCTCGATCTCGGGGAGGGCCTCCGCCGCGGGCGTCTGGGATTCGGTGCCCGGCTTGGTGATGGCGAGCTTCTGCGCGAGGCACACCGGGCAGTCGCTCTCCCAGACGTTCAGCGTGTGGCCGCACTGCTCGCACGTTCGCTCCTCGGGGGCCTTCGTTCGCTTCAACAGCATGACGATCCCCAGGCCGATGAGGGCGAGGAGGCCGAGGCCGAGGACCGTCAGCACGAGGATGAGGAGCGGGCTCGCGCCCGACGGCGCAGGCGCCGGCGCGACGAGGGCAGGCGGCGGGGGCGCGGGCTTCTCTTCCTTGGGCGGAGGAGGCGGCGCGGGAAGGCTGGCCGCCGTCTCCGCGAGGAGGCGCGGGAGCGCCGAGGGGGCGCCGGAGTTCGTGAGGCCGGCGTACTGGCCTCCCGTGAGGACCGCGATGCGCCTCAGGGTCTTCTCGTCGATGGCGCCCATGCCTGCTGTGACCACGGCCACGTGGGCCTGTGAGGCGCGCGTGGAGAAATCCTCGAGCGTCACCGCCGAGTTCTCGTCGCGCCCGTCGGTGAAAAGGAGGATGACGCCCGGGCCGCCCTTCGCGGCCAGGTCCTTCTCCGCCGCGAAGAGGCAGTCGTAGAGGAGCGTGTACTGCCCGCCCTGCGCCAGTCGGCCGATGCCGGCCCTCAGCGCCGTGGCGTCCGTGCTGAAGTCCACGAGCCTCTGCGGTGCGTCGTTGAAGGCGTAGATGGCGACCGGGCCGCGGGAAAGAAGGTCGGGCAGGAGCGCCTCGATCTGCCCCTTCAGGGCCTCGAACTGGCCAGGCGGGACGGAACGGCTCGTGTCCACGAGGATGGCCGTGGGAGCGGCCAGGGCGGCGAGCGCGACGGAGGAGAGGAACAGCGCGAGGGCGGCGGCGCGGAAGGGACGCATGGGAACCTCCAGCAGAAGAGGTTAAGTATAGGCTCCCAACTTACTGGAATTCAATGAAGAAACGACCGCGAGGCGGCGGCTGTGTCAAGGCACCCGTCACCGCGTAAATCGGATGGGCTCGGGTCGGCTCAAATGCCGTGCGGCGGGTGACCTTGGCGTGGAGTCTTTCGTCCTGCGTCCGGCGTCTCCCGTCTTACTTCTTACGTCTTACGTCTCACGCCTCGCACCTCAGCAGATGCGGGGAACGTCGCTCCCCGAGAGGTAGTCCAGCGGCCGCCGGGAGCCGAACCTCGTGTTGAGCACCACGGGGGCGGAGCCCGGTTCGGCCTCCTCCATCGATCCGATGATCTCCGCACCCGCGCCCATGGGGTGGGAGCGCACCACCTCGAGAGCGCGCTCCGCGTCCTGCGCCGCGACCCAGGCCAGGAGGCGCCCCTCGCAGGCGACGTAGAGCGGGTCGAGGCCCAGGAGGTCGCACACGGCGGCCACCTCCCTGCCCACGGGGACGGACACCTCCTCGAGGACGCATCGCAGACCGCACTTGAGGGCCACCTCGTTGCACGTGGTGGCCACGCCGCCGCGCGTGGGGTCGTGCATGGCGCGCACGGCCACGCCGGCGCCCAGAAGGACCTCCACGAGGGGCCAGAGGGGCTGGCAGTCGGAGCGGAGGCCGGAGCCCGCCATGCCGTGGCGGCACGCCACCACGGTGGTGCCGTGCTCGGCGATGGGGCCCGAGACGAGGAGGCGGTCCCCCGCGCGGATGTGCTGGTCTCCGAGCTCGAGGCCCGGCGCCACGACGCCGAGGCCCGCGGTGATGGCGAAGGCGCGGTCGCCCTTCCCCTTGGGCACGACCTTCGTGTCCCCCGCCACGATGCTCACGCCAGCCTCCCCCGCCGCGCGGGCCGCGCCCTCGATGAAGGTCTGGAGCATGGATCCCGCCAGCCCCTCCTCGAGGATGAGCGCGAAGGTGAGCCAGAGGGGCCGCGCGCCGGACACCGCGAGGTCGTTCACCGTGCCGCACACCGAGAGGTACCCGAGGTCGCCGCCCGGGAAAACGGGAGGCTCCACGACGAACGCGTCGGTGGTGAGCGCGGGGCGGCCGGGAGGGAGTCCGGGGAGGACCGCCGCGTCGGAGAGCTGGGCGAGCGCAGGGTTATCGAGCAGGGGAAGGAACGCGTCTCGGACGAGCTGGGCCGTGAGCTTGCCGCCGCCGCCGTGGGCGAGGAGGATCCGGTCGAGACCCTTCATCGTCCGGCCCCCACACGCAATCGTTCGTGCCGGTACCACGCCGCGCACGTGCCCTCGCTCGACACCATGCACGCCCCCACGGGCCGCTCGTGCGTGCACTCCCGGCCGAAGAGCGGGCACTCGGGCGGGTTGATGCTCCCCTTGAGGACCTCGCCGCAGCGGCACCCCTCGGGCTCCTCGGGCTCGCACACCTCCACCTCGATGCGCCCCGCGTCGCGGTGGGAGAACTCGGCGCGGAGGCCCAGCCCCGAGCCCGGGATGAGCCCGAACCCTCGCCAGACCTGATCCTCGGGCTGAAAATACCTGGCCACCATGGCCTGCGCGGTGGGGTTGCCCTCCGCCCTGACGACGCGAGCGTAGAGGTTGGCCACGGAGGGCTTTCCCTCGACGACCTGGCGCAGGAGTTCCTCCACGCCCCGCATCACGTCGGTGGGCATGAACCCCACGACGACGCAGGGCAGGCCGAACTCCTCCGGGAGGAAGCGGAAGGAGTCGGAGCCCGCGATCACCGACACGTGGCCCGGGCAGAGGAGGCCGTCCACCTTCACCTCGGGGTCCGACGCCAAGGCCCGAAGGGGCGGCGGCATGACCTTGTGCCCCGAGAGGACCGTGAAGTCGGGCACCCCCGTGCGCTCTGCCTCGTCGAGGGCCGCGGCCACCGTCGGCACGGTGGTTTCGAAACCCACGCCGAGAAAGACCACCATCCGGGCCGGGTTCTGGCGCGCGATCTCCACGGCGTCGCGCGGCGAGTAGACCACGCGCACGTCGCCTCCCAGGGCGCGGACGCGCTCGAGGCTGCCCGTGCTCGAGGGGACGCGGAGCATGTCGCCGAAGGTGCAGACGGTGGTCCGAGGCCGCAGGGCGAGGGCGCTCGCGCGGTCCACGTAGCCCACGGGCGTCACGCACACGGGGCATCCGGGGCCGGCGATGAGGCGGATCTTCTCGGGAAGGAGGCGCCGCAGGCCCGCGGCGGCGATGGCGTTCGTGTGAGTCCCGCAGACCTCCATGAAGGTCACGGGACGCTCGAGCGAGGCCGCGCGCTGCCGAATCCTCTCCGCGAAGCCGAAGACGGCTTTCGGGTCGGCGAAGGCGCCTCGGTCGAAACGCTCCTCAGGGTTCAAGGGCGCCCTCGGAGTGCTCGGCGACCTGACGGAGGAGGTCCAGGGTGACCCGCGCCTCCTCCTCGTCCACCTTCCCGATGGCGTATCCGGCGTGGACGAGCAAATAGTCCCCGACCTGGACCTCGGGGAAGAGGGCCAGGGAGACGTCCCGCCGGACGCCGTCCAGCTCGGCGGTTCCCTTCCAGCCGTCCATCTCGATGAGGCGCATGGGGATTGCGAGGCACATCATCCACCTCCTGGGTTCACCAGCGAAACGGCCGTCCCCCGCGCCACCGCGACCGCTCCGAGCACCGCCTGCCCGTAGGACAGGCCGCCGTCTCCGGGCGGGACCCGGGACGGAAGGACAGGATTATAGCCCATGGACCTCAGGCGCGTGGACAGGTCCCGCCGGAGGAGGCGGTTCACGAAGCAACCTCCGCCGAGGGCCACCGTCGTCACGCGGCTGCCGAAGGCCTTTTTCGCCAGCGACGCCGCGAGCTCGCAGAAGGTGGCGTGGAATCCCGCGGCCACGAGCTCGGGCGCCTCGCCCGCGACGAGCCGACGGGCCGCGGCGACCAGGAGTCGCGTGCCGTCGAGGTGCCTCTCCTCCCCGCACGCCAGCGCCTCGGGCCACACCGTCGCCTCGGCGCCACGCGCCGCCAAGGCCTCGAGCCGCGAGGCCGCCTCGCCCTCGTAGGTGTTCACCGCCGCGAGCCCGAGGAGCACGCCCGCGGCCTCGAAGAGGCGCCCCGCACCCGAGGCCAAGGGCCAAAGACCTTGCGAGGCGAGCCTGGCGACCGATTCCAGTTTTTCTGTCGGGACGATGGCCGCAACGGGGAGCGAGCGCAGCAGATCCGCTTCTCCCCGCGTCGCCAGTGCCGCTGCCAGGACGCGCCAGGGCTCGGAGACGGCGGTCTCACCTCCCACGAGGGGGAGTGGCAAGACGTGCGCGACCCTCTCCCAGGTCAGGTCGCCGCGCAGGGTGAGCCATTCGCCGCCCCACGCCGTGCCGTCGGGGCCCCAGCCCGTGCCGTCGAGGACGATCGCGCCGGCTTCGGCGTCCGGCTCGGGGAAGAGGCCGTGCTCCGCGAGGGCGCCTGCGGCGTGGGCGAGGTGGTGCTGGACGCTCAGGAGGCGCCCTCCCCTCGCCTGCCCCAGCTCCTCGCCGAGCCACGTGCTCGCGTAATCGGGGTGCGCGTCGACCACGATCGTCTGCGCGCTGACTTGGAGAAATTCCTCGAGGCCCGAGGCCACCTCGCGGAGGAAGGCCCTCGCGGGGTCGCCCTCCAGGTCGCCCACGTGCTGGGAGGGGAAGGCCTCCCGGCCCACGGCCGCGCACGCCGTGGCCTGCAGGTAGCCGCCGAGGGCGAGCACGGGCTCGGGCGCCTCCACCGGCAGGGGCAGGGCCTCGGGCGTGTAACCGCGGGCGCGGCGCACGAGGAAGGGCCCCTCGGGAGACGACCGCGCCACCGAGTCGTCCACGCGCCTCAGGACGTCGCGGTCGTGGAGGAGGAAGAGATCGGCGAGGCCGCGAAGGCGCCCGAGCGCCTCGCGGTTGCCCTTGGCGATGGGCTCGTCGCTCAGGTTGCCCGAGGTCATGATGAGGCCATCGTAAGGCGCGTCCCTGAAGAGCTCCACGTGGAGGGGCGCGGTGGGGAGCATCACGCCGAGGTCGCCCACGCCCGGCGCGACGCCGCCTGCGACGAGCGCCTCGTCCCGCGCCGGCGCGAGGACCACCGGAGCCTGGGGCGACCGGAGGAGCTCCTCGTCCCTTCGCTCGAGCGTCACCATCCGCCCCGCCGCCTCCAGGTCGCGCACCATGAGGGCGAAGGGCTTGGCGGGGCGGCGCTTGCGCTCGCGCAGCTTCGCCACGGTCGCCGCCAGGTCCGCCCGGCAGGCGAGCTGGAAACCGCCGAGGGCCTTGACCGCGACGATCTTCCCTTCGGAGAGGGCGCGCCGCGCCCGCGCGATGGCCTCCGCCCCTTCTGCGACAGGCTTTCCTTCCTCCTCACACAGCCAGAGCCTCGGGCCGCAGGTGGGGCAGCACACGGGCTCCGCGTGGAAGCGCCGGTCCGTGGGGTCCCCGTACTCGCGGCCGCACACGTCGCAGAGCGGGAAGCACGCCATGGCCGTGCGCTCCCGGTCGTAGGGCAGGGCGCGGACGAGCGAGAAGCGCGGACCGCAGTTCGTGCACGTGGTGAAGGGGTAATGGTGCCTGCGGTCCCCCGTGCGCTCCATGTCGGCGCGGCAGTCCGCGCAGAGCGCCGAGTCGGCGGGGACGAGGGCCCGCATGCGCACGCCCTCCTCCGACGGCAGGATGCGGAACGCGTCGCCGCCCTCGGTCTCGATGGCCTTCCAATCGCACTCGTCCAACCGCGCGAGGGGCGGCAAAACCTCCGGCAGGGAGACGAGGAACGTTTCCACCGCGTCCGTTCCGCCCTCGACCTGGATCGCGACGCCCTCGGGCCCGTTCCTGACCCATCCGGCGAGGCCGAGGGAGGCGGCAAGGCGGTGGACGGCGGGGCGGAACCCCACACCCTGCACCACGCCGCGACACGTCACCGCGACGCGGGATCTCTCTCGGGCCGTGGACGGTGGATCGCTCATGACCGCCTCACCTCTTGAATCGTCAATCCGACGCGCGGAGTTTAGCACGCGGCGGCCTGTCGTTTGCCCCCGCTCCGAATCGTGGGATAATCCACCTCTTCGTTCGACGGGGCCCGGGGGGAACGGCCCCGAACCTGGACCGGCCCGGTCCGCACCCTAGGAGGCTGCACGATGCTGGAGATCGAACCGAAACACGTCTGGCGCCATTTCGAGGCGCTTTCCAAGATCCCCCGGCCCTCCGGCCACGAGAAGGCCGCAGCCGACTACGTCGTCGCCGTGGCGAAGGAGAAGGGCCTGGAGTGGGAGCGGTCCGACGTGGGCAACGTGGTCATCCGCGTCCCGGCGAAGCCCGGCAAGGAGAAGGTTCCGGTCACCGTCCTGCAGGGCCACCTCGACATGGTCTGCGAGAAGAACTCGGGCTCCCTTCACGATTTTCTTAAGGACCCCCTCGCCCTGCGCGTGGAGGGGAACGTGGTGAAGGCCACGGGCACGACCCTCGGGGCCGACAACGGCCTGGGCGTGGCCATGGGTCTCGCGCTCCTCGAGGACGCCGAGGCGGTCCACGGCCCCCTGGAGCTCCTCTTCACGGTGGACGAGGAACGCGGCCTCAACGGCGCCAACGGCCTCACCCCCGGCTTCATCAAGGGGCGCCGGATGGTCAACCTGGACACGGAGGAGGACGGCGCGCTCTACGTGGGCTGCGCGGGAGGCCAGGACACGGTCATGTCCCTCCGCGTCGGACGCGCGAAGACGGCGGACGAGCGCCCGGTGTACAAGCTGTCCGTCACGGGCCTGCGCGGCGGTCACTCGGGTTGCGACATCCACGAGGGCCGCGGCAACGCCAACCGCTACCTCGTCCGCACCCTGCAGGCCATGGAACGGCGCGGCGTGAGCTTCGCGCTCGTGGCCGTGGACGGCGGCTCCAAGCGCAACGCCATCGCCCGCGAGGCCTTCGCCACCTTCCACATGGACAAGAACGCCTTCGGCGCCGCCAAGGACGCCGCGTGCGAGCTGCAGGCCACGGGCCGCGTCGAGCTCAAGGGCGTGGACGACGGCCTCACGATCGCTCTCGAACTCGGGAAGGCCGAGTTCCCGCCCATGGCCGCCGCGAGCCAGAAGAAGCTCCTCACCTTCCTGGCCGCCATCCCCCACGGGTACAAGGCGTTCAGCCGCGAGATCCCCGGCCTCGTGGAGACCTCCACGAACTTCGCGATCGTCACCACCAAGAAGGGCGCGGTGGAGGTCTGCACCTCCCAGCGCTCCTCGGTGATGAGCCAGCTCGCGTGGGCGGCCGACCATGTGGCCAACATCGGGCGCCTCGCTGGCGCCAGGATCCAGCAGAGCAACGGCTACCCCGGCTGGAAGCCCAACCTCGAGTCGCCCCTCCTCAAGACGGCGACGGCGACCTTCGAGCGCCTCCACGGCCAGAAGCCCAAGCACAAGGCCATCCACGCGGGCCTCGAGTGCGGCATCATCGGCGACAAGTTCCCGGGGATGGACATGGTCTCCCTCGGCCCCGAGATCCGCAACGCGCACTCCCCCGACGAGGAGGTCCACATCGACTCGGTCCAGAAGACCTACCGGACCCTGCTCGAGCTCCTCAAGGACCTGGCGTAG
>JBBIUU010000017.1:0-15904 GCA_037440125.1 Acidobacteriota bacterium
GCGCACGGCCTCCACGATCTGCTCCTCGGGCACGGCGAAGGAGATCCTGAGGTAGCCCTCTGCCCCGAGCGCGCCGCCGGGAATGACCATCACACCCGCCTCCTTGAGGATCCGCTGCGAGAGCTCCTCGGAGGTGGCGGCCCCCACACGCGCCATGAGGCCGGTGGCCTCCGGGAAGGTGTAGAACGCGCCCGAGGGCGGGTGGAGTTTGAGGCCCGGGACCCTGGGGAGCTCGTTGAGGATGACCTCGCGCCGCCGGGTGTAGCGCTCGAGCACGGGCCCGAAGAGCTCCTCCTCGTGCTGAAGCGCCGCGAGCCCCCCGAACTGAGCGAAGGTGGTTACGCCGTTCATGGAGTGCGATTGGATCTTGGCCGCCTCGGCGATCCCCTTCGCCGGGCCGATGGCGTAGCCCAGCCGGTAGCCGGTCATTGAGAAGGTCTTCGAGAAGGAGCCGGCGACGAAGAAGGGCAGCTCGGGGTCGAAGTCCACGTGCGGGAGCGTGGCGTACTCAGCCCCCGGGTAGACGTACCGGTCGTAGCACTCGTCCATGATGACGAAGAGGCCGCTCTCGGCGGCCATCTTCAGGAGCGCCTCGAGGAGGGCCTTCGGGATCACGGCGCCCGTGGGGTTGCACGGCGAGTTGAGGACGAGGCCGCGCGTCTTCGGCGTGAGATGGGCCCGCAACTCCTCGAGATCGGGCAGGAAGCCGTTCTCGAGCCGGCAGGGCACGAGGACCGGCGTGCCGCCCCAGAGCTTCACGATCTCTGGGGTGGAGACATAGTACGGCGAGGGCACGAGCACCTCGCACCCCCCGTCGAGGTGGGAGCCGATGACGTGGTAGAGGGCGCCCTTGGCGCCCGCGGTCACCATCACGTTGGCGCTCCTGTACTTGGCGCCGTAGAGGCGCCCGTACCGTGCCGCCACCGCATCCCGCAGCTCGGGCACGCCCGGCACGGGGCTGTAGTACGTGTGCCCCTCGCGCAGGGCCCTCGCCGTGGCGTCGAGGACGAGGTCGGGCACCGGGAAGTCGGGCTGCCCGGGGCCCAGGTCCACGAAGTCGGTGCCCTGCTTCTTGAGCGCCTGCCCCATGGCAATGAGGTCCAACAGCTTGGACCGTTCGATGCGCCCCATCCGGCGGGCGATCACGGCGCGCCCCGCTGGGTCAGGCGCCGCGCGACGGGCGGCGGCACGAAGGCGTCCACCGGTCCGCCGAGGCGGGCCACCTCGCGCACGAGCTTGGAGGAGAGGAAGGTGAACTCCTCCCGCGGCATGAGGAAGACCGTCTCGAGATCGGGCGCCAGGCGCCTGTTCATGAGGGCCATCTGGAACTCGTACTCGAAATCGGAGAGCGCCCGGATGCCCCGGAGGATCCTGTGCGCCCCGTGCCTCCGTGCGAATTCCACGAGGAGACCGTCGAAGGCGGCGACCTCCACGTTGGGCAGATCCACGATGCTCTCCTTCAGGAGCTCGAGCCTCTCCTCCACGGAGAAGAGGGAGGACTTCTCCGTGTTCCTGAGCACGGCGACGATGAGCCGGTCGAAGAGGTCCGACCCACGCTTGATCAGGTCCAGGTGCCCGTTGGTGATGGGGTCGAAGGACCCCGGGTAGACCGCCAGTCCCCTCATGGGGCGTCCTTCCTCTTGGAGTCGATGAAGGCGCCCAGGGTCGTGAGGTTCCTGAACACCTCGGGCCCCACCTCGTCGTCTCCGATCTTGATGCCGAACTCCTTTTCGAGCGCGACCACGAGCTCGAGCGCGTCGATCGAGTCGAGCCCGAGACCCTCCCCGAAGAGGGGCGTCTCCTCGCCGATCGTCTCGGGCTTCACGCTCTCCAGCCTGAGAGTCTTGATGATGAGGTCGCGCAAGCGTTCCTGGGTGGCGTTCATAGGTCCTCCGAAGGGCAAGATTCTATGGGATAGCCGCCGCGGCGGCAAGGAGCGCGTCAGCTCTCCCGCGGTCCGCCGGGCTCCGTGTGGACGCCGACGCTGGCGATCCGCGGGTCGAGCCCTAGCACCGAGGACTCGACAGTCGTGGCCACGTCGTGGGCCTCCTGGACCGTCATCCCCTCGGGCACGCGACAGTCGAGCGAGACGCGCCATCGTCCGCCGCCCTCGAGGACCTGGACGTTCCCGCAGACGACGCCGACGGCCCCGCCGCGCTCGATCTTCTCGACGGCCGCCACCACGCCCTTTGCCTGCGACGTGACGTCCCTCTGGGCCTGCGGGGGGGCGCCTTGGCATTCGAGGTGGGTCCGGATGCCGACGACCTCGGGGTGGGATTCGATCACGGCGTTTTCGATCGCTGTCGTCCGGCGGTGCGCCTCGCTCAGGAGCATGTCGCCCGGCCACTCCAGGTGCGCTTCCACCTGGAGCCCCCCGTCGGTGCGGAGGATCTCGAGCGCGTGGGCGCGCGCGCCCTCCGCCTCGGCGACGAGGGCGATCTCCTCGCTCAAGCCGTCGCCCCTTCCCTCGTCGGGCTCGGCGTGTACCATCACGTCGGCGTTCTTGAACGTTGCCTGGAGGGCCCGCTCGACGGCCTCGGTCACGCCGTGCGCCGCCTCGAGGGACGTGCCCCGCTTGAGGGTGACCTTGAGGTCCACGAAGTGCTTGGCCCCGGCCTCGCGCACGCGCACGTCGTGGACCGAGAGCACGCCCTCGACCCCGAGGGCCGCGAGCTCGGCCCGCTCCCGGTGGCCCGACGACACGCGGTCGGTCAGCGCGTGGATCGCCTTCATGCCCAGGCGGATGGAGATCCAGACGACGAACATGGAGACGCCGAGTGCCGCCACCGCATCCGCTTTCGGATGCCCGAGCTGCGTCGCGACCAGGCCGCCGAGGACCACGAGCGAGCTCCAGATGTCGCTCGAGAAGTGGAGGGCGTCCGCCTCGAGCGCCGCGCTGCGCGTCTTCTTCGCCACCCTGCTCAGAGCCCGGCTCCTGGAGAAGTCCACCGCGATGGCCACCAGGACGACGCCGTAGCTCCAGGCGTTGACCTCCACCTGGGAGGCCTTGAAGAACAGCCGCTGGACGGCCTCGTAGATGATCCAGACGCAGGTGGCCAGCAGGAGCAGGGTCTCGCCCAGGGCCGAGAGGTTCTCGATCTTCTGGTGCCCGTAGGTGTGCTCCCGGTCCGCCGGGCGCTCCGACACGGTGACGGCCCACCACGTCATGACCGCGGCGAGAAGGTCCAGGCCAGAGTGCGCGGCTTCCGAGAGGATGCCGAGGCTCCCGGTGAGAAGCCCGATGGCGAGCTTGCTCCCGGTCAGGAAGACCGCCGCCACCACCGACGTGACGGCTACCTTGGTCTTTTCGTTCAGCGCCATCACCCCTCCCCCCGACGGGCGTTTCAAGCGGCGCGCGCTGAGCCACGCCCCATGAGGGTATTGGCGCGCCCGGCAGGACTCGAACCTGCGACCCCCTGCTTAGAAGGCAGGTGCTCTATCCGCCTGAGCTACGGGCGCGACCCCGCTGAAGTATAGATAAATCGGGCATCTTTGAGAAGCGCGGCGCCACCCGACTCACGGGTTCCTGGGCCACTTGCCGGGGAGGAGGTAGGTCAGCACCTCGTTGGACATGAGGAAGCCTTCTACGGTCAGGCGGAGGCGGTTCCCCTCCTGCTGCAGGTAGGCGTGCTCGAAGAGCGGCCTCAGGACGGCGTCCGGATCCCTCCCGTCCTGCTCGAGGAGCCAGCGCACGTGCTCGGCCTCCACGCCTTCGAGGACGCGGAGTCCGAAGATCACGAGGTCTTCGCGCTGCCGCTCCTCGCCCAGGAGCTCCACCGAGGTCGGTGCCGCCCGGTTGGCCTGGATGGCGCGCGTCCAGGCGTCCAGGTTCCTGGGATTGCCGTAGAGCTGCCCTCGGAAGCGGCTCCAGGCGGAGGGACCGAGCCCCACCGTCTCTCCCCCCTGCCAGTAGCGGAGGTTGTGGCGGCAGCGCCCGCCTGGGCGGGCGTAGTTGGAGACCTCGTAGTGCTCGAAGCCCGCCTTCCCGAGCATGTGGTGCGTCCAGAGGTACAGCTCCGCCGCCTCCTCGTCGTCGGGCAGCGCGAGCTCACCGCGCGTCACGGCCTCCCACAGCCGCGTCTTCGGGTGGAGGTCGAGGCTGTAGACCGAGAGGTGGTCGAGGGGGAGCACCGCGAGCCGCTCTAGGGTGGACCGGAGCTCGTCGGTCCGCTGCCCCGGCACGGCGCTCATGCAGTCCGCGGAGAGGTGCTCGAAGCCGGCATCCGCCGCGAGCTCGAGCGCACGCAGCGACACCTCGGCGGTGGCCCTCCGGTCCAGCGCGGTGAGCACACCAGGTACGAGGCTCTGGATACCCACGGAGAGCCGGTTCACGCCTGCCGCCCTCCAGCCCGCCAAGCTTTCGGCCGTGACGGTCTCCGGGTTGGCCTCCAGGGTGATCTCCGCCGCGGGGGAGATGTCTAAGGCGTTACCGAGGCCCCCCATGAGCCGTCCCAACCGCTCCGGGGAAAGGAGCGAGGGTGTCCCGCCACCGAAGAAGACGGTGTCCACGCGGACCCGGGGCGACTCGAGGTACATCAGCGCTTCGGCGAGCAGGAGGTCCTCGTACCCTTCGGGCACGCCGCCCGGGCTCTCGAGCCTGAAGAAGTCGCAGTAGCCGCAGAGGGCGCCGCAGAAGGGCACATGGATGTAAAGCCCCACCGGGGCGGTGTCAAGGTGCGCGCTCATGGCCACACCGCGAGGACCCAGAGGTCGCGCAAGTTGTTGCCCGTCGGCTTCCTAAGCAGGAGGGAGCCGTTCCGCCTCCACAGCGAACCGGTGTCGAAGCGGGCGACCGCCTCGTTCAGCGAGCGCGCGTCGGGGACGTTGCGCTCGTCGGCCCACGCGCCCCCGCCGGCGCAGCCGTCCACACCGTCCGTGGCGAGCGCGCAAAAGGCCCAGCGGGAGGAAACCCTCGTCGACGAAAACGCGAGCGCGACCTCCGCCGCCAAGTGACTGCACCGGCCGCCGACGCCGGGAGTCCCAGCGACGTCGACCCTCGGCTCCCCCGACCCTATGAGGGTGTGCGGCCGACGACGCGGCTGCCCGGCCAGCTCCACCAGGCGGGCGGCCACGGAGCGCGCCGGCTCCCCCTCGCCGCACGCGACCTCGGTGACGCCGAACCCGTCCGGACGCAGGGACTCCGTCACCTCCCGGCGGAGGGCGATCCCGTCCGCCATCAGGAAGTGGGCATCCTCGGGGTGCCTTGCCGCCGGTGCCTCTTCCGGGAGGGGGGCCGGCAGCTTCAGCTGGTAGCGGGCCACGACCTCCTCGGCCGTCCGCCTCGTGCGCCACGTGAGGGTCGGCCCGCTGCTCACGAGGAGCTCGTCTCGCCGGCCCACGTCGGACCAGAGGGCGGTCGTGACGGGCCACGGGCCCGCCATGGCTCTCAGGCCGCCTCCCTTCACCTCGGAGAGGCGTTTCCTCACGGCGTTGATGTCGGCGATGAGCGCCCCGCGCGCCCACAGATCCTTGGTCACCGCTGCCTTCATCTCCAGGGTCCACGGGGGGCGCGGGTGCACGAGGAGTGCGGAACCGCCGCCCGAGACGCACGCCAAGAGAGGCCCCCGCGTGCCCTCCACCCACCGCTCCACCGCCGCCGTGCGGCGGAGGTTCCCGGGCGTCGGGAAGGGGTGGTCACCCCATCGCGCCTCGAAGCACGACGGCGCGGGCCGCCGCGGAACGGTCCCGTAGAGCATCCCCGGAACGCCCGGCCAGAGCGAAGCGGCGGCCTCCGCGAGCGGGAGCGCCGCCTTGCCGAGGCAGAGGATACGTTCGGGCGACGGGCGCCCGCTCATCCCTTCTGCGAGCATCGTTTCGCCCCATTCGGAAGGGCCGTGAATGGCTAGAATCCCTTGCAGGGCGAAGGTTAGAGACCTACCATCGCTTATATTGTGCATGGCAGTTCGCCCCGGGGCGACGGTCACAGAACCCTGAGGGGGCGGGCCTCACAGCCCGATCGCCCCTCAGGAACCCTTGACAGACGGACTTTCGCGTCATATATTAGGCTCGGAACCTTTGAAAGGAGGTCTGTATGAACAAGGCGGAACTCATCAACGCGATCGGGAACGGGGCAGGCATCAGCAAGGCCGACGCGGGGAATGCTCTCGAAGCGTTCATCACCGCCGTCGAGAAGGCCCTCAAGAAGGGCGACAAGGTGACCCTGGTCGGGTTCGGCACCTTCAGCGTGGGCAAGCGCAACGCCCGCACTGGCCGCAATCCCAAGACCGGCAAGCCGATCAAAATCGCGGCGAAGAAGGTTGCCAAGTTCAAGCCCGGCAAGGGTCTCGCCGACAAGGTGAAGTAAGCTTCCTGCCTGGGTACCGAAAGGGGGCCTCGCGGCCCCCTTTTTCTTTTGCCTCATCTCGGGCCGGCCCTCACGCCTCGTCGTCGAGGACGACGAGCTCGGCCCCCGACTCCACGCTGTCCCCCTCCTTCGTCTTCACCGCCTTCACCACGCCGTCGCCGGGCGCCTGGAGCTCGTTCTGCATCTTCATGGCTTCCACCACGACGACGCCCTGCCCCTTGACCACGCGCTGACCCTCGGTCACGAGAACCTTCACCACCTTGCCCGGCATCGGGGCACGTACGCTCTTGCCGTGGGCATGGGCCTTGCCGCCCTCGGCCCGGAGGACCATCTCGAGCGGGCTGAGGAGCTCCACCCTCCTCATGCCGTCGTAGAGGTGCACGTCGTAGAGCCCGGGCTTGGGCGAGTGCACGGCCACCTCGAAGCTCTCGCCGCCGATGAGGAGCGAGTAGAGCCCGTCGAGGACCTTCGCACCCTCCACCTCGTAGAGCTTCCCGTCGAGTTCGACGGAGTAACCGCCCTCGCGCTCCTCCACCTCGATGGGGATCTGTCGCTCGTCGCGCACGATCACGTAGCGCATGTCATCCCCTCCCCTGCATCGCCCTGCGCCAGGCGCTCGGCTGGACGTGCACGGGGCCCGCGGAGGCACCCACCCGCCTCGACGACTCAAGGGCGTAGATGGCGGCCGCGATGTCCGCCGCCACCGAGGGCTCGGGCCGGCCCATGCTGGGGCCGCCGAAGTGCCGCTCGATGAACCCCGTGTCGAGGTTGCCTCTCCTGAACTCGGGGTGGTCGACGATGGCGAGGAGGAAGTCCCGGTTCGTGGTGGTGCCCACGATCTGGAACTCCATGAGCGCGCGGTTCATGGTCGCGGCGCAGGCGTCGCGGTCGCTGCCCCAGGAGATGACCTTGGCCACCATGGGGTCGTAGTACATGCTCACCTCGCCGCGCGTGAAGGCCGCCGAGTCGACCCGTACGTTCGGGCCCTCGGGGAGGCGGACCGCCTCGATGCGGCCGGGGCACGGCATGAAGTTCTGGAGCGGATCCTCCGCGTAGATGCGGCACTCCATGGACCAGCCCCGGATGCACACGTCCTCCTGCCTCAGGCTCAGGGGCGCGCCCTCGGCGACGCGGATCTGCTCGCGCACGAGGTCGATCCCCGTGACCATCTCCGTCACGGCGTGCTCCACCTGGAGGCGCGTGTTCATCTCCATGAAGAAGAACTCGCCGGACTGGTCCACAAGGAATTCGATGGTCCCCGCGCTGACGTAGCCCACCGCCTTGGCCGCCTGCACCGCCACCTCGCCCATCATGCGCCGCATCCCGGGCGTCACGAAGGGCGACGGGGCCTCCTCGACGACCTTCTGGTGGCGCCTCTGGATGGAGCACTCGCGCTCGCCGAGGTAGACGCAGTTGCCGTGGGCGTCGGCGAGGATCTGCACCTCGATGTGCCTCGGCTTCACGACGGCGCGCTCCAGGTACACCGCCCCGTCACCGAAGGACTTCAAGGCCTCCGACGAGGCGTCGCGGAAGGCGCCGGGCAGGGCCGTCGAGTCGTGCACGAGACGCATGCCCTTGCCGCCGCCCCCCGCCGCGGCCTTCAGCATGACGGGATAGCCCGTCATCTTCGCGGCCTCGAGCGCGCTATCGGCGTCGGCGAGCGGCTGGAGCGTCCCGGGGATGACGGGCACGCCGGCCTTCGCCATGATCTGGCGCGCCCGGGTCTTCTCGCCCATGGCGTGGATGGCGGAGGCGGGCGGCCCGATGAAGATGATGCCTGCGTCCTTGCACTTCCTTGAGAACTCGGCGTTCTCGGACAGGAAGCCGTAGCCGGGGTGGATGGCCCGCGCGCCGGAGCGGAGCGCCACCTCGAGGATGGTGTCCATCCGGAGGTAGCTCTGCGCCGAAGGGGCCGGGCCGATGCAGTACGCCTCGTCGGCCAGCCTGACATGGCGAGCCGCGCGATCCGCCTCGGAGAAGACGGCCACGCTGGCCAGCCCCATGTCCTTCAGCGCGCGGAGCACCCGGACGGCGATCTCTCCGCGGTTCGCGATCAGCACCTTCTCGATCACCGGTCGTCCTCCAGGTAGCAAAGGCCCGCCGGCCGCGCGGCGACCCTCGTGTGGCGCCGCCAGCGCGCGTCGTCGGTCTTCGGGAAGTCCCTTCGGTAGTGCCCTCCGCGGCTCTCCTCGCGGTAGGCCGCGCACGCAGCGATGGCGTCGCCGAGCGTGGCCATGTTGCACGTCTCCAGCACCCGCCGGTGGGAGGAGCCTCCGCCGAGGTGCATGCGGATCCCCTCGAGTTCGAGCCGCGCGCGCGCGATGCCCGCGGCGTCCCGTATGATGCCGACGCCGTCCCACATCACCGCCGCGATGCGGCGCCTCAGGGTGTTCACCACCTCGAGGTCGCCGCAGCCGTTCAGGTGTGGT
This sequence comes from Acidobacteriota bacterium, assembly GCA_037440125.1. Lineage (GTDB taxonomy): Bacteria > Acidobacteriota > UBA4820 > UBA4820 > DSQY01 > JAKAJA01. The sequence goes on from JBBIUU010000017.1 coordinate 8,734, forward strand.
GGGGGCACGTCACGGACCGGCGGCGCGGCTCCTGCCTCCCTGAGGGCGGTGCGCACCGCACGCGCGCCGAAGACGAGGCCCTCGAGGAGCGAGTTGCTCGCGAGGCGGTTGGCCCCGTGCACGCCGGTGCACGCGGACTCCCCCGCCGCGAGGACGCCGGGGACCGAAGTCCGTCCGTCGAGGTCGGTCTCGATGCCACCCATGGCGTAGTGCGCCGCGGGGTGGACCGGGATGGGCTGGCGGGTCACGTCGAGGCCATACTCGCCCAGCGTGGCGTAGATCGTCGGGAAGCGCGACTTCACGAAGTCGGGCTTGAGGTGCGTGAGGTCCAGGAACACGGGCCGTCCGCCCGTGCGCTCGATCTCCGCCACGATGCCCCGCGTCACGACGTCGCGGGGCTGGAGCTCATCCATGAAGCGCTCGCCATCCGCGTTCTTCAGGATGGCCCCCTCGCCGCGCATGCTCTCGGAGAGCAGGAAGCGGGGCGCGTTCTTCATGAAGAGCGCCGTCGGATGGAACTGCACAAACTCCAGGTCGGACATGACCAGGCCCGCCCGGAGCGCCATCGCCATGCCATCGCCCGTAGCGACGGCCGGGTTCGTCGATTCCTTGAAGAGGCGGCCCATGCCGCCCGTGGCCACGAGAACGGCCCGCGCAAATACGGGGACCGGGCGGTTGTCGGTCTCATCGAGGAGCCACGCGCCCACGCACCGTCTGCCTTCGAGCATCAGGTCCGCCGCGAGGTGGTACGAGAGGATTTGGATGCGGTCGAGCGTGTGCGCCTTCTCGGTCAGGGTGCGTTCGAGCTCCCGCCCCGTGGCATCGCCCCGGGCGTGGAGGATACGGTTCTGCCCGTGGGCCGCCTCCCGGGTGAAGTGGAGCCCGCCCCGCTCGCGGTCGAAGGTAGCGCCCCACTCGATGAGCTGGAGGACGGCCCGGGGACCCTCCTCCACGAGCACGCGCACGGCGTCGGTGCGGCAGAGGCCGTCGCCGGCCTCGAGCGTGTCCTGGAGATGATAGTCGGGCGTGTCGCCCTCGGCGAGGGATGCGGCGATGCCACCCTGAGCGTATTCGGTGTTCGATTCCCTGAGGCGGTCCTTGGTGGCGATGAGGACCCGCCAGCCTGCACCGGCGGCCTCGATAGCGCCCCGGAGCCCGGCGATTCCCGAACCGAGGACCAGCAGGTCGCAGGATAGGGCCGGCTTGGCGATCACGCGAGGCCCCGGGGTCCGGGCGGAAGCACCGCCACGAGTGTTCGGACCGTTCCCCGCCGCGCCAACCGCATGTTCGCTCCTGCCGGAAGCGTCATTCTATCGGAGGGACGCCGCCACGGCAACGACCGCGAAAAAGGATAAGCGGGTGGGCCGAAGCCCACCCGCTTTGCGCGAACAGAAGGTGAGGTGCTTACTTCGCCTTGTGGGCGTGCACCTTGGCGAACAGCGCGTCGGTCATGGCGGGGACCTTGTCCTTGCCGTGGCACTTCGCGCAGGCGGCCTTGTCGGGAAGGATGAGGCCGGCGGCCTTGGCGGCGGCGGGATCCTTCATGATGGACATCTTCATGTAGTCGCTGCCCGGGCCGTGGCAGGTCTCGCACTCGACTTTGGGGGTCTGCGCCGCGTGCTTCGACGCGACCCAGGAATCGTACTGGACCTTGTGGCACATCTTGCACTTCTCGGCGCCGACGGCGGTCGGAGCGGCGGTGACCGTGAGCACGAACAGCAGGGCCACGGCGACCACGTGCGAAAGGATGAGTACCTTCTTCATGCCGTACCTCCTCTGAAAATCCCCTGAATGGTGACTTCGAATCCCCAATCCGACGGTGAAATCATAAACGTTTTTTTCCCCCTTGGCAAGCGGGAGAACCCACGTCCCGCTAAGGTTGGCGCCATTCGCCTCACTGCCAGATTGGCGCACCCGCCAGCCAGCATATTTTGTACCGCCATCCATTTTCCTGATCACCTCGGCCTTCCTGCCGCCGAGGGAGAAGGCCCTCGGCGTTCCGACACCAGACGGAGCAACCGCCGTGCCATAGACTGCGCGACGTAATGGATTGGAATCTAAGGGAGTTTCCCTCGTCGCACCGGTGGACCCCGGCCCACCGGACACTCCCGTGTCCTTCGCAGCAGACAACTCCTGCGCCTCCTTGCTTCCGCTAAGGCGAGTTCGTCCGATGCGAGAACCGTACCCGATGGCAACTGTTCTTCGTCCGCGACATGGTGCGCGCTCGATGGGTGCCGCGCCTGCGGAGCGCAGCGTGAGCAGGCGGCGTCCCGACGCCGGTGGGCCTATGGCAAGGAAGCCGAGCGGCCTGGGCCGACACGTACTGGTGTACTTGGAGCGCCCAAGGCCGCGATGGCTGACGCCGCCAGAGGTCCGGCGCCGTCGGCGCGGGAAGGAAGGGGGGTGGCGGGTATGGACTGAACTGGGCAGGCCGGGAGGCCCGAAGGGCTTCCGGGCGAGCGAGGCGGCGAGAGGAAAGGCATCGGGGGGTTAGATTGGACGCGCGTCGGGGAGAGGCCCGTCTTACGAACCTCAATCCCGATCCCACGCCTTTCCGAACGCCGCCCATCGCCCGGAACCCAGCGCTGAAAGCGCCTGGCCGGCCTGCCCTGAGCTACGTCAGACCATTTAGCGGGGTTGGCACGCCCCATTCGAATGTGCACTGCGCAACGGGAATTTCTCGCCCAGGCATGCGTGCAGAAGGAAGAGCTTCAACGAGGCTCAAAACGCGAAAAGGGAGGCGCCGCCTCCCTCTCTAGTGCGTGGTGCGCCCGGCGAGATTCGAACTCACGACCCCTGCCTCCGGAGGGCAGTGCTCTATCCAGCTGAGCTACGGGCGCCCTTGAAAACGAGAATGGGGTGAGCGACGGGGATTGAACCCGCGACAACCGGAGCCACAGTCCGGGGCTCTACCAGCTGAGCTACGCTCACCGTACGGCGGGGTGATCACCACCGACCATTAAAGGTACACCGGACGGGCATTACGGTCAAGGGAGCGGGCCTCCGGCGGCGGCGATGCGGTATGATGACTGCCTCGGAGGGAACGACCATGGCCGACTGCCTCTTCTGCAAGATCGCCGCGGGCGAGATCCCCAGCCGCCGGGTGTACGCGGACGACCGTTTCTACGCGTTCGAGGACATCCATCCGCAGGCGCCGACCCACTTTCTCATCGTGCCGCGCAAGCACATCCCCACGCTGGACGACCTCTCCCAGGGCGACGGCGCCCTCGTGGGCGACCTCGTCCTCCTCGCTTCCAAGCTCGCCCGGGACAGGGGCCTCGGCGAGAGCGGCTACCGGCTGGCCATCAACTGCCGGGAGGGCGCGGGCCAGACGGTGTTCCACCTCCACGCGCACGTGCTCGGCGGGCGCGAGTTCCGCTGGCCGCCGGGATGAAGATGGAGCTGGGGAGCTGGAGATATGGGGACCCGGTGAGGAGAGGTCTCTAGGGCGGCCATGGCGACGGAGCAAGGCATCCTCCAGGCGTTGTGGGGCGAGGTCCGGCCTGCCATAGAGACCCGGTCCTCGGACCTCGTGCGGCCGTGCGTGGCCCTCATCAACCGCCACAAGACGGCGGAGGCCCTCTCCCGTTTCGCGGAGGTCCTCGCCCTGCCCGCCGAACGGGAGCTCGAGGTCCTGGCGAGCCTCTCGCGACGCGCCCTCGGACGGAGAGCGCCGAACCCGAACGGGAATGCGGCCCGCGCCGGCCTCTGGAGGGACCTCGTCGCCGCGGCCCCGGAGCGCTGGGCGAACTGCAGGGTCTTCCTGGACGAGCCTCTGCCCGACCGCGTATGGCTCCTGCGCCGCGGCTCTTGGATCCTGTACCGCTGGGATGGGACCCGGTTTGCGGGAGCCTCTCTGGACCAGGTCAGGGAACGGGTCTCGGCCGGGCGGCTCGGCGCCGCCGACGCCATGCTGAGCGTGAGGGTGTACGGCGTGGAGCTGCCCAACCCCAAGCTGCCGCCCGTGGCCTGAGCATCTCTCGTCCCGGTGGACGGTTCCTGCCTATCGTGTTAGGATTCAAGGGGTTTTGGGGGCGGCCCGGGGAGAAATAGGGCCGTCTTCCGGGGTGTTCCAACACCTCTGGTTCATGGGAAGGTGCGGATGCGCGTCGGGCTGAAGATCGAAGCGTTCCAGGTGGGGCCCCTCGAGAACAACGCCTACCTCGTCGTGGACGAGACGGCGAAGGAGTGCGTCCTCGTGGACCCCGGCATGGACAGCGAGCCCATCGCCGACCTCATCCGCGGGCGGGGCCTGCGTCTCACCGCCCTGCTCAACACCCACGCCCATTTCGACCACACTTACGCCAACGGTTACTTCCTGGAGGCCTTCGGCTGTCCCCTGCTCCTGCACGAGGCGGACCTGGAGCTCCTGAGGGATATGTCCCGGCACGCCGAGGCTTTCGGGTTCCCGGGACGCACTAGCCCCGATCCCACCGAGTTCCTGCGGGAAGGGCAAGACATAAATGTGGGGGGCGGCGCCCTCCGCGTGGCGCACACGCCCGGGCACACCCGCGGCGGGGTGTGCTTCCTGTCCCAGGGTCAAGCGATCACGGGCGATACGCTCTTCGCCCAGTCCATCGGCAGAACCGACCTGCCGGGCGGCGACTACGACCAGCTGGTGACCTCCATCCAGAGGTCGCTCTACACGCTGCCCGAATCGACGGAAGTGCACCCGGGGCACGGGCCCGCGACCCTCATAGGCTACGAGAAGCGACACAACCCATTCGTGAAGGGGCTGCCCTCCCATGTGCTCTGATCGCCACCGCGAGCGCTCGGCGGGCCCCCCGGGGAGCCAGGACCGTGGCGCGCACCGCACCCGCTGAAACCATCCCGCTCCAGAAGGGTATCCTTTACGGCCCGGTGCTGTCGCGGCGCCTGGGGCGCTCCCTCGGGCTGAACATCCTGCCCGACGAGATCAAGGTCTGCTCGCTCGACTGCGGCTACTGCCAGTACTCCTGGACAGGGCTGCTCTCGGTGCGCCCCTCCCAGTTCGCCTCCTTCCTCCCCACCCGGGAGGAGATCCGGGCCACCCTCGAGGCGGAGCTCGTGAAGCTCCGGAAGAAGGGTACGCCCCCCGACACCATCACCTTCTCGGGGAACGGCGAGGCCACGCTGCACCCGGATTTCCCCGCCATCGCGGCGGACGTGAGGGACCTCCGGGACGCCCACGCGCCGGGGTGCCGCACCGCCATCCTCTCCAACGCCACCACCGTGGGGGACCCCGCCATCCGGCGGGCGCTCCTCCTGCTAGACGACCCCATCCTCAAGCTCGACACGGCGCGCGCGGCGACTTTCGAGGCGCTCAACGGCCCGGCGAAGGGCGTGAGCCTCGAGGCCGTCGTGGGCGGCCTCAAGGCCATGGAGGGCCGTTTCATCCTGCAGGCGCTCTTCGTCCGAGGGCGCGTGGACAACAGCACCGAGGACGAGGTGGCGGACTGGGTCCGACTCGTTTCCGAGCTCAACCCCCGGAGCGTCCAGGTCTACACCCTGGACCGCGGGCCCGCGGACGGGCGCCTCAGCCCCGTCTTCGCCGCCCGGCTCCGGGCCATCGCCGCCGCGCTACGGAGCGCGGGGCTTGACGCATATGCCTTCGTCTGACGCCACACCCATGGAGGTGAACACCCATGGCTAGCTACTGGATCATCATCGCCCTCGTCGGAGGGCTCGGAATGGGCATCCTCGTCGGCTGGCTCCTCTGCAACCGCCTCGGGGCCCAGAGCGCGGCCAAGGCCCGCGAGCAGGCCGAGCGCCTTCTCGCGGACGCCCGGTCGCAGTCGGAGAACCTGAGGAAGCTCGAGCTCGCCAAGGCCCGCGAGCAGTGGTCCGCCGAGCGCGAGGAGATGGAGCAGGAGTACCAGAAGCGCCTCGAGTCCGTGAAGAACATCGAGCGCGCCATGAACCGCCGAGACGCCCAGCTCCAGCGCGTGGAGCGCGAGCTCGAGGCCCGCGAGAAGGGCCTGCAGGAGCAGGCGGACGGCATCAGGGCCGACTCGGACGCCCTCGAGGCCCGGCGCGAGGAGTTCACCGCGCTCCACGAGGAGTACAACCAGCGCCTTGAAAAGGTGGCGGGGCTCACCGTCGAGGAGGCGAAGAAGCAGCTCGTCGTCAACCTCAAGAGCGAGGCCGAGCACGAGGCCGCAAACCTCATCCGACAGATCAAGGAGGACGCCCAGCGCACCGCCGAGATGGAGGCGCAGAAGATCATCACGCTCGCCATCGAGCGCGTCGCCACCGACCAGGTCGTGGAGCGGACGACCTCCATCATCAAGCTCCAGGACGAGAGCATCAAGGGGCGCCTCATCGGCCACGAGGGGCGTAACATCCGCTACTTTGAGGAGCTCACGGGCATGCAGCTCCTCATCAACAACGACGACCCGAACACGGTCGTCATCTCCGGGTTCAACCCCGTCGCCCGCGAGATCGCCCGCCAGTCCCTCGACCGCCTCATCCAGGCGGGCAAGGTCCACCCGCGGAAGATCCAGGAGGTCGTGGCGAAGGCCACCAAGAAGGTCCAGCGCGACATCCAGGCCGCCGGCGAGGAGGCCTTCCAGCACCTGCGGCTCGACCCGCCGCACCCCGAGGTCCTCAAGCTCGTGGGCAAGCTCCGCTACCGGACCTCCTATGGGCAGAACGTGCTCAACCACGCCAAGGAGGTCGCGGAGCTCTGCGGCTCCATGGCCGCCGAGCTCGGCCTCGACTCGACCCTCGCGCGGCGCGCGGGCCTCCTCCACGACATCGGCAAGGCCATCGACTTCGAGCGCGAGGGCACGCACCCCGAGCTCGGCGGCGAGGCGGCGCGCAAGTACGGCGAGCACGAGGTCGTGGTGAACGCCATCGAGAGCCACCACGAGGACGTGGAGGTCATCCACCCCATCGCCATCCTCGTGGCGGTGTGCGACGCCATCAGCGGCTCGCGCCCCGGCGCCCGCCGCGCGTCCCTGACCGACTACATCAAGCGCATCGAGACTCTCGAGGGCATCGTGAACTCCTTCGAGGGCGTGGAGCAGAGCTTCGCCATCCAGGCGGGCCGCGAGGTCCGCGTCATCGTCAAGACCGACTCGGTCCACGACGACCGGCTTCCCTTCCTCACCGCCGAGATGACGAAGAAGATCCAGGACGAGATGGACTACCCGGGCCGCATCCGGCTGACCATGATCCGCGAGATGAAGGC
>JBBIUU010000017.1:16004-35602 GCA_037440125.1 Acidobacteriota bacterium
GAGGCGGGCGAGCGCCTGTCCTTCGAGGACGGGGTGGCGCTCTTCCGCTCGCACGACCTCCAGGCGCTCGGCCTCATGGCCAACCGTGTGCGCGAGGCGAAGAACGGCAACGCCGCCTACTTCAACGTGAACCGCCACATCAACCACACGAACATCTGCGTCACCGGCTGCACCTTCTGCGCCTTCGCCAAGAAGCCCCGCGAGGAGGGCGGCTACCGGATGACGATCGACGAGATCGTGTCGCGCGCCGTCCCTCCCGAGGGCGCGCGCTGGGAGGAGATCCACATCGTGGGCGGGCTCGACCCCGGCTTCTCCTTCCAGGACTGCCTCGAGATGCTCCGGGCCATCAAGGCCGTGAACCCCACGGTCCACCTCAAGACCCTCACGCTCGTCGAAGTGGACTACTACGCCAAGCGGGAGCGGAAAACTCCCGCGGAGATCCTCGCGGCGCTTCGAGACGCGGGCATGGGCTCCCTGCCCGGCGGTGGCGCGGAGATCCTGGGCGAAGAGCTGCGGAAGAAGATCTGCCCCAACAAGATCAGCGGGGCGCGCTGGCTGGACCTGGCGCGCACGGCCCACCAGATGGGCATCCGCAGCAACTGCACCATGCTCTACGGCCACGTGGAGTCCCTCGAGGACCGCGTAGACCACATCCTGCGCCTCCGGGCCCTCCAGGACGAGACGGGCGGGTTCATGTGCTTCATCCCCCTCCAGTTCAACAAGGAGCACACGCCCTACGAGCACCTGCCCGAGGTCACCGGCGACGACAACCTCCGCACCCTCGCGGTGTCCCGCCTGCTCTTCGACAACATCGACCACATCAAGGTGTACTGGATCATGGTGGGCCTGAAAATCGCGCAGGCGGCCCTCTGGTACGGCGCCGACGACATCGACGGCACGGTGGTCGAGGAGCGCATCACCCACGACGCGGGCGCCCAGACGCCCACGGGCGTCGGCCTCGACACCCTCCTCCACCTCATCCGGCGAGCCGGCCGGGTGCCCGTGGAGCGAGACTCCGTCTACAACACGAGGCAGGTCTACGAGGGCTGAGGCCCGCTCCTCATCTGCCGGAAAACGCGAGGGCGAGGCCGCCGGCCTCGCCCTCGATGCGTCCGGGAGGGTTCGTTCTAACTAGCGCCGGTGGCCCGAACCCGAGGAGGCCGGCGGTGCGGCGTGGCCGCCCCCTCCGCTCGAGGGAGGCGAGGAATGCCCGCCGCCACCCCCCGAGGGGCGGGAGTATCCACCGCCGCCCGACGGTGCGGAAGGCCTGCTCGGAATGTAGCGGGGCGCGCCGGAGGACGGCGCCGAGTAGGACGGGGCCGAGCGCGATGGGGAGCCGCCGTAGCCCGGGTTGGATCGGTTCCGAGAACCCTGGTACCCGGAAGAACCCTGGTTGCCGGAGGAGCCCTGGGACCTCTGCGGCTGGCTGTAACCGGAGCCCGAGCCGCGCCCGCCGGGCTCGCTGGACTGGATGGGCCGCCTCGGCTCGCTCGGAGCATAGGAATCGGGGAGGGGCTCGCGCCTCGAGCTTCCGCCCGAATCGGAAAAGTGCAGTCCGGGGATGACCGCCGAGTCTCCGCGCGGCGCCCTGGAGCTGGGCGAGGCCGAAGGCTGGCGGGGCTCCGTCGGCCGTCGCGTCGTCGAGCCGGAGCTGTCACCGGGCCGGGACTGCCACCCGCCCGAGGAGCTCAGTCCGCCCTGCCGCGCGGGCGCGGGTTCGATGGGGCGTCTCGGCTCGGTGGAGACATCCCCGCGGTCACGCGGCGCACCCACTTGACCCGAACCGGAGGAGAGCCCGCCGCGGTCCCGCGGAACGCCCACCTGGCCTGTGCCTCCGCCGCGCGTGAGCGTTCCTCCACCGGTGTTGCCGGCGCCGCCGTCGCGACGACCGGGATTGTCCCCGACGCCCCCGCCTGCCCTGTTGCGGTCCGAGGGCTGGATGGGCGGGTAGGTGCGCCGGTTCTGCGCCAACGGCTCGGTGAGGCGCGTGCGCACGTCGCCCGCGGAGATCTGGCCGTCCCTGTAGGCCCGCACCGTGCCCGGCGAGAGGTTGATCGTTCCCGCGCCGCCGCGGGGGCCCGATCCGCGAAGGGAGCCCGGCGTGCCCTGGGCCCGAGGGTAGACGGGCTGCGGCGGCGGGGCGTCCCGATGGTGCGTGATGTAGTTGTTGATGTTGGTGTTGTAGATGTTCGTGATGGAGCAGCTGTTCCAGCCGTACGGACCCCAGAGGGGCGCGCCCCAGTAGTCCATGGGACACCACCCCAGCCACCCGCCGTCGCCCCACCAGAAGCTGCACCAGGCAGGCGCGAAGTAAGGCATCGGACACCAGCCCCAGCCGTAGCCCGCGCCCCACACCCAGCGCCCGTAGTGGCACGGCGCCCATCCCCAAGTCTCATAGGGGACCCACGTCATGCCCCAGGGGTTGTAGGACCACTGGCCGTAGGTGTAGGGCGCCCAGTCTGCGACCACCGCGGTGGGATGCCAGACGTAGCCGTACGAGTTGTCGTAGGCCCACGTCCCGTTGTCGTCCATGTCGGAAGCCCACGCGGAGAGGTTCTCGGGCAGGTACTGCGCGGAGACGGAGTCGGAGCGCTGCTTGGGGATGTTGTCGTTGCGGAAGGCCATCAGGGACGCGGGCACCGTCTCGAGGGCGCGCGGGCTCATGGGAGGGTAGCCGTACTCCACGTAGGTGGACTGCCGCGCGTTGAGGGTCACCGACTCGCCCGCGCTGACGACCACGCAGGAGCCCTCCAGGCACCCCGTCAACGTCCGGTCCACGCTGTCCACCTGGATCAGGTAGAGGCCGCCCCTCGCGGGGGAGAGCATGGCCGAGGGCGTGGAAACGAGGTAGGCGCTCATGGGGGCGTTCCACGCTCGCATGTCCAGGAACATGGCGCCCTTCCAGAGCCTGATGGTCAGCGGGTCGCTGTCTCCCTCGGCAGAGGGGAGGCGGTCGATCTCGATCCGGCTCGAGGTGTCGAGGATGAGGTGGTTGCCGTCTTGAAGGAGAAGGTCGACGCGTCCCCCGGCGTCGGTGGAGACCGTGTCCCCGGGCGTGATGGGGAGGTTCCGGACGATCGACTGCGGCTGCCCGTCCCCCGAGGGCTGCAGCGTGCCCGACCCGTCGATTCCCCGGACCAGGGCGTAGTTGCCGTAGTCCTCCGCGGCGGACACGGCGACGGCCGAGGCGAGCGCGGCGGCGAGGGCGATCCAGAGGGTGGTCCGATGGGAGCGGCTCATGGCATCCTCCAACGCCCCGTCCTCACGCAACCCGCGTGCCACCGCACAGCAGAATTAACCCATTGATTCTCATGGGTCTGCAGGCTGGACTCGTGGGATCTCCTCGGGCGGGACAGAACGGTGTCCGACGGGCCGGACAAAAGGAGAGGGGAGCCGAGGCTCCCCTTCTCCATCGTTCCGTGACTTCCGATCGCGGTGTCGAGGCTATTCGCCTTCCTTGGGGGGCGGGACGTCGGACTCCACCACGACGGGCGACGAAGCGATCTGCTGCTGGACCGACTGGATCTGGCCCCGCGTGCCGTTCAGGTCGCTCTGCACGGCGTCCGCCTGGGAAGAGAGCGCGTCGATCTGCTGCTGGATGTGCTCCTTGTCGGCCTGCTGCGCGCTCGTGTTGTAGCTCTCTTTCAACGTGGTCAGCTGGTTCTGGAGGGAGTTGTACTGGGACGTCTGGTCGGCCACCTTGGCGAGGAGCCCGCTGAGCTGATCCTGCAGCTGGGCGCGCTGCGCGCTCTGCGATGCGGGCTTCACGACGGCGGCGGCTGGCGCAGCGCCGCCTTCGGCCGGCTGAGGTTCTGCGGCGGGCGCCGTGAGCTGCCCCTCGTTCGCCAGGCGGCTCCGGGCCCGGATGACCTCGAGCTGCTCCTCACCCACGAAGACGGGCTTGGCCGTGCTGGGGGCCACCGCAGCTGCAGGTGCCGGACCTCCCGAAGCCTCGGCCGCATTGATCCGCTCCGTCGCCTGCATGTCCATCTGCGAGACGGGGATGTAGTATTCGATGCCGGTCCGGGTGAAGTAGGCGAGATCCTTGTTGATGAACGGCTTGGCGTCCGCGGTGATGACCTTGCCGTTGGTCAGCTGGATGGTGTAGGAAGCTCCAGCGGAGACGGCGATCATGGCCAAAAGGAGGAAAAGCAGAACCGCACGTTTCATGGGCTAACCCCCTTTCTCACAAGGATAGTATGAACCCCGCCTCGTGCGCCGTCAAGTTGGATTCGGAGCGCGGTGTACAGGCGGTTCCGAGCGGGTGGGACAAAATTGACACAGGGGGCTTCCGGCGTTAGGCTGACCTGAGCAGGCTGCTGTGAAACCCTTGCGGGCCGCGCGCAAGAGGCTTGGGGGCCAGATGCTAGGCGCGGCGAGGAGGGCGATGCGGTGCCATCGTGGACGAGCCACAACAACGCAGGTGGCCCCCGACCCCTCGCGCCCTTGGGGCCTATCCGCGGATGGAACGGGGTCACGACGGTGGCTGGCCGGGATGCATGGCGAGGAAGCGAGCGATGGCCGATGCGGTGCCATCGGATGAGCGAGTTGACAAAGCCAGGCGCCCGGCCGGCCCCGTCCCTCCGGGCGCGGGCGGCGGGCATCGCAGGGCGGTGTTGGCCTCCCTTGAAAGGCGGTCCGGCCTTCCCGCGGTCGGCCGCCTTGCCCTGCTCGCCCGGCGCCTCGCGCGTGATCCCGTGGCCATTCGCGGATCGGCCCCCTGGGTTGCCGCGGCGCGGCCCCGTCTGCTGTGTTGTCGCTCCTAGACGATGCGGTGGGGCATCGACGGCGTCGCGACGCCTTACATCCGGGACCGTGGCGCTGGCAACGCGGCCCACAAGGGGTCTCCCAGCCGCCTGCTGTTCGGAGGCCCCGTGTCCCAGCTGACCCGTGACGCCTGGAAGGCCTATTTCAAGGGCAACTATCTCCGGGCCGGCGACCTTTACAAAGCCGCGGGAGAGCGAGAGAAGGCCGTCAAGATGTATCTCAAGGGCGGCGACCTCGCGACGGCCGCGGAAGTGGAAGAGTCCCTGGGGCACATCCAGTCGGCGGTGGACCTCCTCCTGCGCCTCGGCGACACCACCTCGGCGGCCGAGGTCCTCGGCAGGCACGGGCACTACGCCCGCGCTGCCCAGCTCATGGGCGAGACCGGCAACAAGGCGCAGGCCGCCTACATCGCCCTGAAGGGCGGCAACGCGGCGCTGGCGGCGCAGTACTTCGAACAGTCGGGGCGTTTCATGGAGGCCGGGCGCCTCCTCATGCAGGAGGGGAACGTGGGCAAGGCGCTCCTCGTCCTCGAGCGCGCGCTCAAGAACATGCCCATGAGCGAGGCCCTCACGCCCTCCGAGCACCTGCAGAGCCGCGAGCAGATGGCCGAGATCGCGGGCTACCTCGAACAGGGGCAGGCCTACGCGAGGGCCGCCGAGGTCTACGAGGCGCTCCACCGCGACCTCCAGGCGGGGCAGTGCTGGGAGGCCGCGAAGAGCTACACGAAGGCCATGGAGTGCTACCACCGCGCCGGCGCCCCGGACCGCGTGGCCGCGCTCGCGGACAAATCCGACGACACGCCCGCGGAGCTCCAGGCCGAGGCGCTCGTCGCGAAGGGCGAAACCGAGGAGGCCGCCCGCATCTTCGCCCGGGCCGGGATGCGCGAGCGCGCGGCGGCGCTCTTCGAGTCTTCCGGGAACCTCCCCAGCGCCGCCGAGCTTCGCCGGGAGATGGGCGACTTCGAGATGGCGGGCAACCTCTTCTACAGGGTCCAGGCGTACCTGCCCGCCGCCGAGTGTTTCCAGCAGGCCCAGCTCTTCTCCCTCGCCAAACAGTGCTACCTCGCCGCGGGCGACCAGCGCGCGGCGGGCCGGATGGCCTTCGAGGCGGGCGCGTGGGAGGAGGCGGTCGAGCTGGCGGCCTCGCACGAGGACCGGGAGGCCATCCTCCAGCGCCTCCAGGCCCTGCCGGAGTCGGCGGGCGACGTGGTGCGCGTCCGGCTCCTCAAGGCCCGGCTCTTCGCCATGATGGACCAGCCCGAACTCGTCCTGACCTGCCTCGAGGGCCTGCCCGAAACCCAGGGCGAGCGCGAGATGTGGCGCCTCTACCTCACCGGTAGGGCGCTCGAGGAGCTCGGCGACTACGAGCAGGCCACGGACGCCTACCGGCGCGTCCTCTCGCTCAACGTGGCCTTCCAGGACGTCCGCGAGCGGATGGAGGAGGTCTCGAAGCAGCCCGCTCCCGCCCAGGGCCGGTACGCTCGCGGCACGGCGCTCGGCGAGGGGAGGTACGGCCTGTGGTTCGAGGGCCGCGACGAGGCGCTCCGCCTCCCCGTCCGGCTCCTCGTCTCGGGCGCGGACCGCCCTCCCGCCCGCCTCGTCGAGGACCGCGAGGAGCTCCAGCGGCTCCTGGGGCTCGCCCACCCCGCCGTCCTCGCGCTCAGGGACGTGGAGCGGAGCCGGAAGGAGGTCCTCATGGTCTACGAGGACTTCGGCGGTCGGCCCGTCGCCGAATGGCTCCGCGAGGGCTACCAGCCTTCCGTCATGGCCGCCCTCGACAAGCTGAGGCAGATCATCGAGGCGCTCTCGGAGGCCCACGCGCGCCGGGTGCTCCACGGGCACATCTCGCCCGACTCGGTCCTCCTCGACGCCGAGGGGCGCGTCAAGGTGCAGGGGTTCGGCGTGGTGCGCTCCTACGAGGACCTCGAGCTCAGGTCGGCCTCCGACCCCCTCGCGCTCTACCTGCCGCCGGAGACCACGCTCCACGGCAACCTGAGCATCTCGTCGGACCTCTATGGCGCGGGCGCCCTGTTCATCCACCTGGTCTCCGGCCACCCGCCCGTCACGCCGCAGCCCGGCGACCTCTCGCTCCGATCCTGGGACGACGCGCTGTTCAAGGGGCTCTCCCTGAGCGCCGCGGCCCGGGACGTGGTGCGGCGGCTCCTCGCCCCGGACCTCATGGACCGCTACGGCACCGCCGAGGACGCGCTCCGGGACCTGGGCGCGCTCGAGCTGCCGCCGGGCTCCGTCATCGCGGGCCGTTACGAGATCCTCGACGAGCTCGGCCGGGGCGGCATGGGGCAGGTGTTCCGTGTGAAGGACCGCGACCTGGACGAGGTGGTGGCGCTCAAGACCCTGCGCCGCCGCCCCGACATGGACGAGGCCTCCCGCGCGAGGTTCCTTCGCGAGATCAAGCTCACGAGGAAGATCACGCACCCCAACGTGATCCGCGTCTTCGACCTCGGCACGTGGCGCGACCTCAGCTTCCTCACCATGGAGTACGTCCCGGGCCGGACGCTGAGCCAGTGGATGCGCGAAGGCGAGGGCCGGAAGGCGAACCTCCGGCATAAGGTGGAGATCCTGCGAGGCATCGCGGACGGCCTCTCCGAGGCGCACCGCCTCGGCATCGTCCACCGGGACCTCAAACCGCAGAACGTGATCCTCACGCCGGCGGGCATCCCCAAGCTCCTCGACTTCGGCATCGCCTACGTGGCCGTGGAGGAGTCCGCCGAGCTCACCGGCGAGGGCCGCTTCGTGGGCTCGCCCAAGTACGTCTCGCCCGAGCAGATCCAGGGCCAGCCCCTGGACGCGAGGTCCGACATCTACTGCTTCGGGCTCCTCGCCTACTTCCTCGTGACGGGGCAGGACCCCTTCAGCGGGGAGAACCCTGCCCTCATCGTCCTCAAGCAGCTCAAGGAGCAGCCCGTGCCGCCGTCGAGGCTCGTGCGCCTCCCGGCCCGGCTGGAGCAGCTCGTCCTGTGGTGCCTGAACAAGAGCCCCAAGGATCGCCCGGCGAGTCTCGGCGAGGTCAGCTCGGTCCTGAAGGAGATCGTATGAGCCGCATCTACGTCCTGGACACCAACGTCCTGCTCCACGACCCCCGAAGCATCCACCGCTTCCAGGAGCACGAGGTGGTGATCCCCATCTGGGTGATCGAGGAGGTGGACCGCTTCAAGCGAGACGTGTCGGACCTGGGGAGGAACGCCCGCGAGGTCTCCCGCGAGCTCGACCGCCTGCGCCTCAAGGGCCCGCTGTCGAGCGGCGTGGCCCTGGAGAACGGCGGGACGGTGCGGGTCGTGGTGGAGCGGGTGGGCAGCGACATCCCGCCGTCCATCCGCGAGGGCAGCGCGGACAACCTCATCCTGAGCGTGGCGCTCCACTACAAGCGCCAGGGCCAGGACGTGGTCTTCGTCACCAAGGACACGAACCTCCGCATCAAGGCCGACGCCCTGGGCGTGCCGGCCGAGGACTACGAGACCGACAAGGTCCAGATCGACGAGCTGTACCAGGGATGGCGCACGATCACCGTCCCGAGGAAGACCCTCGACGCCCTCTTCTCCAAGAAGTGCGTCGGCAACGAGTGGGAGCTCCACCCCAACGAGATGGCCCTCCTCGTGGACGAGGAGAACCCCTCGCACACGGCCCTCGCCAAGCACGTGCCCTCGGAGGACGTCCTCCACCCCGTGGAGGAGGCCAAGCCGCTGTGGGGCATCTCGCCGCGCAACAAGGAGCAGCGCTTCGCGGTGGACCTGCTGCTCAACGACCAGATTCCGCTCGTGACGCTCGTGGGCAAGGCCGGCACCGGCAAGACGCTCCTGGCGCTGGCCGTGGGCCTGCACAAGGTGTCGGACCAGCAGGTCTACCAGCGCCTCCTCGTGACGCGCCCCATCTTCCCCATGGGCCGCGACATCGGGTTCCTGCCCGGCGAGCTGGAGGAGAAGCTCAAGCCCTGGATGCAGCCCATCTTCGACAACCTCGAGCTCCTGCTCAACCTCTCGTACAGCAACCGCGGGCACGACGCGTACCGGGAGCTCGTGGACCAGCGCATCCTCCAGATCGAGGCGCTGACGTACATCCGCGGCCGGTCCATCCCGAGCCAGTACATGATCATCGACGAGGCGCAGAACCTCACGCCGCACGAGGTGAAGACGATCATCACGAGGGCCGGCGAGAACACGAAGGTCATCCTCACCGGGGACCCCTACCAGATCGACAACCCCTACATCGACAGCTCCTCGAACGGGCTCACCTACGTGGTGGAACGGTTCAAGGACCAGCCCCTCGCGGGCCACATGACCCTCGCCCGCGGCGAGCGCTCGGACCTGGCGGAGATCGCCGCGAACGTGCTGTGAGGCCGCGCGGCGGACGGAGGAGGACAGCGTGAGTCGGACGGAGGGGGCGACCGGAGGCACGACGGGCGACGGCCGCAGGGGCCGGCGCCCCGGGCTGCGCCCCGTCGCCGTCCTCCTGGCCCTCGCGCTCCTCCTGGCGGCCCTGCCCTCCCCCGCGAGCGGCACGCCCAGCCCCGCCGTCAAGAACATGACCTACCGCTTCCAGGACAGCAACATCCTCGTGTCCCTGGAGGTGGCGAACGCCTTCGACCGGCCCGACATGAAGGAGGCGATCCTCTCCACGAGGCCGGTCAACATCACCTACACCGTCGAGATCCTCAAGCACAGGACGGCGTGGACGAACAGGACCATGGTCCGGCACAAGGTCGTCCACCGCGCCACCTACGACAACCTCACCCACCAGTTCGCGCTCGAGACCTTCGTGGACGGGAAGAAGACGGACGAGCGCGTCGTGGAGACCTACGAGGAGGCGGTGAGCTACCTCGAGCGCCTGGACAACTTCGTGGTCACCTCGGTGGCGAACCTCGACCCCTCCAGCCAGGGCACCTACTCGGTGCGCGCCATGGTCCACCTGCTCGACGACTTCGCGCTCTGGATCATCCCCTGGGACGTCCAGACACCCTGGCACGACGTGCCCATGGACACGCCATGAGGTCCCGCCTCTCCCCCCGCGTCTCCGTGATCCTCCTCGCGGGCGCCGGCCTCGCGCTCGTCCTCGGCTTCATCTTCGCCACACGGCACATGCAGGACACCTCGGGCCTGACGCCCGCGGGGAGCTACCTGCTCACGGTCCTCTCCCTGGCTAACCTGCTGCTCATGACGGTGCTCCTCTTCATCCTCTTCCGGGAGCTCGTGAAGGGATTCCTCGAGTGGCGGCGCCAGCGCGAGGGAGCGCGCTTCCGGACGCGCCTCCTCACGGCCTTCGTCCTCCTCGGGCTCCTGCCCTCCCTGCTCCTCTTCGTGGGCGCCATCACGCTCATCGAGTCGAGCGTGGACCGCTGGTTCAGCTCGCCCGTGAGCGGCCTCACCACCGCCGGCCAGCAGCTCGTGGACGACTCCCTCGACCTCGTGCGCGACCAGACCTACCGCAAGGCGCAGGCGCTCGCGTGGCAGCTCCGGCAGGTGCCCGAGGAGTTCCGTCCCGCGCTCGCGGCCCAGCTCTTCAAGGCGGGCGATCTGGACGGAATGGCCCTCGTGACCCGCGCCGGCACGGTGGTCCTCAGGGAGCCCCCGACGTTCGCGGTGCCGAGAGCCTACACGCTGAACAAGATCTTCCAGACGGGCGGGCTCAAGGGGTGGATCGACCTCACGCCGCCCCCCACGGTGCTGAGCGGCGTGACGGTGCAGGGCGAGCTGGGCGTGGCCGTGGGCACGCACCTGCCCCAGCGCATGTTCGAGCGCGCCCGCTTCATCGCCGAGAACAACCAGCAGTACCTCCGCGTCCGCAGCCAGCGCAAGGCCATGAAGACCTCCATGGTCTCGTCCTTCCTCGCGCTCACGCTCCTCGTGACCTTCGTGGCGGTGTGGGTCGGGTCCCGCCTGTCGCGCGAGATCAGCGTGCCGCTGCAGCTCCTCCTGGAGGGCACGGAGGAGGTCTCCCGCGGGAACCTCTCGCATCGCATCGACTACGAGGCGAGGGACGAGATCGGCGTGGTAGTCGGGTCTTTCAACCGGATGACCCGCGAGCTCGAGGTGAGCAAGAGCGAGCTGGAGCTGAGCAACGCCGAGCTCCGCCTCACCACCGACGCCGCCGAGCGCGGCCGCCGCTACATCGAGACCCTCCTGGAGACCCTCAACATCGGCGTCGTCTCTACGGGGCCCGACGGGGAGATCCGCACGCTCAACACCAAGGCCCGGGAGATCCTCGGCGTGGAGCGCGGGCAGTCGCTGCGGAGCGTGGTGTCGCGGCCCGAGTGGGCCCCCGTCCAGGTGACCCTGGCGACGCTGCCCCACCGTCCCGTATTCAACCAGGAGATGACGCTGAGCGCGCGGGACGGCCAGATGATCCTCTCGGTCTCCGCGGCCCCCCTGCGCGACCCCTCGGGGCACGTCTTCGGGAACCTCATCATCCTCGAGGACATCAGCGCCCTGTCCCGGGCCCAGCGCATCGCGGCCTGGCAGGAGGCGGCCCAGCGCATGGCCCACGAGATCAAGAACCCGCTGACGCCCATCCGGCTCAGCGCCCAGCGCGTGCACAAGAAGGCCCTCGAGCACGCCCCCGACCTTCAGCAGGCGGCCGTCGAGGGCACGGAGGCCATCGAGCGCGAGGTGGAGGCCATGATGACCATGGTCAACGCCTTCTCCAAGTTCGCCCGCCTCCCGGAGCTCAAGGCGAGGCCCGCGCACCTGCCGGACCTCATCCGCGACACCGTGGCCGCCTACCAGACGGCCTCCTCCGAGGTGACGTTCCGGCTCGACCTCCAGGAGCCCTTCCCCCCCGTGCGCATGGACACCGAGCACATGGGGCGCGTGTTCAAGAACCTGCTGGAGAACGCCCTGCAGGCCATGGAGACGGGCGGAACGGTGTGGATCACCCTGCGCGAGGAGGGGGGCGAGGCCGTGGTGAAGGTGCGCGACACGGGGCACGGCATCAGGCCCGAGGACAAGCCCAAGCTCTTCCTCCCCTACTTCTCGACCAAGAAGAAGGGCACGGGGCTCGGCCTGGCCATCGTGGCCAGGATCCTCGAGGAGCACGGCGGCGAAATCCACGTGGACGAGACCATCTCCGAGGGCGCGGGGTTCATCGTGACCCTGCCGATGGCATAGAGGAAGCAGGCATGAGGCGCGAGGCGCGAGGCGCGAGGAAGAGATCAGGTTTGAGCGGGGAGAGAAGCGGGAGCGAGCATGCCTAAAGGCTCCATCTTCATCGTCGACGACGAGGCCGGGATCCGGAGCACGCTCCGGCAGATCCTGGAGGACGAGGGCTACGCGGTGGAGGAGGCGGAGAGCGGCGAGCAGGCCCTCCCCCTCGCCGCCGCCGAGGACTTCGACGTCATCCTCCTGGACGTGTGGCTGCCGGGCATGGACGGGCTCGAGGTCCTGACGCGCCTGCGCGAGCAGGGCGTCCCCTCGGAGGTCCTCGTCATCTCGGGCCACGGCAACATCGAGACTGCCGTGCGCGCCACCAAGCTCGGGGCTTTCGACTTCATCGAGAAGCCCCTCTCCCTCGAGCGGGTCGTCCTCACGGTGTCCAACGCGCTGAAGAAGCGCCGGCTCGAGGAAAAGAACCGCCTCCTGCAGATGCGCATGCAGGAGGAGATCACGCTCGTGGGGGAGAGCGACGCCATCCTCCGGCTCAAGGAGCAGATCCGCCGCGCCGCGCCCACCGCAGGCCGCGTGCTCATCTACGGCGAGAACGGCACGGGCAAGGAGCTCGTCGCGCGCCTGATCCACGCCTACAGCGACCGATCGGAGGAGCCCTTCATCGAGCTCAACTGCGCGGCCATCCCCTCGGAGCTCATCGAGAGCGAGCTCTTCGGCCACCGCAAGGGGTCGTTCACGGGCGCCATCGAGCACAAGAAGGGCAAGTTCCTACAGGCCGACGGCGGGACCCTCTTCCTGGACGAGGTGGGCGACATGAGCTGGGCCACCCAGGCCAAGGTCCTGCGCGTCCTCCAGGAGCAGACCTTCGAGCCGGTGGGCGGCACGGAGAGCCTCCGCGTGGACGTGCGCGTGCTCGCGGCCACGAACAAGAACCTGCCCGACGAGATCGGCGCGGGGCGCTTCCGGCAGGACCTCTTCTACCGCCTCAACGTCCTCCCCATCGTGGTGCCGCCCCTCAGGGAGCGCGCCTCCGACGTGCCCCTGCTGTGCAACTACTACCTCGCCTTCTTCTCCAAGCAGTACGGCAAACCCCCGAAGGCGCTCGGCCGCGACGCCGTGGACGCCCTCCTCGGCTACGGGTGGCCGGGGAACGTCCGCGAGCTGAGGAACCTCATGGAGTGGCTCATCATCATGGTGCCCTCGCCGGAGGTCCGCGCGTCGGACCTCCCCATCCAACCGGGCGGCGCCGCGCCCGCGCCCGAGGTGGCGCTCCCCTGGTCGGGACCGCTCAAGGAGGCGCGGGAGGCCTTCGAGCGGGAGTTCATCCGGAGGGCCCTCGGGCGCCACGGCGGCAACGTCTCGCGCACCGCCGAGGAGCTCGAGATCGAACGGAGGCACCTCTACCGCAGGCTGGCGACGCTGGGCATGCAGAAGGAGAACGACCATGGTCATGATCAATAGGGCCACCAAGGAGATCACTTTCAAGGTCGTCTACTACGGCCCCGGCCTCTGCGGCAAGACGACGAACCTCGAGAAGATCTACGAGACCGCCAACCCCAAGAACAAGGGGAAGCTCCTGACCGTGGCCACCGAGACGGACCGGACCCTCTTCTTCGACTTCCTGCCCGTGGAGCTCGGGACCATCCGGGGCATGAAGGTCCGCGTGCAGCTCTACACGGTGCCCGGGCAGGTCTTCTACGACGCCACGAGGCGCATCGTCCTTCGAGGCAGCGACGGCGTCGTGTTCGTGGCGGACTCCCAGCGCATCATGATGGACGCCAACGTGGAGAGCCTCGAGAACCTCAAGGGGAACCTCCGGCTCAACAGCCTCGACCCCGAGACGGTCCCCCTCGTGCTCCAGTACAACAAGCGCGACCTGCCCGACGCGGCCGCGCCCGAGGAGCTCGACGCGCGGCTCAACTGGCGGAACGTCCCCACGTTCCTCTCCGTGGCCACCCAGGGGACCGGCGTCAACGACACGCTCAAGAAGATCATCGAACTCGTCATCCGCAAGATGCAGGCCGCGGAGGCGCAGTTCAGCGGCCGGGAAGCACCCGCGGAGGAGGCCACTCCTCCCCCGCAGCCGGTCGTCCCACCCCCACCCCCGCCGCCGCCGCCGCCCCCCGAGCCCACGCCGCCGCCCATGCCCGTCATCCCGCCACCTCCGCCGCCGGTCGCGCGCCCGCCCCTGCCCGAGGTGGAGCTCGAGGGGGGACACGAGGTGCGCGCGGAGGTGGACGAGGAGATGGAGGCGGTGGAGATCGAGACCATCCGGGACGTGGCGCCCCTCTCCGTGCCCGGCGCGACGCCGGCGAATCCGCAGCCCCGTCCGGAGGCGGACGTGGTGGAGGTGTCCGAGCCCGAGGTCATCGAGGTCACGGAAATCGAGGAGACCTCCGAGCCCGAGGTGGCCCCCCTGCCCGGGGTCGACGAGGCCCGGGTCCGCGAGACGCTCGCCGGGCTCCGCTCGGCCGTGGACGAGCTCGCCCAGAGGGCGCGGGATATGGCCGACGAGGCCGGACGCCTCCGGACGAGGCTCGACGAGGCCGAGCGGAATCTCCTGGGATGAGCGCCGAGATTTGGGCCGCGGGGCCCGGGCGTGCTACCTTTTCATTTCATGACGGACGGCCATGAAACGAGCACCTAAGAGCGCCCCAAAACCCGACGCCCACCCCCTGCTGCGGCTGGTGGACCCGGACCGCGTGCCGGTGCACGTGGCCATCATCATGGACGGCAACGGCCGCTGGGCGAAGGCCCGCGGGCTGGCGCGCATCGAGGGCCACAAGGCGGGCATCGAGGCGGTGAAGCAGGCGGTCTCGGCGGCCTCCAACCTCGGCGTCCGGCACCTCACGCTCTACGCCTTCTCGGTGGAGAACTGGAAGCGCCCGGCCTCTGAGGTACGCGCTCTCTTCCAGCTCCTCCAGCAGTTCCTGAGGTCCGAGGCCAGGAAGATCGAGGAGAACCGCATCCGGTTCCGGACCATCGGCCGCACCTCCGACCTCCCCAGGCCCGTCCAGAAGCTCCTGTCGGGCCTTGAGGCGAAGACGAAGAACTCGGGCGGGTGCACGCTGACGCTGGCGCTCTCCTACGGCGGGCGCAGCGAGATCGCCGACGCCTGCGAGGCCATCGCCAGGGCGACGGTGGAGGGCAGGCGCTCGGGCCGGGTGACCGAGGAGGAGGTGGCGCGCCACCTCTACGCGCCGGACCTGCCCGACCCGGACCTTCTGATCCGCACGAGCGGCGAGTACCGCGTCAGCAACTTCCTCCTGTGGCAGATCGCCTACACCGAGCTGTGCATCCTCGACCTGTTCTGGCCGGACTTCAAGGAGGATCACTTCTACGAGGCCGTGCTGGACTACCAGCGGCGCGAGCGCCGCTACGGCGGGGTCGCCCCTGGGCCCGAGGACCACGGGCCGGCGAGGCCCTCCCCGTGAAGCGCATCCTCACGGCGCTCGTCCTCCTGCCGCTCTTCATCGGGGCCGTGCTCGCACCGGACCCCCTCGTCTTCGGCACCCTGGTGCTCGTGGCGTCGGTCCTCTGCTCGGCCGAGCTCGAGCGCATCGGGAGGGCCTCGGGCATCGAGCCCTTCCCCTTCCTGGGACCCGTCTGGGCCGCCTGCTTCCTCTTCGGCGCCCTGTGGCCCGACGTCTTCCGCCTGGATGCGGTGCTCGCGGCGGGCCCCCTGGCGCTCGTAGCCTTCGCCCTCTTCGGTCGTGTCCCCCTCCCGGGCGTCCTGGCCTCAAGCGCGCTCGCGTGCTTCACGGCCCTCTACACGGGGTACCTCCTGGGATTCATGATCCTCGTGCGGAAGCTCGGCGAGCCCCTCGGCGCACGCCTCATCTTCCTCGGCGCCATCGTCGTCTGGGCGGGCGACTCGGCCGCCTACTACGTGGGCAGCGCCATCGGCCGTCACAAGCTCGCGCCGGCCGTGTCCCCTGGCAAGACTTGGGAGGGCGCCGTGGCGAACGTGGCGGGCGGCCTCTTGGGCGCCTCCGCCGTGAAGCTCACCTTCTTCGCCGACCTCGAGTGGCGGCACGCCGTCGCCCTGGGCCTGGCGCTCTCGGTAGTGGGCCAGCTCGGCGACCTCTTCGAGTCGGCCCTCAAGCGGGGCGCCGGCGTGAAGGACAGCGGCACGCTCCTGCCGGGCCACGGCGGGTTCCTCGACCGGCTCGACAGCCTCGTCGTGAACGGCCCCGTGCTGTTCTTCTACCACCAGGCCTTGATGACATGAGCACCGGCGTCTCGATCCTCGGCTCCACGGGCAGCGTCGGCGAGACCACCCTGAGGGTGATCGCCCACCTCTCGGACCAGTTCCACGTGGTGGGCCTGGCCGCCGGTCGCCGTCTCGAGCGCATGGTGGAGCAGGTCCGGGCGTTCCACCCGTCCATCGTTTCGGTGGAGCGCGCCCAAGACGCCGACGAGCTGCGCAGACTCTTCCCGGAGCTCGAGGTGGCCCACGGGTCGCACGGCGCCACGCAGGTGGCCGAGGCCCCCGACGCGAGGATCGTCATGGCCGCCATCGTGGGCTCCAACGGCCTCGCGCCAACCTACCGGGCCGTCCAGCGGGGCAAGCGCGTCGCGCTCGCGAACAAGGAGGCCCTCGTGATGGCGGGGCGCCTCATGATCGACGCCGCGCACCGTTCGGGCGCCGAGCTGCTCCCCGTCGACAGCGAGCACTGCGCCGTCTTCCAGTGCGCGCGCGGCGAGAGCCCCAAGCACATCCGCCGGATCGTCCTCACCGCGTCGGGAGGCTCCCTCCGCGACGCGCCCCTCGGCGAGATCGAGGACGCCCCCGTGGACCGCGTCCTCGCGCACCCCACGTGGAAGATGGGTCGCAAGATCACCGTGGACTCGGCGACCATGATCAACAAGGGGCTCGAGGTCATCGAGGCCCACTATCTCTTCGGCGTGCCCCTCGACAGGATCGGCGTCGTCATCCACCCGCAGAGCATCGTCCACTCCATGGTGGAATACGTGGACGGCTCGGTCATGGCCCAGCTCGCCACGACCGACATGGCCCTCCCCGTGCAGTACGCCCTCACCTACCCCGTGCGGCGCGAGGGCGTCCTCGACATGCTCGACCTCACCGCCATGGGGACTCTGACCTTCAAGGAGGCCGAGGCCTCGCGCTACCCGTGCCTGAAGCTCGCCCGCGAGGCGGCTGAAGCATCCGAGGCCCACACCATCGCCATGAACGCCGCCAACGAGGAGGCCGTCGCGGCCTTCCTCGCGGGGCGCATCCCCTTCGGCGGCATCCACCGGTGCATCGCATGGGTGCTGGAGCGCACGGTGGCCTCCTCGGCGAGCAGCCTGGAGCAGGTCCTCGCTCTGGACACGAGCGGCCGCGCCCTGGCCCGCGAGGCCCTCGCGTGAGCGCGGTCCTCGGGGGCATCATCTCCTTCGCCGCCTTCTTCTTCGTCCTCGGCGCGCTCGTGCTCGTCCACGAGTTCGGCCACTACCTGGCGGGGCGCCTCCAGGGCTTCGGCATCGACGCATTCTCCATCGGCTTCGGGCCCAGGCTCTGGGAGCGCAAGGGCTCCTACAACCTCTGGCAGCTAAGGTGGCTCCTCTTCGGCGGATACGTTAAGTTCCGCGGCGAGGGCGACCTCGAGGCCGTCCAGGGCGCCCCCTCGGGCCAGGGACCCGGGGCGCTCTTCTTCGAGAAGCCGCGCTGGCAGCGCTTCGTCGTCATGATCATGGGGGTCGTGTTCAACGTCCTCCTGGCCTACGTCCTCTTCGCGGGTCTCCTCATGGTGGGCGTGGAGGAGAGTCTCCTCAAGGACCAGCCGCCCCGCGTGGGGTGGGTCGCGCCCGACTCGCCCGCGGCCAAGGTGGGGATCCTGAGCGGCGACGTCCTCCTCTCGCTCGACGGACGCGCGGTCCAGAACTGGGACCAGGCCCGCGAGGAGATCTTCTCCCTCACGCAGGCGCCCTATCGCGTGCAGGTGAGACGCGGCGGGGAAACCGAGACCTTCATCGTGACGCCAGCCACGGCGACCCTCCTGCACCAGCCCGTGGGGGACATCGGCGTCTACCCCGCGCTCGCCCCCGTCATCGGCGGCGTGGCCACCCCCTCGCCCGCCTTGGCGGCCGGCCTCAGACCCGGGGACCGCATCGAGGCGCTCGACGGCGTGCCCATGGCCTTCTGGGACCAGTTCCAGCAGGCCATGCGCGAGGGCGGGGACAAGGCGCACACCTTCTCCCTCGAGCGCGAGGGCAAGAAGGTCGAGGTCACCGTCAAGCCCGAGTGGAACGAGCAGGCCAAGAAGTACCTCGTGGGCGTGACCCCGCAGGAGAGCACGTGGGTCCGCTACCCGTTCCCCTCGTGCCTGGGCAAGGCGGCGAGGCTGACGGCCGACCAGAGCACGCTCGCCCTGCGCACGATCCAGCGCCTCGTCGAGCACAAGGTGGCCCTGAGCTCCCTCTCGGGACCCGTGAGCATCGCCTACATCACGGGGAAGGTCGCCCAGACCGGCCTCTACAACATCCTCTGGCTCATGGCGATCATCTCCCTGCAGCTGGGGTTTTTCAACGTCCTGCCCATCCCCGGCCTCGACGGTGGGCAGATCCTCATCCTCGCCATCGAGGGGGCGGCGCGCAGGGACCTGCCGGTCGGCGTCAAGGAGAGGATCCTCCAGGTGGGCTTCGGCCTCCTCATCCTCCTCTTCGCCGTCATCCTCATCATGGACGTGGCGAAGTTCTTTTAGGCCAGAGGCATGAGGCGCGAGCCGTGAGCGGACGAAAAGAAGCGGCCTTCACCCTCACGCCTTCCGCCTCGCGCCTCGCGCCTGCTCTCCCATGACCGACGACCTCTTCGACCCCTACGAACGTCTGGTGACCATCCGATACCTGGGGCGCGACCTCGCCGTGCCCGAGAACAACCTCCTCCTGCGCTGCTTCCAGTTCCTCGAGCCCGAGGAGGTCCCCTACGGCGACTTCTGCTGGAACGGCGACTGCCGGAACTGCCGGCTCGTCCTCGTGCGGGCCGGGAAGGCCCACGAGGCCCTGGCCTGCCAGACGAGGGTCGAGGAGGGCGACGAGATCCTCGACGCCGGGCCGGAGGTCCGGAAGGTCCTCGGCCGTCGCGGAGCCGGCAGTGTCTGACGGCCTGATCGTGGACCTCGCCGGCGGGACCCCCGGAATGGAGGCCGCGCTGGAGGCGCGCGGGACGCCGCTCGTGGTGGTGGCCACGAACACCTCCACCGATTTGGGAGACGCGGGCCACTTGACGAAGGCGCTCCTGCGCCACCCCATGCCCGTCACCGGCGTGGTGTCGGGGAGAGTCGCCGGCGACGCCGCGACCCTCCTCCTGGCGTGCGACCACCTCCTTATGGCGCGGCGCTCCAGCCTCGCCTTCGGCGCGGCGGGCCGAGGCGAGGCGGTCCTCCTCGCCCTGCGCATCGGCCAGGCCGGCGCCTCGCGCGTCTGGTTCGGCGGGGGGAAGCTCACCGCCTCCGAGGCCGTGCGCTCGGGATGGGCGGAGCCCTTCCTGGGAGAGCCCGACGGCGCCGCGAGACGGGCCGGCGAGCGATATCGCGGCCTGTCCGTCGAAGCGCTCGCCCTCCTCCGCCCCCTCCTCTACCACGAGGCGGGGCTGCCCCTCGATCCGGCTTGGGCCCTCGAACGTGCGGCCTTTGCGCTCGCCTTCGACACGGGTCACCCCGCCGAGGGCGTGGCGGCATTCCTAGGCAAGAGAAAACCGCGCTTCTGATCACCG
>JBBIUU010000017.1:35702-39551 GCA_037440125.1 Acidobacteriota bacterium
GAGGGCCCCATGAACTTCGAGCTGAACGAAGACCAGCAGATGATCCGCCAGATGGTCCGCGACTTCGCGGAGGAAAAGGTCCGCCCCGGCGTGGCCCGCCGCGACGAGAAGGAGGAGTTCATCGCCGAGCTCCTGCCCGGGCTCGCCGAGCTCGGCCTTCTGGGCATGGTCACCCCCGAAACCTACGGGGGCTCGGGCCTGGACGACGTGGCCTACGCCGTCGCCATCGAGGAGCTGGCCCGCGTATGCCCCTCCACCGCGGTCACCGTCTCGGTCACGAACTCGGTTTGCCAGGAGCCCATCCTCCGCTTCGGCACCGAGGAGCAGAAACGGCGCTTCCTGCCCCCGCTCGCCGAGGGCGCGGAGCTCGGCGGGTTCTGCCTAACGGAACCCGGCTCCGGCACCGACGCCGCGGCGCTCCAAACGAAGGCCGTCAGGGACGGCGACCACTACGTCCTGAACGGCGCCAAGGCCTGGATCACGAACACCCACGTGGGCAAGACCTTCGTGGTCATGGCCGTGA
Organism: Acidobacteriota bacterium; assembly: GCA_037440125.1. Lineage (GTDB taxonomy): Bacteria > Acidobacteriota > UBA4820 > UBA4820 > DSQY01 > JAKAJA01. The sequence continues at coordinate 36,226 of JBBIUU010000017.1, forward strand.
CCACGCCAGGGATCGGCGCGAAGGGCATCTCGGCCTTCGTCGTGACCTCCGACCTGCCGGGCTTCCACTTCATGCCGCACGAGAAGAAGATGGGGCTCCGCGCCTCCATCACCTCGGGCATCACTTTCGAGGACTGCCGCGTGCCCGCGGCGAACCTCCTCGGCAAGGAGGGCGACGGGATGAAGATCGCGCTCGCCACGCTCGAGGTGTCGCGCATCGGCATCGCCGCCCAGGCCGTGGGCATCGCCCAGGGCTCCTTCGAGGAGGCCGTCCGCTACGCGAAGGAGCGCGAGACTTTCGGCAAGCCCATCGCCGAGCACCAGGCCATCCAGTTCATGCTCTCCGAGGCCGCCACACAGATCGAGGCGTCCCGCCTCCTAACCCACCGAGCCGCAGCCATGCGCGCCGCCGGCGGCGGGCCCGGGCAGTCCCAGGCCTCCTCCATGGCGAAGCTCTACGCCAGCGAGACCGCCAAGGCCGTATGCGATTCAGCGGTGCAGATCCACGGCGCCTACGGCTTCAGCCGAGAATACGCCGTGGAGCGCTTCTACCGGGACGTCCGCGTCACCACCATCTACGAGGGCACGAGCGAGGTCCAGCGCATGGTCATCGCCAAGAGCGTGCTCAAGGGGTAAGCCGGCGGAATATCCCTCCTCACCCCGCTGTCTTGAAGGACGTGCACCGTCCGAGAGTCAGGAGGGGCTGATGGCTGAGAACAAGACGAAAGAAACCGATCGGAGCCCAGAAGCCTACCTCGCTGCCATCCCTGACGAGGCGCGGCGGAAAGACTGCGTCGCCCTCAGCAAGCTGATGGCGAAGGCCAGCAAGCACCCTCCGAAGATGTGGGGCTCGAGCATCGTGGGCTTCGGCAGCTACCACTACAGATACGAGAGCGGCCGCGAGGGCGACATGTGCCTCGTCGGGTTCGCCTCCCGGAAGGGCGACATCAGCGTCTACGGGCTCAACGCGGCACCGGACCACGACAGGCTCCTGGCCTCACTGGGGAAGGTCAAATTCGGAAAAGGGTGCCTCTACATCGGGCGGCTCGCCGACGTGGACCTGAAGGTGCTCGAGAAGCTGGTGGCCGGGGCCGTGCGGGCCAAGCGGGGCGACGGCGCCTGAGGATTGACCACGTCTCGCAGAAGTTCGGGTGAAGAAGCACCAACATGGACCCTCGAGACTTCCCTTCCTTCAATCAAGAAATAATGCGCCGTGCGACGGGCTTTGCCCGCGCTAAGGCGCAACCGCCTCGGGGGGTATCAGCGAGCGAAGCGAGCGCGAGAGGGGGGCGGAGCCCCCTTCTCGAAGAGTGGCGGAGGTGCAAGAGAATCGAACTCTCCCGCCCAGGGGTTAGCCTGGGTGCAACGGCTTTGAAGGCCGCGGGACGCACCAGCGCCCTAGCACCTCCGGGGTGATTATACCGCGGGCGGCCGCCGTGATATCGTCTCGCGCAGGAGGCACGCCGTGAAGAAGGCCATCATCGTCGGCGCGAGCTCGGGCCTGGGCCTCGAGGTCGCGAGACTCATGGCGCGTGACGGCTGGGCCCTGGGCCTGGCGGGACGTAACATCGAGGCCCTCGATGCGTTGAGGGCCGAGCTCGGCGGCGCGGTCCGCGTCCGGCGCCTCGACGTCACGGACACCGGTTCCGTCGCCCCGTCCCTCGACGCGCTCGCTGCAGACCTGGGCGGCGTGGACTGCGTCGTGCTGAGCTCCGGCGTGAGCCCCCACAATCGAAAGCTGGTCTGGGAGGTGGAGGAATCCACCCTTGCCACGAACGTGGTGGGGTTCGCCGCGTGCGCGAACTGGGCGGCGCACCGTTTCTTCGAGCAGCGCTCGGGACACCTGGTGGGGATCTCCTCGGTGGCGTCCCTCCTGGGGAGCGCGCAGGTGCCCGCCTACAACGCGTCGAAGGCCTTCGTGTCGCGCTACCTCGAGGGCCTCCGGGGCAACCTGGGCAAGTACGGGGTCGCCGTCACCGACGTGCGGCCCGGCTACGTGGACACGCCCATGACGAAAGACCAGAAGGGCATGTTCTGGCTCGTGGACGCGCCCAGAGCGGCGCGGCAGATCTACGGCGCCATCTTGAAACGGAAGCGCGTCGCCTACGTCCCCCGCCGGTGGGGCCTGCTCGCCAAGCTCATCGTCGCCGCCCCCGCCTCCCTCCGCGCGAAATTCTCGAACTAGGTAGCGTTTGGACGTCAGGTGTCGGCTTTCGGCTCTAGCGAGCCCTGCTTTCGGCTATAATTGGCGCTTCAAGGGAGAACACGCATGACCGCAGAGTCCGTCGAGAAAGTCGTCATCATCGGGTCCGGCCCCGCCGGCCACACGGCCGCCATCTACGCCTCCCGCGCCAACCTCTCACCCCTCATGTTCGAGGGCTTCATCGCCGGCGGCGTGGCCGGCGGCCAGCTCATGACCACCACAGAGGTCGAGAACTTCCCCGGGTTTCCCGAAGGCGTCACGGGCCCCGAGCTCATGACGCGGATGCGTGAGCAGAGCCTCCGGTTCGGCACGCGCATCGAGACCGAGGACGTGGAGTCGGTGGACCTCTCCGCGCGCCCCTTCACCGTGAAGACCGCCTCGCAGACCGTGAAGGCGGAGAGCCTCATCGTCGCCACGGGCGCCACGGCCAAGCGCCTGCATCTGCCTTCCGAGGAGCGCCTCTGGAACCGCGGCATCTCGGCGTGCGCCGTGTGCGACGGCGGCCTCCCGCCCTTCCGCAACAAGGTCCTCGTGGTCATCGGCGGGGGCGACACGGCGATGGAGGAGGCCATGTACCTCACGCACTTCGCCTCCAAGGTCGTCCTCGTGCACCGGCGCAACGAGTTCCGCGCTTCCAAGGCCATGCAGACGCGCGTCCTCGAGAACCCCAAGATCGAGGTCCTGTGGGACACCGTCCCCGTGGACGTCGTCGGCGAAAAGTTCCTCAGCGGCGTCCGGGTCAAAAACGTCAAGACGGGAGCGGAGAAGGTCGTCGAGGCGGGAGGCCTCTTCTACGCCATCGGGCACACGCCCAACACGGACGTGTTCGCCGGGCAGCTCGAGCTCGACGAGACGGGTTACATCGTCACGAAGGGCCGCGGCATGCACACCTCGGTGGAGGGCGTCTTCGCCGCGGGCGACGTTCAGGACAAGGTCTACCGCCAGGCCATCAGCGCCGCGGGCACGGGCTGCATGGCCGCCCTCGAGTGCGAGAGGTGGCTGGCGGAGAGATAGAGCCGGAGAGGCGGAGAGCCGGAGAGCCAGAGAGAGAACAAGGAGGCTCTTGAATCTCAGCAGGTGGCCCCTCCCGTTCCTGTCCCGCGTGGCGCTTCTCACGTCTGACG
>JBBIUU010000017.1:39651-41238 GCA_037440125.1 Acidobacteriota bacterium
GCCCGCATGAGGGCGACGAACTCGCCCTCGTCGCGTTTTTCCAGGGCGCCGCGGTAGTCTGCGAGGGCGCGCTCGACCCACGAGAAAGTCTCGGGGGTGACGGCGTTGAGGGCCTGGATCTCGTAGTAGAGCTCGGGGTTCTCGCCCACGACGTCCCGCGTGGTGGCGACCTGCTTGAGGAAGGTCACGCCGGAGGCCGCGGACAGGTCTGCGAACGCGAGCCCGGAGTGAGAGAGCGCACCGGCGAAGGCCAGGTTGGCGAGGTGGGCGAGCCCCAGGACGGCCCCCATCCTACGGTCGTGCTCCTCGATGCCCATCTCCACGAGGTTCGCGCTCGTGGAGGCGAACAGCCCCTTCACGAGAGCCCGCGCGGCGACGTCCCCCTCGGTGCAGACGACGATGTTCCGGCCGCTCAGCATCCTCACGTCGGGTCCGAACATGGGGTGGAGGGAGACGACCCTCGTCCCGCCCGCCCTCAGCCGCTCCAGCGTCGGGAGGAGGTGCCCCTTGAGGCTGCAGATCTCCCCCACCACCGCCTGCGTCCCGTGGCTCGCGACGGACTCCAAGACCGAGGCGCACGCGCTCATGGGGACCGATACGAGGATGAGGTCGGCCCAGAGCGCCCCTTCCCCAAGCTCTCCGCACCTGGGCCAGGGCGTTTCTCCGGACGCCACGTCGTGGATCCGAACCTCGTGGCCCTGGCCCGCGAGGAACCCTGCCAGCCAACGGCCCATGCCTCCCCTTCCGCCCACCACGAGAGCCTTGAGGCGGTCGCCGGCGTAGGCCGACTCGAGGATGGGCGCCTGCGTCTCGAGGGACCGCTCGATGAGGAAGAGCGCGAGATCGCGGCCTAGCTCACTCCCGCGCCCCAGGCCTTCAGCCATGCTCTCGAGGCGCGCACACACCTGCGCCTCGACCTCGAAGTTCCTCAGCGGGATGCCCCTCGCGCCCTTGAGCTCCCCGATGGCTTGCGCCTCGCCGAGGCGCCGGGCCACGAGCCGCAGGATTCGCGCGTCGAGCGACTCGATGGCTGCGCGGTGGCGGTCCAGCGTCTTGGCGCTGGTGCGGCGTCTGGACCTGCCGGGGGTGACTGCTTCGGACATGGTGGACCTCCTCGTCTCGGGAGGGCCGCCGGTGGAAGGCGAAGGGCCCGCCACCGGGCGGGCCCTCTTGGATGCAGCGTGGCGGCCGCGCCCAGTCGGCTAAGGGGACCCGTAGTCATAGAGGCTGAGGGTGGCGGCGTTCGGAGTGGATGTGGTGAACGTCCGGGACATCTCGCGCCTCCCGGGCCCGAGGAATACGCGGCCCGTGGAGGAACGGTACATCACCCTCCGCCTTGCGGTCAAGCGCGGGGAGGCGAAGGCCGATGGCGAATGTTGGATGCACGGCATGATTCCGGACTCCCGCTGGTCGCCAGAATGACTGCAGCGGACAGCCCTGAAAGCGAATCGCCTCGTCATTCCGCCAAGCTCTGCGCGTCCGGAATCGTCTCTCGCTTTTTTGCCTTCGGCAGGTGATCAGGTGATCCGGTGATCGGGTGAACGGCTCCTCCCTTTCGCCTTCCTTTCCGAATTCCGCTTTCCGAAT
>JBBIUU010000018.1:0-39966 GCA_037440125.1 Acidobacteriota bacterium
CCATGGCCTTCCAGCGCTCCGGCGTGATGGGCACGTGGGAAGCCAAGGTGGACGCGCACACCGGGGAGATCCTCTCCTTCCGCGACAACAACGAGTACGGCTCCATCAAGGGCGGCATCTACATCACGTCCAACCTGGACACCGAGAAGGTCGTGCCCTTCCCGTACGCCAACTCCGCCGCGAGCACCTACGCCAACGCGGCGGGCGTCTACTCGCAGACCAGCGGCACGGTCACCTCCACGCTGGCCGGCAAGTACGTGAAGGTCACCGACTCCTGCGGGGCCATCTCCCTCAGCGGGACCGCCCCCGCCGACCTGACCTTCGGGACCTCCTCCGGCACCGACTGCACGACGCCCGGCACCGGCGGCGCCGGCAACACCCACGCCGCGCGCACGACCTACTATCACCTCACGCTCTGGAAAGAGAAGGCCATGGCGTGGCTGCCGGGCAATTCCTGGCTCCAGGGCCAGGTGGGCGACAAGGTCAACCTCAGCCAGACCTGCAACGCCTACTGGGACGGCACGGCGGTCAACTTCTTCAAGTCCGGCGGCGGCTGCTCCAATACGGGCGAGCTGCCCACCGTGTTCCTGCACGAGATCGGCCACGGCCTCGATTCGAACGACGGCAGCCCCACCTCCACGGTCGGCTCCTCCGAGTCCTACGGCGACACGAACGGCATCCTCGCCACGCACAGCTCCTGCCTCGGCCTCAACTTCATCCCCGGCACGAACTGCAGCGGCTACGGCAACGCCTGCACGAGCTGCACGGGCATCCGCGACGCGGATTACACCAAGCACAGCAGCGCCACGCCCGCCGTGCCCTCCAACCTGTCCGGCACCACGGGCTACCACTGCTCCAAGAGCAGCACGTACCCCGGGCCCTGCGGCTACGAGGGCCACTGCGAGTCCTACATCATGTCGGAGGCGGCCTTCGACCTCGCCGCCAACAGCACCTACGGCCTCATGGCCAAGAGCGGCATGGACGCCAACACGGCGTGGTTCCTCGCCGACCGCCTCTTCTTCCTCACCCGTCCCACGGCCGGCGATTCCTACACCTGCTCCACCCCCACGACGGCCAACGGCTGCGGCACGAGCAACTGGTTCATGGTCTACCTCGCCGCCGACGACGACAACGGCAACCTGAGCGACGGCACGCCGCACGGCGCCGAGATCTACAAGGCCTTCAACAACCACGCCATCGCGTGCTCCACCTACAGCAGCATCGTGGATTCCTCCACGTGCGCCGTCGGCCAGTCGGCCCCCACGCTGACCGCCACCCCCGGCTCGGGCAACGTCGGGCTCTCCTGGACCGCCGTGTCCGGCGCCTCGGCCTACTACGTGCTGCGCAACGAGATCAGCAGCAGCGCGGGCATGATGCTCCTCGCCTCCACCACGGGCACGAGCTACACGGACAGCATGGTCGCCTCGGGCGTCACCTACTACTATTCGGTGGTGGGCTACACGGGCACGATCAACACGAGCGGCGGCGGCGGCTCCTGCATCGGCAAGCTCGCCACGGTCGTCTCGGCGGCCCCGGGCACGGGCGCGACCTACAGCATCTCGGGCACGGTCTCCGGCGCCATCGCGGCCGGCGTGACCATGACCCTGAGCGGCGCGGGCACCGGCACGACGACCACCGCCGCGGGCGGCACCTACACCTTCAGCGGCCTCAGCGCCGGCAGCTACACGGTGACCCCGAGCCTGAGCGGCTACACCTTCAGCCCCGCGAGCAGTGCGGTGACCGTCAGCAGCGCCAACGTGACGGGCGTCAACTTCACCTCCACCGCCTCCACGGTGACCTACAGCATCTCCGGCACCGTCAGCGGCGCCGTGACCTCCGGCGTGACCATGACCCTGAGCGGCGCGGCGAGCGCGACGACGACAACCGCCACGGGCGGAACCTACACCTTCAGCGGCCTCAACGCCGGCAGCTACACCGTGACGCCGAGCCTGAGCGGGTACACCTTCAGCCCCGCGAGCAGCGCGGTGACCGTCAGCAGCGCCAACGTGACGGGCATCAACTTCACCAGCACGGCGGTCAGCGGCGACACGGCCCTGACCTCGGGCGTCGGCGTGGCCGGCACGGTCGCGGCGAGCGCCTACAAGTACTACACGATCGCGGTCCCCAGCGGCGCCACGGCCCTCTCCATCACCCTGACCGGCCTGAGCGCCGACGTGGACCTCTACGTCAACAACAGCACCACGCACCCCACGACCTCGGCGTACTACGGCCGGTCTTGGAACAGCGGCACCACGAGCGAGTCGCTCTCGTACACCAACCCCACCGTGGCGACGTGGTCCATCGCGGCGTACGGCTACGCCGCGGGCAACTACACCGTGACAGCCACCGTGACCACGGGCACGACGACCTACAGCATCACGGGTACCATGTCCGGTGCCGTGACCTCAGGCGTGACCATGACGCTCAGCGGCGCGGCGAGCGCAACGACCACCACGGGCACGGGCGGCACGTACACCTTCTCCGGCCTCGCGAACGGCACGTACACCGTGACGCCGAGCCTGAGCGGCTACACCTTCAGCCCCGCCAGCACCTCCGTGACCATCAGCGGCGCCAACCAGACCGCGAACTTCACCTCGACGGCGACGGGTGGCCAGGTGACGCTCTTCAGCAACGGCTTCGAGGCGAGCACCGGCTGGGCCCAGGTGGACACGTCGGGTACGGCGGGCTCTTGGACTCGCGTGACCTCGGGCACCTACCCGACGTGCTCGCCCCACGGGCCGAGCTACATGGCGAAGTTCAACTCCTACACCTCCGCCAGCGGTTCCGCCACGCGCTACTACCGGACCTCCGGCTTCGCGGTCTCGAGCACCTACACGACCGTGAACCTGACCTTCTGGATGTACCACGACACGGGCTACTCGACCTCCGCCGACAAGATCCAGCCGCAGGTCTCCACGAACGGCTCGACGTGGACGAGCGTGGGCACGGCGATCAACCGGTACGACGGCTCCACGGGCTGGAAGCAGCACACCGTGAGCATCACGACCTACAAGGGCTCCACGGTATACCTGGGCTTCCTCGCCACGAGCGCATACGGCAACAACATCTACCTCGACGACGTCGCGGTCGTCGCGCAGTAGACGGTTCGACCGGGCCGCCCCGCTCCGACGGGGCGGCCCGGGGACCCTTGCGGCGGGCCGTCGCCCGCCGGCCCGGGACGCGGAGCGCACCACGCGCCCGGGGGCATCAGAACGCCAGGTGCGAGCCCCGCACTCGGAAGGAGGCCACTCATGATCCGACCGCTTGAACCTCAAGACGAGAAGTTCAGGCAGTGCCAGATGCTCCTGCGCGCGAGTGGGTATCGGGGTGTCCTGCCGCTCATCGCCCTGACCATAGACCCCGAGCGGGGGACCCTCTGGTACACCGACGGCACTGCCGAGGGGACCTCGTTCCCGAAGGCGTCGACGACGCTGTGGAGCTGGTACCTCATCGATTTGGATGACGGGGTATGCTTCAAAGGGGGCAAGCTGGAGGTGCTTCAGACGCTGAACCGTGCGGCGGGGACCAGGGATCGCAAGATCCGCCGCTCGGCGTAGCGCGAGGCCTCCACCGTTTCCAGGCGGACGAAGCCTGGCATCTCATCGAGGGGGAAAGACGCACGAGGGGGCCCGGCCGGGGCCCCCTTTCTACGTGCGGCAGCCCTCCCCCGCTGGGCGCCGCGATGGCCTGCGGGTCGCCCACCGCTCGACCGCACTCCAGACAGCGAGGCGTAGAATGGACCCGGCCGAGCACCTGGGCGGAGCGTCCGAGGTCTTCCGGGGTTCACTCTTGCACGGGGGAGGGAAGGAGGGCCCGTTGACCTACAACTTCGATGCGGAGCGATGGTACGAGAACCAGCGCGCCGTGCTCGAGGCCAAACTTCAAAGGGGGGAGCTCGACCGCCGGGCCTTCGAAGAGGGGCTCGAGGACCTGGAGCGGCGCCTCGAGGCGATGGAGGCGCGCCTCGACGGGAGCTTCCAGATTCGCCCGGGGAAGGATCGGGGAGGGCGGCCATGAATGAGAGCGAAATCCGCGCGCTGGTCGGCGACCTCCTCGCGGCGTGGGACCGGCGCGACCTCGACGCCCTCTCGGACCTCCTCGCCGAGGACGTGACCTGGAGCGATCCGGCCATGCTTTGCGGCCCCGCTGTGGGCAAAGAGGCCGTGAGGACCTTCGCCGAGAACGTGCTCAGGGCCTTCCCCGATTTCGCCCTGGGGATCCGAGAACCGATCTGCATCTCCGGCTCGGGAGACCGGTTCGCCCTGCCTTGGGTGATTACCGCGACCCATACGGGACGGTTCGAGCCCTTCGGCTTCGCGCCCACGAACCAGCGCGTCCGGATGCAGGGCGTGGATCTCATCAACTTGGCCGGCGGCAAGATCAAGAACATCCAGACGCTCTTCGACGTGATTCCCGCCGCCGAGCAGGCCATGAGGCTCAAGCCTTTCCCGCGAAAAGGCCTGAAGAAGTGCCTGATCGTTTCCCTCCAGCGGGCTCGCGCCTGGTGGCTGAGGCGCAGGACCCCCCGGCCCGCCTGAAGCTGCCCCGCATCGCGTGAGGATGCGCCGGGAGGGCGGCTCTCACCCCCGACCACCTGTGAATACCGCGGCGCACCGTCTCCGCCGATACCGCCCCGGTGTCATCGCAGGGTGGCCATTCTCAGAGCAGGGTTGCATAATGCAATAGGGGGGCGGTCATGACCAGTGCGCGATCCAAGACCAAGTCGCGGGGGAAAGCGGACGCGCCGACCGACCTCCGCGCCATCCTGGACTCGATCAACGACGGGGTCTTCACGGTGGACTCCAGCTTTCGGGTCACCTCCTTCAACCGTGCGGCGGAGCAGATCACCGGGGTGGCCTCCCCGGAGGCGCTCGACCGTCCCTGCTGCGAGGTGTTCCGCGCGGACATTTGCGAGGGGGAGTGCGCCTTGAAGGCGACGCTCAAGAACGGCAAGCCCATCGTCAACAAGCCCGTGAACATCCTCACGGTCACGGGACGCCGGGTCCCCATCAGCGTCAGCACGGCCCTCCTGAAAGATGCGCAGGGACGCGTGGTCGGAGGCGTCGAGACCTTCAGAGACCTCTCACTGGTGGAAGAGCTGAGAAGGGCCGTGGAAGGAAAGGTGACTTTCCAGGACATGACCTCTTCCAACCACCGCATGCAGGAGATTTTCAAGCTGCTGCCCCTGGTGGCGGAGAGCGACAGCACGGTGTTGCTCCTCGGCGAGAGTGGGACGGGCAAGGAGCTCATGGCCCGGGCGATCCACCACCTCAGCCGGCGTTCCCGCAAGCCCATGGTCACGCTGAACTGCGGCTCCCTCCCCGACACCCTGCTCGAGTCTGAGCTGTTCGGCCACAGGGCCGGCGCCTTTACGGACGCGAAGCGCGACAGGAAAGGCAGGATCGCGGCCGCCGAGGGCGGCACGCTCTTCCTGGACGAGATCGGTGACATCTCCCCGGCCCTCCAGGTGCGGTTGCTGAGGGTCCTTCAAGAGCGGACGTACGAGCCCCTGGGCTCGAGCGCTCCGGTGCGTGCGAACGTCCGGTTCGTGGCGGCCACGCACAAGGATCTCCGGGCCGAGGTCGCGGCGAAGCGGTTTCGGGAGGACCTCTTTTATCGGCTCAACGTGATGCAGATCGCCATCCCTCCGCTGAGGGAGCGTCGCGAGGACATCCCGCCCCTGGCCAAGAGGTTTCTGGAGAGGCTCAACCGCCTTCGCGGCCGGGACGTGCAGGGGTTCGCCCCCGAGACCATCGAGCGGATGATGCGTTACGACTGGCCCGGCAACATCCGCGAGCTCGAGAACGCCGTGGAGCACGGCTTCGTCCTCTGCCGTCAAGACCTGATCCTGCCCGCCTACCTCCCCGCCGAGCTCCTCGGGGGGGAGCCCGACGGCGTCCCCGCCCCGGCCGGGCGCAGCCTGCGCCGGGCCACTCGGGCGATCATCGAAGAGGCCCTCGAGCGCCACGGCGGCAACCGGAGCGCCGCGGCCCGCGAGTTGGGCATCCACAAGACCACGCTGTGGCGAAAGCTCCGGCGTCCTCCCTCCTGAGACCCTCCTCCCCCCCTCCCTGAGCATCGGAGGGTTCGGTGCAACGATTGCACAATGCACCCTTCCCGTTGGGCATTGGGTGCAAATTGCAATCATCATCGGGACATCTTCGGGTGCGCCGTGCCAGGTAGTGTCCTAAGAATCACACACTAACAAACAGCGGCACGGAGCTTGCAACGACGGTGGCGGAGGGGCATGATGCTCGTCGCCGTACCGATCTTCAACGACCGCGTGGCGCCCGCCTTCGACTTCTGCCAGCGGGTGACGCTGTGGCGCGTGGACGGGCTCGGCTGCAGGCTCGTCTCGAGCCGACGCTGCTCCTGCCGCGGGCCGGCCGAGCGGGCGGCAAGACTCCAGGCCATGGGGGCGCACGTGCTCCTGTGCGGTGCCATCGGTCAGCCCGCCTCAGAGGACCTCGTGACCCGCGGCATCCGAGTGCGCTCCGGGCTGTGCGGAAACGTGATGGAAATCGTGGCCGCCCTCGCGTGTGGGGCACTGGAGGATCCCCGCTTCCAGATGCCCGGGGGCACGGCGGTCCACCATATGACGGGGTTGGGCAAGGAGGCAGACCATGAACTGCATTAGAACGGCGCGACTCGCGTGCCTGGCTACGGCGCTCGCCCTGGCCTCGGCGTGGTCTTTAGGGACCTTGGCCGCGGGAGGCGGGCGTCTCTCGGTGGCGGTCGCCGAACCGGACGTGGAGGCCATCGTCAAGACCGTGGGCGGTGACCAGGTGGACACCTTCAGCCTATTCAAGGGCTGCATCCTGAGGAAGGACCTCGCGGTGGAGACCTCGGTCAGCTCCCGCCTGGCCAAGGCCGATGCGGTGGTCTGGACCGGGTACCTGAACGAATCGGCCGCCATCAGCGCGTCGTTGAAGGGCGCACGGGAGGGGGCGGACCCGAAGCAGGCGACGCCGGCGTGGATCGACGTCTCCAGAGACGCCGCGCGCATCAACGTGCCGACCTCGATCTGCGGGGACTACGTGGACCCGTCCCTCCAGATGGGGAACCCCTTCTTCTGGCTAAACCCCGAGAACGGGAAGGTGATCGCGCGGAACGTGGCGGAGGGTCTGGCGGATCTCCGTCCCTCTAAGAGGGCCTATTTCGATGCAAACGTCTCGGCCTTCGAGGCGGCGCTGGCCAAAGACATCGCTCGGTGGCAGGAGGAGCTCAAGCCTTTCGCCGCCCTCCGCATCTTCTGCACCCAGTGCGGCTGGCAGAACTTCTCGCAGATTGGCGGCCCGAACTTCGTGACGTGCAAGGGAACCCCCGGGGCGCTTCCCTCTCCGCCCTCGCTGGTGGAGCACCTGCAGGAGATGAAGGCGCAGGTCGTGTTCCTCGACCCGAACACGCCCCCTGAGTATGGCAAGGCGTTCCGCAGGCAGCAGGGGTTGAAGGTCATCGAGGTGCCTTCTTCCATAGAGTACCTGCCGGGCGCCCGGACCTACAGCACCCTCTTCGACAACCTCATCAAGGCGCTTCGGGAGGCCTCGAAGCCCTAAGCGCCAGGGGCCATCACGGGCCCGCGAACCCGGACCGATAGGAGTGAATCCATGAGGATTGTCGTCAGGTCCTCCCGCCTTGGGCGGGAGGACGATAGGAAGAGTGCGTCCGGGCTGCGGCCCCTGGGGATATCCCTCGCGCTGCTGATCGCCCTCGCGGCTCCCGGCGCCACCGCCGCGGGCTCGCCGCCGGCCGGGATGCCGCCTAGGCCCAAGCTGGCTCACCCCGCGCTCACGCTCAGAGACGCTTCGGGGCGCAACGTCCTCGAGTCAGGAGCCCCGATCAGCACGAGACAGACCTGCGGGGGCGACTGCCACGACTACGAGTTCATCACCGACAGCTTCCATTTCCAGCAGGGCAAGAACGAGATGGACTCCGAGCTGCTCAAGTCGCACGGGGTCGCTCCCTTCAACTCCTCCCCCGGGATGTTCGGCAAGTTTTCCATCATCCCCAACCGCCAGCTGACCCACGCGGGCATCACCGATCCCGAGGACGCCGACATGAGCCAACCCGAGTGGCTCACCAAGTGCGGGGTCTGCCACACGGGGGCGGGAATCTCCGAGAAGGACCTCAAGGGGCGCCACTTCCTCGACCCCTCGGCGGTACCCGACGGTTCCCTGGACCCGAGCTACACGATCCGCGACCGTGCCAGCGGCGCCGTCGTCCCGTGGGATTGGAAGAAGAGCGGCGTCGCGGAAGCCGACTGCTTCCTCTGCCACGTGCCTAAGGCGGTCAGGGGCGCGCGCCGGGAGAGGATGAGCCGGGGTGACTTCCGCTGGGCGGGCGTGGCCACGCTCGTCGAGACGGGAATCGTTCGGGAGGATGAGGGAGGGGCCTTCACCTACGTGAGAGAGGCGTTCAATCCCGACGGGACCGTGAAGATGGGCCTCCTGAACCTCTCGGATCCCACCCTGGAGAACTGCGCCATGTGCCACGGCTTCACGGCGCGCGACGCGACCACGATCCAACCCATCCAGCACGCCGACATCATGCGCGGGACGGAGAAGGCGGGATGGATCTACAACGGCGCGAAGATCAGCGACACCGTCTCGCCGAAGATCCTCGGGCGCGACAAGATGGACTTCCCGTGGGACGCCCACGCGGCCAAGGGCTTGGTCTGCATCGACTGCCACTTCTCTCCGAACAACCCCGGGCGCATGGTCCAGAGCGACGCCGAGAAGCACCTGGCCTACAGGCCCGGCGCCGACGACCCGGCCGTCTACCTCAAGCGCCCCGACCACAATTTCGCCCGGGGCAACATCCCTCCGGAAACCGTGAACCTCACCCGCCACAACACCATGCGCGGCTGCGGCGACTGCCACGAGGCGGAGAAGGGGCACGAGTTCCTCCCCTACAAGAGCCTCCACTTCAAAGCGCTCGCGTGCCAGACGTGCCACATCCCTGAAGTGCACTTCTGGGCCTACCGGAGCGACGAGTGGGGCTTCCTCATGGACACGGGCACGAGCCGCATCACCTTCCGCGGCATCGAGGGGGGCATCGTGGACCCAGACGCCAAGGTGACCGGGTTCAAGCCCGCGTACGTGCCGACGCGCGCGAAGGACGGCCACCTCGAGATTCGCCCCACGAACCTCATCACTGGGGTCTACTGGTTCGACAAGGGGAAGGGGCGGCCCGTTTTCACCTGGCAGGTGCAGAAGGCCTTCTTCGCGGGTAAGGGGAGCGAGGGTTCCTGGGACTACCGCCCCGAGATCACCGCCGCCTTCGCCGACAAAGAGGGCATCATCGACCTCCCCCAGGCCGTCTACGACACGCCCGAGAAGATCGCTCTCGTGCGGGGCCTGCTGCAGAAGTACGCGGGGATCGGCGACCCCGAGCTCCGAATCGAGGTGGTCCCCTGGGCCATGAGCCACAGCACCGTCGGGAAGGGGCAGGCCACGAATGAGTGCACGGCCTGCCACGCCCGGAACAGCATCTTGCGCCGCCCGCTCGACCTGGACGACGCGCTGCCGAAAAACGTGCCGATCGTCTACGGCGGGAAGCAGGTGAGCGTGGTGGACTACGGAGGCCAGGCCCCCGCCTTCGACAACCGGGAGCTCCTCGCCTCCTTCTACATCATCGGGAACAGCCGGGCCGGGTGGGTCGAGTGGCTGGGTTGGCTGAGCGTGGCCGGCGCAGTTATCTTCGCCCTCGTCCACGGGACCATCCGCATCATCTCCGGAGGTCGTTCATGAGCAGCCTCAAACCTCTCTACACGCTCCACGAGCGGGTCTGGCACTGGCTCCAGGCGGCGGCCATGATTCTCCTCCTGTTGACCGGGTTCGCGATTCACTACCCCGACCGGTTCGGCATTCTGGGCGGCATGGCCCGCGCCGTCGGGTGGCACTCCTGGCTCGGCTTTGCACTGATCCTCAACGCCGCCCTGGGCCTCTTCTACCACGTGACGGCTGAGAAGTATCACCACTACCTCCCCAAGATGGACGACTTCACGGAGGGGGCCATCCGCCAGGCCCGCTTCTACCTCTACGGCATCTTCAGGGGCGACCCCCATCCCTACGAGCCGGACCCCCGCCACAAGCTGAATCCCCTCCAGAAGGTCACCTACCTCGCGCTCCTCAACCTCTTCCTGCCCTTCCAGGTCGCCACGGGCCTCCTGATGTGGGGGGCGAACCGCTGGCCGGATCTGTTCGAGAAAATGGGCGGCCTCCGAATGCTCGGCCCCGCGCACACGCTCGGTGCCTATCTCTTCCTCGCCTTCCTCATCGGGCACATCTACCTCGCCACGACGGGCAGGACCCCGTCGAGCCACTTGAGGGCCATGATCACCGGGTGGGAGGAACCCCGGGGCGAGAGGGCCGGATGAGCCGCGGCACGGCGGGGGCGCGAGGCGGAACGAGGGCGGGGGCCGGGCCGTCCGGATCGCCCGCGGGGGGGGTGACCTTCACGCTGGCCGCCCTGGGCGTGGTGCACTCTCCCTTCCACCCGGGCCGTGCCGTGCCCAAGAACTTCGAACGGTTCGCCAGGGGCACCGTGGAGATCTTCCCGGATGAGCCGGCGGCGCTCCGCGACTTGGCAGAGGGCGACCTCGTCTGGCTGGTCACGTACTGCACCCCGGAACGGGCGTCGGGGCGGTTCGTGCGGGAGAAGGCGCCGTGCCGCAGGAGGTCCACCCTGCCGACCCGGGGCACCGGCCGCCTCGCGCTGACCCTGGTCCGGCTCGCGGGCCGCCGAGGGAACATCCTCGAGGTGGAGGGCCTGGACCTCGATGACGGCACGCCGCTCCTCGACGTCAAGCCCTACTTCGCCCACCGTGACCGACCTGGACCGTTAGGATGAACGTCACGCCGGGCGCGCGACGCCCGGCCTCTCATGAGGAGACGACCATGACACGAATCGCCATCCCGCTGAACGGGGGACAGTTTTCCAGCCACTTCGGAGGCGCCGACGCCTTCTTCTTCGTCGACGCCGACCCCGATTCGGGGAAGATTCTCAAGACGGAGGTCCACGAAGCGCCTCCCCACGAACAGGGCGCATTCCCCCGATGGGTTCGCTCCCACGGCGCCACGGTCGTGCTGGCGGGGGGCATGGGGCCGCGGGCGGTCCAGATGTTCGAGAGCTTCGGCGTGCGGGTGGTGACGGGCGTCGCGGGAGGGGAACCGCAGGCCATCGCCGGCGCCTTCATCTCGGGCACCCTCGAGACCTCGGGGGAGCAGTGCAGCGGCGGGCACCTCCACGGGTGCGGGGACCACGGGCACGGCTGAGTCCTGGAGGCGCGGGCCGGCACGGCCACGCGCCCTGGCCCCGCGGTCGCTCTACAATGGCGACTCGACGGGGTGTGCCACCTCCGCCTGCGAAGGAGGACGACGCTCATGGACCGTGACGCGCTCGAGAAGCTGAGGAGACACTTCGAGGAACGGAACGAGATCTTCATGCGGTCGGGGTTCGACCGCCTCGCCGCGGCCCGCCTCGTGGCGGAGGCCGGCGGGGCGCTCCGGGGGCCCGCCCTCGACGTGGGCACGGGCAAGGGGACGCTCGCCATGGCGCTCGCCCGCCGCGGCCTGGACGTGGTGAGCGTCGACGTCAACGCCGAGGACCAGGCGCTGGCGGCGCTCCTGGCCCGGGAGGCGGGCCTGGAGGACCGCGTGACGTTCCTTCTGAGGGACGCCGCGTCCCTGCCCTTCCCCGACGGGCATTTTGGCGCGTGCGCCATGATGGACGTCCTCCACCACCTCGATCGCGGGGCGCCCGTCCTCGCCGAGATGGCCCGGGTCCTCGGGCCCGGCGGGACCATGGTCGTGGCGGACTTCACCCCGGCCGGGTTCGACCTCGTGGGCCGCGTGCATTCGGCCGAGGGAGGCGTTCACCCCGTGGGCCCGGTGACCTCGGCGTGGACGGACGGCTTTCTGGAGGGGCTCGGGTTGGAGCCCGCGGGCGTCGTGGAGGGGGAGCTGCAGCGCGCGGCCGTCTTCCGCAAGCCCTCGACGGGTCTCCCCGGCGCCTTCGCCGGTATGGACCGCCGCGGTATGGCGCGGGCGCTGGCGGCCTTCGCAAGAAGCTGGCTCGCCCACGACGGTTGCTGGTTTCTCGCGGCCGAGGAAAGTTCCGGAATGGAGGCGGCGATCGCGCTCGACGGCCGTTCGTGGGAGCGGTTCGCCCCGCTGGAGGCCAGGCGCATCCTCGGGACCTTCGGCATCCCCGAAGGCGGCGGTCTCGGGGCCCTCGAGCGGGCCCTGGGCCTCCGGATGTACGCCGTGCTCAACGCTCAACGCACGGAGTGGTCGCCGTCGAGGGACCGCCTCCGGTTCACCATGGAGAGTTGCCGCGTGCAGGAGGCCAGGCGGCGGCGGGGCCTCCCGGACTTCCCCTGCCGGCCCGTGGGCGAGATCGAGTTCGCCGGCTTCGCGCAGGCCGTGGACTCAAGGATCCGGGTCGAGTGCCTCCACTGTCCGCCGGACTCCCCCGGGCAGGGCGGATGCGCCTGGGAGTTCAGCCTCCAAGGGGAGGGCGACGATGCCTGACGCTGTCAAAGTGGGGATCATCATCTGCGACCGCTACCACACCTGTGCCGGAGGCAAGTGCTTCCGGGCGCTGAAGGAGAGATCGGGCGCCTTCTCGGCCTACGAAGGGAAGGAGGTGGAGCTCGTCGGCATCACCACGTGCGGGGGCTGCCCCGGAGGCAACATCGAGGACGCCCCCGCGGAGATGAAGCGCAACGGCGCCGAGGTCGTCCATCTGGCGACGGGGTTCCTGGTGGGCTACCCGCCGTGCCCCCACCTCGATCACTTCCTCAGGATGATCCCGGAGCGGTTCGGCTTGAAGGTGATCCCGGGAACCCACCCGATCCCGCAGAAGTACTACCTCGCCCACACGGCCATGGGCACGTGGGCGGAGGCGCGGTGGGAGGGGCCCTTGGCGCTCACGCTCTGTACGGAGCGGGTCCGCCTCGCCTACGATTAGCCCCGGCGCGAGCGTCGCCGCAATACCGTACCTCGTCCCCGGCTTCCCCACCTGTGCGCTCGTGGGAAAAAATGCGACCCTAAGGGGCGGCGAGGAGGCCGCGGGGGATGAGCGCCGGCCGAGTGCGGGCCGTGATGCGGAGGCCGGAGAGTCTGGCGACCGGGCCTTGGTGTTTGCTCGCCGCGGGGTGGCCGCCCCCCTCCCGCGCCCGGCTTCGTGGCGGGTCCAGGAGCCGCCCGAAGAGACTGCGGCACCGCCGGACACCCTCCGAGTGATAAGGAGCGACGCGCATGGTCCGTTTCGAAGAGTTCCTGGCCGAAGAGTGGAAACCCGCCCTGGGCTGCACCGAGCCCGCCTCCATCGCCTACGCGGCGTCGCTCGCCGCCTCGCAGGCCGAGGGCCCCATCCGTTCGGTCCACGTCCGGTGCGACCCGAGGATCTACAAGAACTGCTACGCCGTGGGCGTCCCGAACTCGGGCCGCAAGGTGGGCATCCTCTGGGCGCTGGCCATCGGGAGCCTCCTGCCCGACCCTTCCGCCAAGCTGGAGGTCTTCCGGCAGGCAGACGAGGGAACCGTCGCCGAGGCGGGCCGCCTCCTGCAGGAGAACGCCGTCACGGTGGAGGTGGACCCGTCGCAGCAGCAGCTCCTCGTGGACTGCTCGGTCATCCGCTCCGGCGGGTCGGGGCGCGTCCTCCTCGAGCGGGAGCACACGCGGCTCGTGCGCCTCGAGCGCAACGGCCGGCCCGTGGCGCTCGAAGGACAGGGACCCTCGAGCGACCCGGCCGGCGCGGAGCGCGTCCCCGTGCGTGAGCGGCTCGCCGGGATGGACCTTCAGGACCTCATCGCCGTCGCACGGGCCATGGCGCCCGCAGACCGCGACCTCCTCCGCCGCGGCGCCGAGATGAACATCGCCATCGCCAGGCACGGCCTCTCGCTCATGCCCAAGCCCTTCATGGACCTCATCGGGACGGACGCCCTGACGCGCCTGAGCCGCCTCGTGAGCGCGGGGGTCTACGCGCGGATGTCGGGGGAGGACTTCGTGGTCATGTCCCTCGCGGGCTCGGGGAACAAGGGGATCGTGACGTCGGTCCCCATCGTGCTCTGGGGCCGCGAGACGGGCGTCGGCCAGGACCTCATCGACGAGGCCCTCGGGACGGCGGGGCTCTTCGCCTCCGCCACCACGCACCACCTCGGGACCCTCTCCGCCGCCTGCGGGTGCTCCAACGCCGCGGGCGTGGGGCTCGCCGCCGGCCTCGTGATCCTCCAGGGCGGTGGGCTGAAGGAGGTGTCCCTCGCCGTGAACAACATCGTGGGCAACGTCACGGGCATGATCTGCGACGGCGCCAAGATGGGCTGCGCCCTCAAGACCATGACCTCCGTGGACGCGGCCTTCCGCGCCGCCTCGCTGGCCATGAACGGCCTGGGCATCCCCGCCACCGACGGCATCGTCGGCGCCAGCGGCATGGAGTCCCTCGCCAACCTGGGCCGGATCGCCACCGCGGGCATGAGCGCCATGGACGGGCAGATTCTCAGCATCATGCAGGCCAAGCTCCGGCACGACGCGGACTGACGGGCGGCGGGCCACGAGGATTGCGATCTGCGGAGACCGGCGCTATCTTCCCATCAGCAACCGCTCCGTTTCGGAGTTGTAGGCCGGCTGGTCTCAGGTCTTGAGAAAGGTTCAGGGGGGGCGAAGATGGCGCAGACACAGATTTCACCCGTGCAGGTTCGCGAGGCGCTCGTGGAGTGCTTCGTGGACGCCCAGTTCAAGAAGTTCCAGACTTCGTCGGAGCGGATGGGGTTCGCCAAGGGCCGCGACGAGATCCGAGGGATGATCGAGGTCCAGGTGAAGGAGGCCTTCACCCGCGTCGGCGCCAAGTACGACGACCCCAAGAAAGGGGATTTCGAGAAGGTCATGGAGATCCTGGCCCGCAAGGCTCTCGGCATGGGTGAATCCACGGAGGTCATCGAGGGCCACCGGGCCCAGATGATGGCCATGGTCGCGCAGATGAAGGACTGAAGGCCGCCGCACGAAAGAACCCGGGAACTCCCAGCGGGCCGTCCTCCGGGGCGGCCCGCCCATTCTTTTCTGCTCCGGCAGCCGGTTGGCCTCGGAGAGATGTGACCCGCCCTCACCGAAGGGAAATATCACGGTGGAAGCGGTCCGGGGGCGACCGCCACGATGAAGCCCGCGACGGGCTCGGAGGCACAGATGAAGAGAATCGCGATCCTCATGATGGCGCTGGCGCTCGTGGCCACGGCGGCCTACGCCGGAACCAAGAAGAAGGGCGGTGGCAACGTGGACCTCTCCACGGTTCGGACGGTGACGGGCCCCGTGACCGCGGTGGCGATGGACTACGGCATGGGCCATCCCGGGTTCACCATGAACTCGGCCGAAGAGGGCGCGCTGACGATCAACCTCGGCCCCTACTTCTACCTCGTCGCCAACAACTTCTCGCTCGCCGTCGGCGACCAGGTCAGCGCCAAGGTGGCGACGTGCAAGACGGGCGTGGTCGCCTTCGAGGTCACCGACGTGACCAGCGGCAAGCAGATCGTCCTGCGCGGCGAGGACGGCATCCCGCTCTGGACCGGCGGCAACAAGGGCAACGGGGGGCAGGGCAACGGCCAGGGCGGCCGCCACGGGAACGGATGCCGCATGGGCGGCTACGGGGCCGGCCTCGCCGTCGAGCTCTCCACCCTCACGACGGTCCAGGGCACGCTGACCGCCACCGGCACGGGCCTGGGCACCCACAACAACACCGCGACCCTCCAGGCCGGGCCCGAGGCCTACGCCATCTCCATGGGGCCTTACTGGTACATGGTCAAGGAGGGGTTCACCCTCCAGCTCGGCGAGACCCTCCAGATCCGTATGGCACAGTGCCAGGGCCACTGGGCCGCCTTCTCGGTGACCCGGCCCTCCACGGGGGAGACGCTCCAGCTCCGCGACGATCAGGGCGTGCCCCTCTGGCTCGACTGACCCACCCTTCACCCTTCTCCTCGAGAGGCGGGACCTCGCTCGGCAGGGCGGGTCCCGCCTCTCACTTTTCGGGGGACGATGTGACCTCGGGGCGACTTCGGGAAATAATGGGGTGGAGGAGCCGGCCGGATGGAGGAGCGGGAGGTGGAGGCGCTGTTGGAGCGGGTCCTGGACGGTGAGCCGGACCGCTTCGCTCCCATCGTGGAGGCCTACACCCCCGCACTCTTCAACCTGGCCTACAAGATGCTCAACGGTTCTTCGGAGACGACGGACGTGGTGCAGGAGACCTTCTTCAGAGCCTATCGGGACCTGGGCCGGTTCGACGGCCGCACCCGTTTTTACAGCTGGCTCTGCGGCATTTGCGTCAACGTGTGCTACGACACGGGCAAGCGGCGCAGGCGCGCCTGGGACCGGGAGCAGCCCCTCCCGGAGGAGGGCGCGGAGGCTATCGCTGTGCACGGGCCCGACGCGGAGGCCTCGTTGATGGCCGCCCAGGACGAGGCCGGTGTGCGGCGATGCCTCGGCCGGCTGCCCGAAACGCTCCGCGCGGCCCTCCTGCTGCGCTACCAGGAGGACCTGTCGCTCCAGGAGGTCGCGGACCAGCTCTGCATCGGGCTCTCCGCGGCGAAGATGAGGGTCCAGCGGGGTCTCGGACTGATGAAGGAATGCATGTCGGCGCGTTTGGCGGGGGGGGTGCCATGAAACCCGGCGATCGGCCCCAGGAAGATTTCGACGGACTGAGGGGCGTGGAGGACACCCTCCGCGGCCTCCGCAGGGAGGTCCCGCCCGAGGGGCTTGCGGCCGGCATCGCCTCGCGCCTGGCCCAGCTGCCGTCCCCCAGGCGGTCCGCGTGGAGAGAGCTTTGGGAGGCGCTCCAGAGGCCGCAGGTGGTCTGGGCCTATCGCCTCGCGACTTTCCTCGTCCTCGTCGGCATCATGGCGGGCGTGTGGCGTGTGGCCAGCAGGAAGGATGCCGTCCCCGCGCCGGGACAGGCCACCCCTGCGGCCAGCCCCGCCGCCCTGCAGACCGGCGGTGCGATCCGCCCCTCGATCCCGGCGACCTTCACCTTCTACAGCCCTAAGGCGCAGTCGGTGTGCGTGGTGAGCACGTTCAACGACTGGGATTGCGCCAGGACGCCGATGACGCGGGGGAAAGACGGCACGTGGAGCGTACAGGTCAGCCTCCCGCAGGGAAAGTACGAGTATATGTTCCTGGTGGACGGCAGCCGCTACGAGACCGATCCGAACGCCATGGAGCTCAGGCAAGACGGCATGGGCAACGAGAACGCCGTCCTGAGGTTGTGAGATGAAAATTGCACGAGAGATCGTCGCATTGGCCGGTTGCTCCCTCCTGGCGCTCGCCGCGGCCGCGCAGGCGCCCGAGTCCTCCCCGACACCCATGGGCAGGATCCTCGCCGCATCGCAGCGCGCCTCCACGCCCGAGCAGGCCCTCATCCCGGTGCTCGCCGGCCTCGACCAGCTCGACGCCGCCAAGCTGCCCACGGACCGCTACACCGAGCGCATGGTGGAGTGCATCTCCAAGGGCGCCCCCGCCGACCGCCTCAAGGCGCGTTCGGAACAGATGGCGCAGGAGACCGCCGCAGCGCGGGTCCTCGTGGACGGGCTCAAGGCACAGGGGCTGAAGGAGGCCGGCGCGGACTACGAATGGAGCGCCGTCGAAGACCTCGCGGACACGCTCGACACGGGCGAGATCACCGGGGCGGACCTTGCCTCCGTCCAGAAGGCCGTGCGGTCCGATCAGCTCCCGCGGGTGCTGGCAGGCGCAGAAGCGCTGGCCCACCTGCGCGTCATGCGCGTCGGAGACAAGTCCGCCCTCATGCTCCTCCAGTCGGTCCCGGCGGGCCTGTCCAACGCCGAGATCCGGCGCCTGCCGGCGGCCTTCTTCGTCGGGCGACGGTGCGGCATGGCCGACGCCGACGTCCTGCAGGCGCTCGTCCGCCAGGTCGCGGCGGGAGCGCAACCCTCCGCGCTCATGAGGCAGTGGGCCGCCGATGCGGGGCTGCGCGGCCCTGGTGCCGGGGGCGCGGGCCGCGGATGGGGATGGGGCCGCGGGCAGGGCGGCTCCGGCGGCGGAAGGGAGCCCGGTTCCGGACCGGGCGGCCAGGGCTCCGGCGGCCAAGGCGGCCAAGGGGGTCAGGGCGGCGGGGCCGGAGGCCGAGGCGGCCGCTGACCGGGCCATCGCCCCCGCCCGACCCGGGAACGGCATCGCCTCCGCGCCCATCCCGTGGAACACCCGTTCGTGACCGCAGGTCATTAAAGGAAACCCTTAAAAAATAAAGCAAGACACCTGTTTGTTCCCCAGGTACATGGAACAAGTGATTCAGTGCGCCATGGTGTTCACTATGGTCCAACTCGCTGATTCTTAAGAACATCACGACTGGCACGCTTTTTCCAATGGCACCTCCTCTCGAAAGGAGGTGTTTCATGGGTTCTGGCAAGACGTTCAAAGTTCTGGTGGCGATCGCCTGCCTCGCGGCCGCGGTGGCCGTGGTGGCCGGCGGGAGCGAGACCAAGGGCAAGTTCTACTTCAAGAAAACCTGCAAGACCTGCCACGCCAAGGGTGCAGCGGGCGGGGAGGTCACTCCCCTCACGAAGACGCAGGCCCAGTGGAAGGCCTACTTCGCGGCCGGCAAGCACAACAAGGGCGCCGAAGCGCTCACCAAGGTCATGCCCGCCGAACAGCTCGTGGACGTCGAGACCTTCCTGACGGCCCACGCGTCCGACTCTCCCCAGCCCGAGACCTGCGGCGGCTGAGCGCCTGCGGGGGGAGAAACACGTGTTCCATTTGGCGCTTAAGAAGCACCCAGAGGAGGGATGAATGAAAAAGGTACTGGTGGTATCCATAGCGGCGCTGCTCCTCCTGCCGCTCGGGCTCATGGCCCAGAGCAACGAAGAGCTCGTCAAGCAGATCGAGGCGCTGAAGCAGCAGCTCCAAGCCCTCGAGCAGAAGGTCAACACCCAGCAGCAGGCCCCGGCCCAGGTCCCCGAGCAGCAGGTGAAGGACATGGACGCCCGCCTCACGAAGGTCGAGAACAAGACCGCCGGCGACAACATCAGCTGGGGCGGCGACATGCGCGTCCGCTTCGACAACCAGAGCTGGCACATCAACCCCTACATGCAGTACATGGGCGTGGACCCGCACACCGGCATGCCCGTCGTGGTGCCCGTGCCCGGTCAGGACTGGTCCAACCCGAACTCCTGGTCGGTCCGCCTGCGCCTCAAGATGAACGCGCAGATCACCCCGAACCTGCGCTTCATGGGCCGCCTGAGCATGTACGAGATGTACGGCGGCGCCGCGGTGCCGGTCTTCAACGGCTTCCCCGGCACGGTGTACACCGACATGAACTCGGTGAAGGTCCCCAGCAACGACGTTCTCCACGTCGAGCGTGCCCTGCTCCGCTACGACTTCCCGAACGCCCCCTTCACCATCGCCTTCGGCCGCATGAACAGCAGCGACGGCCCGCCCTTCGAGATCAAGGACGAGACCGAGCGCCAGGGCACGCCCATGGCCCTCATGGTCAACGCCCAGGTGGACGGCGTCCACGCCGACTGGCACATGGACAGCATCGGCCTGCCCGAGGGCACGAGCTTCGGCATCTGCGCGGGCATCGGCTACGAGTCGGGCTTCGGCGGCGGCGGCAACGTGAAGACCAACTACACCATGACCCCCTTCGGCATGGGCATGATCAACGGCATGCAGGACACCAACGTCTACGGCTTCATCTACGACATGCCCCTGCTGTTCCAGGCCGGCAACTCCATCAACAACGCGCGCTTCATGCTCGCCTACAACCGATTCGACGGCATGACCGACATCCCCTTCGGCTCCCTCGTGAACTTCCCCATCCCGGGACCCTACGCCCAGCCCTCGCCCCAGTACGTGACGGCCACCAAGAACCTGGGCGACATGGACCAGTACGGGATCCTGTGGGAGCACACGATCAACGACAAGTTCTCCTACTTCGTGAACTACGGCTACATCAAGAGCCACCCGAACGGCAACGTGAGCGCCTACGGCTTCGGCGGCCTCCTCGGCAACCCCAACCAGAGCGAGAGCGGCGACGCCTACTACCTCGGCTTCAAGTGGAAGCCCACGGAGCACGTGTCCCTCGGCCTCGAGTTCAACCACGGCTCGCCGAACTGGTTCACCTACACGCCCGACGCCGGCAACCCCGAAGCCAAGCTCGCGGCCCGCGGCGACGTGTGGGAGGCCTACGCCCACTGGATCATCAACAAGAACTTCCTCGTGAAGCTGGGCTACATGGACTACGACTACTCCACCGCGTTCAGCGGCTGGCACATCGCCCCGGCGCCCCTGTCCTACTACAACCTGAACAACTCCACGGCGGTCAATTTCTACCCCTTCCCCAAGACCGTCCGGGACGTCTACCTGTCCGTCGAGGCGCGCTGGTAGATCCCTCCATTTCTCCCAAGCCGGGGGGCCACGCGCCCCCCGGCGCCTCCCCTGGCCCGGAGCGAGCGATGGCATCGAACCGAATGGATCGGCGGACCTTCCTGCAGGTCACCGCGGCCGGCGCCGCGGCGACGGCGGTCGTCACACAGACTGGCTGTCTCAAGTATTTCGAGAAGGGCGACGGCTCCGCCCCCCCGCCGCTGGAGGTGGCGACGGCGTGCGAGCTCTGCCCGAACAAGTGCTCGGTCCTCGCGGTGGTGGAGGGCGGCGTCATCCGCAAGCTCAACCCCAATCCCGAGAACCCCAAGTCCCGCGGCATGCTCTGCGCGCGGGGCAACGCCGCGGTGAAGCAGGTCTACGACCCCGACCGCCTCAAGCAGCCCCTCATCCGCGCCGGCGAGCGCGGGGAAGGCAAGTGGCGCGCGGTCTCCTGGGACGAGGCCTTCGACTACGCGGCCAAGAAGCTTTCTGAGATCAAGCAGAAGTACGGCCCGGAGGGGACCCTGTGGTCCTCGACGGAGGGTTTCCAGGAGATCTTCTTCAAGAACCTCGGCTCCGCCTTCGGCTCCCCCAACATCGTCCGCCACCCCACGCTCTGCCTCGCGTCGGTGAACCTCGCCTACTCGGCCACCTTCGGCACGGTTCCTTCCTTCGACCTGCTCAACGCCGAGTACGTCATCATGTCGGGCGCGAACCGCTTCGAGGCCATCATCACCCCCGACACCATGGACCTCATCGGCTCGGCCATGCAGCGCAAGGCCAAGCTGATCTACCTCGACCCGCGCTTCACGGTCACCGCGGCGAAGGCCGACCAGTGGTTCCCCATCCGCCCCGGTACGGACATGGCCTTCATCCTCGCCATGCTCAACGTCATCGTCGGCGAGGGGCGCTACGACAAGGAGTTCGTCGCGACCTACACCACGGGCTTCGACAAGCTCGCGGAGCACGTGGCGCAGTACACGCCCGACTGGGCCGAGAAGGAGACGGGGATCCCCGCGCGCGATATCGTGCACATCGCGCGCGAGTTCGCCGACGCCGCGCCGCGCGCCGTTTACTACGCCGGGCGCCGCAGCTCCTGGTACCGGAACGACTTCCAGATGCGACGCGCGCAGGCCATCCTCAACGCGGTCGTGGGCAACTGGGACCGCGAGGGCGGCATGGTGCCCAACGCGAAGATCGCCATGGGCGAGTACCTCTTCCTGCCCTGGGACGACCCCAAGGCCGGCCGCGTGGACGAGCTCGACAAGAACTTCCCCCTCGCGGCGAAGGGCGACGGCGTCTACCTCAAACTGCGCGAGAACGTGCTTGCGGGCAAACCTTACCCGGTCAAGGGCTGGATGGTCTACAAGCAGGACCCCGTGAACGCCATGCCCGACCAGGCGGCGACGCTCCGGATGCTCAAGGGGATGGACTTCGTGGGCGTCATCGACATCGCCATGAGCGACACGGCGTGGTTTGCGGACGTGGTCTTCCCCGAGTCCACCTACCTCGAGCGCACGGACCCCATCGAGGCCATGCCCGGCATCTGGCCCGCCGTGGTCTTCCGGCAGCAGGTGGTGAAGCCCATCCACGACACCAAGCCCAACCTCGAGATCGTGCAGGGGCTCGCGAAGCGCCTCGAGCTCTCCGACTACTTCGACTACACCATGGACCAGTGGGTCGAGGCCCAGGCCAAGGACCTGCCGGTGAAGGAGCCCTTCGAGTACCTCAAGAAGCACGGCGTCCTCGGCATCGCCGAGCCCAAGTACGGCGGGACGCTCACGCCCGACCACCGCTTCGTGACGAAGTCGGGCAAGATCGAGCTCTTCAGCGAGCGCCTTGGGGAGTCGGGCTACGACCCGCTCCCTGTCTACAAGCCGCCCACCGACCCGAGGCCCGGCGAGTTCCGCATGGTCCTCGGGCGCAAGGGCACCTTCACGCACGCCAACCAGACGAACAACCCGTGGCTCCACGAGTTCTACCCGGAGAACTCGCTCTGGCTCAACCCCAAGCCCGCCGCAAACATGGGCATCAAGACGGGGGACATGCTGGAGGTCTCCAGCATGGCGGGCTCGGTGAAGATCAAGGCGCTCGTCACGGAGGAGATCCGGCCCGACTGCGTGTTCATGCTCCACGGCTACGGCAAGCTCGCCAAGTGGCAGAGCCTCGTCTACGGCGTGGGGGCGAGCGACGCGGTGATCCTGGAGACCGCGTGGGACGAGGTGTCGGGCAACGCGGCCTTCCACGAGACCTTCGTGAAGGTCCGGAAGGTCTGAGGGTATAGCCATGGCTGAGAAGACCAAGAAGCGCTACGCGCTCGTCATCGACTCCCGAAAGTGCATCAACTGCAAGGCCTGCGTCGTCGCGTGCAAGGCCGAGAACGGCGTCCCCGTGGGCAAATTCCGCAACTGGATCACGGAGGAGCGCCGGGGCACCTACCCGCACCTCCTGGCCACCTTCGACCCCGAACAGTGCCAGCACTGCCAGAACCCCTCCTGCGTGAGGGTGTGCCCCACGGGGGCCTCGTGGCAGCGGGAGGACGGCATCGTCCTGGTGAAGTTCGACGACTGCATCGGGTGCCGGTACTGCATGATCGCGTGCCCCTACAACGCCCGCTACTTCCGAGAGGACGAAGGCGTGGTGGACAAGTGCACCTTCTGCGTCCAGCGCGTGGACAAGGGGAAGATCCCGGCATGCGTCGAGACGTGCCCCTCCAAGGTGCGGCTCTTCGGCGACCTCGACGATCCCGACGGCGCGCTCGCCCAGATGCTCATGACGCGCCGCTACCTGACCAAGAAGTCCGAGACGGGCAACGGCCCGCAGCTCTACTACCTGCTGTAGCAGGCTGTTGAGAAGCTCTCGCAGGCCGCGCGCGAGAGGCTTGGGTGCCAGATGCTAGGCGCGGCGAGGAGGGCGATGTGGTGCATCGTGGACGAGCCGCAACAAGGCAGATGGTCCCCAATCCCTCGCGCCCGAAGGGTTGCCGCGGCACGGCCCCGTCTGCTGTGTTGTCGCTCCTAGACGATGTGCTAGGCATCGACGGCGTCGCGACGCCTTGCATCCGGAGCCGTGGCGCAGGCAACGCGGCCTACGGAAGTTTTTCAGCAGCCTGCTAAGGGGCGAGCGATGCAGACCATCGAGTGGGGTTTCCTGATCGTCAACTACCTCTTCCTCGGCGGGCTCTCCGCGGGGATCTACTTCGTCTCGGCGCTCGCCACGTACCTGCAGGAGGACGGCCAGCCGGCCTACCCGCGCATCGCGCGCTACGGCGCCATGATCGCGCCCTGGCCCGTGGCCCTCGGCTCCTTCCTCCTCATCTTCGACCTGGGAAACTGGTACCGCTTCTACAAGCTCTTCATCCACTTCAAGTGGCAGAGCCCCATGTCCATCGGGTCGTGGCTCCTGCTGGTCTTCACGGGCGTCTCCTTCCTCTACTTCTGGGCCTGGCTCCCGGAGGAGGCGCGCAAGGCCCTCTTCGCCAAGGTGCCCAAGCGCCTGGCGTTCCTGAACCGCTTCGACGTGGACCTGTCGGGGTGGCGCCGCTTCCTCGGGATGCTCGGGTTCCCCTTCAGCATCGGCGTGGGCATCTACACGGGCGTCCTCCTGGGCGCCGTGCAGTCGCGGCCCTTCTGGAACACCAACCTCGTGGCGCAGATGTTCCTCTTCTCGGCGCTCTCCACGGGCACGGCGGCGCTCATCCTCGCGCTCTCCGTGAACCGGAAGGAGCTCGACTTCAAACAGCTGCGCTTCCTCTACACGCTCGACATCTGCTTCATCACCATCGAGTTCTTCATCGTCCTGCCCTACCTCATCCACGGCAAGCTCTCCGTGCTCGCGGTCCAAGACGCCCTCAAACTCATCCTCGGCGGGCCCTACACCTTCGTCTTCTGGGTCGTCTTCATGCTCCTGGGCCTGCTCCTCCCGTTGGGTATCGAGCTCTGGGAGATGGCCCCCGCCTTCCTCCAGAAGAGCGCCGTGCATCACAACAAGCGCCTGGCCTCCGGCGCGGCGCTGCTCGTGCTCATGGGCGGTTATGTCCTGCGGTACGTGTTCGTCTACGCGGGCCAGGTCAGCGCCTTCAAATGAGCGGACGGAAGGGCGAGGGCATTCGCTCGAACGGCCCGGCCGCCCAGCTCATGGGCGCCCTGCCCGAGGTCCTTTCGCTCCTCTCGGAGGTCTTCATGGAGCCGGAGGCGGACGTGAAGGTCCGCCTCCAGGCCCTCCTGTCGCGGTGCCCCGAGCGTTGCCCGGGTCTGGAGGGCCTCCCGGCGGCCCTCGACGGGATGGTGAGGCACTGCCAGGCGCCCCACGACCAGGCGCTCGAGTACGTCCGCCTCTTCCTCCACGGCAACGGCACGCCCACCGTGCACCCCTACGAGTCGGTCTTCACGCACAACCGGCTCATGGCGCCAGAGTGCCTCGACGACCTGCGCGAGCTCCACGACGCCGCGGGCCTGAGACCGCGCCACGACATCCCCGTGCCGCCCGACCACCTCGCGCTGGAGCTCGAGTTTCTCGCCTACATCCTCCGCAGCCGCGGGGAGTCGAGGCGCGTCGACGTGGGCCAGACGGTCCCCTGGGAAGCCCTCGCGGAGGGCATGCTCCGCCGCCACCTCGTCCCCTTCGCGCGCCAGTTTAAGCGGCGCCTCGACGAGGCCAAGCCCGCCGCGTACTATGCCTGCGCCGCAGACGCCCTGGTGCAGTCGCTGCACGCGGGCGCGCTCATGCTCGGGCTCGACGTGGAGCCGGGCCCCGCGGGCGCGCGTCGCTAGAATTCGGAACGGGATGTTCGTGCGGTCCCGGCGGCTAGCGGTAGACCTCTTCGATCCCCATCTGCTTGAGCTTCCGCCAGAGCGTCGTCCGGCCGATGCCGAGCTCCTTCGCCAGGAGCGACCGGTTGCCGCGGAAGCGGGCGAGGAGCGCGACGAGCTCCTCCCGGCTATCGAGGTTTGCGGGGCGGTCCCCGGCTCCCTCGGCGGGCCTCGCACCGGGTGGGGGCGTCCCGGCAGCTGTGGGTGCAGGCGCATCTCCGCGGTGCCCTGCGGCGCGGCCGGTGCCTCGCTCGCCTCGCCACTCCTGAATTTCCACCGGCAGGGCGGGGCGCTCGAGGACCGAGCCCTGGGAGCACACGAAGGCGTACTCGAGCGCGTTGCGCAGCTCCCTCACGTTGCCCGGCCACGGGTAGTCCACGAGGAGCGCGAGGGCGCGGGAGCTGACCTCCTGGATGGCGCGCCGGTACTTCTGGTTGAAGAGGTCCACGAAGTGGTTCACGAGGAGGGGGATGTCCTCCTTGCGATCGCGCAGCGGCGGGATGTGGATGGGGATGACGTGCAGGCGGTAGTAGAGGTCCTCGCGGAAGGTGCCCTTGCGGATGGCTTCCTTGAGATCCTTGTTCGTCGCGGCCACGATCCGCACGTCCACGCGCTGGGTGCGCGTCCCGCCCACGCGCTCGAACTCCTTCTCCTGGAGGACGCGCAGGACCTTGGCCTGCAGCGTGAGGGACATGTCCCCCACCTCGTCGAGGAAGAGCGTGCCGCCGTCGGCGAGCTCGAACTTGCCCACCTTGTCGCCCACGGCCCCCGTGAACGCGCCCTTCACGTGCCCGAAGAGCTCGCTCTCGAGGAGGTTCTCGGTGAGGGCCGAGCAGTTGATCTTGATGAAGGGCCTGTCCTGGCGGACGCTCCCCTGCACGATGGCGTTGGCGAGCATCTCCTTCCCCGTGCCGCTCTCGCCGAGGATGAGGATGGAGGTGTCCGTGTCCTTGATGGTCTGGACGAGGTCCAGGACCTCCTGCATCCGCTTGTTCTTCGTGACGAAGCCGTGGGCGCGCACGAGGGAGGTGGCCTGGCGTTGCAGGGACACGAGCTCGGAGTTGTCGCGGACGATGCCGATCACGCCCAAGACCTGACCGGTGAGGTCGCGCTGGAGGTAGGTGCTCTTGAGGACGTGGCGGGGCTGGTCCTCCGCGTTGAGGACGCGCTCCCGGCAGTTGGCCACGGTCTTGCCGTTCTCGAGCGTCCAGCGGACAGGGCAGTCGCTCTCGCACTTGTCGGAGTGAAACACGTCGGGGCAGGGCTTGCCCACCACCTCCTCGCGGCGTTTCTTGAGGAACCGCAGGAGGCTGTCGCTCGCGTCGCGAACCACCAGATCCGCGTCGACGGTGAAGAACCCGTCGGCGATGGCCTCGAGGATGACGCCGAGCTTGTCCTTCTCGTGCTCGAGCTCGAGGGAGGTTTCCCTCAGCGTCTCGAGGTAGTTTCCCAGGTCGGCCATGTCCTTGAAGATGGCCATCGAGTAAGGCTCGCCGACCCCGCCATCGGGCCGCCCGAAGATGCGGTGCGTCATGCACAGGGGCCCGACGCCCGGACAGTCGCACGTCACGCTGTGGCGCTGGATCGTCGTGCGGTCGTCCATCTCGGCCCGCCGCATGAGGCACTGCGTCTCGCACAGCGCGGTCCTCGCCACGTCGAAGCACTGCTTCCCGGCGACCTCCTCGCCCGGGTCGAGCTCGAAGAGCCTGTAGAACGACGGATTCGCGTAGAGGATGGTGCGTTCGCGATCGAGGATCAAAACGCCGTCGGGGAAATCTTTCAAGATCGTCCTGCAGTAGTCACTGGGAAAGGCGTTCATGCAATCCTCGCTTGGGAGCCCTCAGGGCCGTTCGGTCGTTCCTGGCTCGCGGGCGGTGAGGCGGACGACGAACGCCACCAGGTTGGCGCGGGCCTCGCCACGGATGCCCGGGAAGGAAGGCATCCCGCGGCCGCCGCGGGCGAGCCTGCGCTCCACCGCCTCCGCCGTCAAGTTTCGCCCCGCGAGGGAGGGGCCGTTGGGCCCGCCCTGGTGGCAGGGGAGGCAGGCCTCCATGTAGACGGTCCCGGCGTCCGAGGTGGCCGGCTTGTACGGGCTACCCACGCAACCCAGTACCATCAATGCGCCCAGGACCATCGCGCCGACCGTCGGAACCGTCTGCAAGGAACCCTCCGAAGGCCCGACCCGGCGGGGCCCCTCCTTCAACATACTGGAGCGGGCCCGGCAGGGGTACGGAAGCCGCGGTGCTCCCGCTGCGGTGGGGCATATCCCCCCCGCCCTCACGGTCGGAGACAAGCGGGGTTACGCTAGGCAGGGGACCGCATCACGCTCTACGGAGGGGGAGACCCCCCGACACGGAAGGGAGACCCATGTCCAAGCTCCTATCGGTCAACATCTCGCCCGGCGGCATCCCCAAGCTGGCGCAGGAGCGCTGCCAGGTCGGGGAGGCAGGCTTGGCCGGGGACGGCCAGGCGCACGCCAAGCACACCAAACCCACTCGGGCGGTGTCGCTCTTGGACGAGGAGATTCTCGCCCAGCTCCGCGCGGAGGGCTATCCCGTGGCCCCGGGCATCCTCGGCGAGAACCTGACGACGTCGGGCCTCCACGGGAAGGTGGCCGTGGGCGACCGGCTGCGCTTCTCCGGCGGCGTGGAAATCCGGATCTCCGAGGCGCGCAAACCATGCTTCGTTTTGGACGCCGTGGACCCGCGCCTGCAGAAGGCCACCGTCGGCCGACTGGGTTGGCTGGCCGGCGTCGTCACCCCCGGGTGGATCTCTCCCGGGGAGTCGGTCGAGGTCGTCCGGGAATCCTCATGACGGGGAGATGCGTGGGGTGATCCGGACCGGTGTTCTGGGTGCCGTCCTCGCCGGCGGCCGCAGCTCGCGCATGGGCAGGCCCAAGGAGGGCGTCCTCCTGGAGGACGGCCGCGCCATGGTCGAGCCCGTGATCGGGGCCATGCGCGAGGCCTTCGGGCGCGTCGCCGTGGTCGGCGCGTGCACCGGGTTCGACTGCGGGGCGGGGCAGGCGATCGTGCGCCTCCAGGACCTGCGCCCGGGACAGGGCCCCCTGGCGGGGCTCGAGGCGCTGCTCGCCTCCGGGCTCGCCGCGGGCTACGTGGTGGCGGCGTGCGACCAGCCCCTGCTCACGGCCGCGCTCCTCGGGCGGCTGGGCGAGGGCGCCGGCGAGCGGCCGAGGTTCTTCCGGACCGCCGAGGTGTGCCTCGACCCGCTCCCGGGCTACTTTCCCGCGGGGATGCTGGGCCGCGTTTCGGCGGCGCTCGTGGACGGCCGGCGCGCCTTCCGCGGCGTGACGCAGGAAGCGTGCCCTGAATGGCTGACGCTCCAGGACGGCGAGGTTCCCCTCCTCGCGAGCGTGAACTCACCTGGGGACCTGGCCGCCCTCGGGCGGGTGGGGGCGACCCATGCGTGACGCCTTCGGCCGCGAGCACGTCTACCTCCGCGTGGCCCTCACGGACTACTGCAACCTGAACTGCGCCTACTGTCGCCCTCACGGCGGGCCGGCCGGTCCCTCCCGCGTCGCCCCCCTGGATGCCGACGCCCTCGAGCGCCTGGTCCGCGTCCTCGCGGGATTGGGGATCCGAAAGGTCCGCCTCACGGGCGGCGAGCCCACCGTGCGGCCGGACCTCGTGGAGATCGTGCGACGGCTCCGGGGCCTCCCCGGAATCGAGACCCTCGCCCTCACGACCAACGGCGTCCACCTGGCGCGCCTCGCGGTCCCGCTCCGCGATGCGGGCCTGGAGAAGCTCAACGTGAGCCTGGACAGCCTGCGCCCCGAGCGCTTCGAGGCCATCACGGGCCGGAGCAAGCTCGACGCGGTCCTCCGTGGCATCGAGGCCGCCCTCGCCGCCGGGTTCGAGCCGCTCAAGGTGAACGTGGTCGTCGTCCGCGGCGTCAACGACGACGAGCTCCTCGACTTCGTCGCCCTGGGCCGGGACCGGGCCATCAACGTGCGCTTCATCGAGTACATGCCCTTCCGCGAGAACGGGTGGCGCCGCGAGGGGCTCGTGCCCTTCGAGGAGATGCGCGACCGCATCGCCGCGCGCCACGCGCTCGCGCCCGTGGGCCGCGGCGAGCGCACCGGGGGTGTGGCGAAGGACTTCGCCGCCGCGGGGCACGCAGGGCTCATCAGCTTCATCACGCCCATCTCCGAGGATTTCTGCGGGCGGTGCAACCGCCTGAGAATCACGGCGGACGGCCGGCTGAAGACCTGCCTCTTCGCCCCCGCCGGCGTGGACCTCGCCCGCGCGCTCAGGGAGGGCGCCGACGACGGCGCCCTCGCGATGCTCGTCCTCGAAGCGCTTGCGTCGAAACCCGAGGCGCACCCCGCCGCGGAGGAGCTCTGCGCGCGGCAGGACCAAGCCATGAACGTCATAGGAGGCTGACCGTGCTCGACGTCTCCCACAAGACCAAGACCCGGCGCACCGCGATCGCCGAGGCCACGCTCACGGCCTCCGCGGAGACCGTCGACCGCGTCCGCCGCCGCGACGTCCCCAAGGGCGACGCTCTGGAGGTGGCCCGCGTGGCCGCCGTGCAGGCCGCCAAGGAGACCCCGCGCCTCATACCCTTCTGCCACCCCCTGCCCATCGATTTCGTCGGCGTGACCTACGAGTTGGGGGAGACGACGGTGCGCGTCGTGGCCACCGTGACCGCCACCTACAAGACGGGCGTGGAGATGGAGGCCCTCGCGGCCGTCACCGCCGCGGCGCTCACGCTCTACGACATGCTCAAGATGTTCGACGAGGCCATGGTCATCGGCGGCGTGAGGCTCTTGGAGAAGCGGGGCGGCAAGTCGGACTTCCGCACCGCCTTCAACTCGCCGCCGCGGGCCGCCGTCCTCGTCCTCTCGGACTCGGCCTCGGCGGGGGAGAAGGGCGACCTCTCGGGCAAGCTCCTCGTGGAGCGCCTCCGCGGCGCGGGGCTGAGCGTGGAGGACTACGCCGTCCTGCCCGACGAGCCCGTGGCCATCGCCTCCGCGCTCAAGTCGTACGCGGACGAGAGGAGGCTCGACCTCGTCCTCACCACGGGGGGCACGGGTATCGGGCGGCGGGACTGCACCCCCGAGGCGACGGCCGAAGTGCTCGACCGACAGCTGCCTGGCATCGCGGAGGCCCTCAGGGCGCACGGCGCCGAGTCCACGCCCCACGCCATGCTGAGCCGCGGGCTGGCGGGGACGCGCGGGCGCACCCTCATCGTCAACCTTCCCGGCTCGCCGGCGGCGGCCTCCGAAGGCCTCGCCGCGGCGCTGCCCGCGCTCCTCCACGCCCTCAGCATGATGGTGGGCGGCGGGCACCCCGAGACGGACCGGCACCGCGGGGGCGGCGCGCCATGATCACTTTCGACGAGGCGCTCGCGGCCGTTCTCAAGGAGGTCCGCCCCCTCGGGCCCGAGGCGGTCCCTCTCGCCTCAGCCCTCGGCCGCCGCCTCTCCGAACCCCTGTTGGCCGAGGCCGACGGGCCCCGCTTCGACAACTCCTCGGTGGACGGGTACGCGGTGAGGCTGGCGGACCTGGCCCACGCCACGCCCTCGTCCCCCGTGCGCCTTCCCGTGGCGGAGATCCTCGCCGCGGGGAGCGTGATGGAGTCAGGTCTCGCTCCGGGCACCGCGGTGCGAATCATGACGGGGGCCCCCGTCCCCGAGGGCACCGAGGCGTGCGTCATGCGCGAGGAGGTCCTCGAGGGCGAGGGCTGGGCCGAGTTCCGCGGCGCGGCGCACGCCGGCGAGAACATCCGCCGACGCGGGGGAGAGTACCGTGCCGGGGACGCGCTCCTCCCCGCCGGCACTCGGGTGACTCCGCCCGTCGTGGCCCTCCTGGCTTCACTGGGCAAGGGGCGCGTCACGGTCCACCGGAGGCCCCGCGTCCGCATCCTCGTGACCGGGTCCGAGGTGGTGGTTCCGGGAGAGCCGCTCTCCCCGGGCCAGATCTACGACGCCAACGGCGCCGGGCTCGAGGCGGCGTTGCGGGCCATCGGGAATCTGGAGGTGGCGGTCGACCGCCTCGCCGACGACCGGGCCGCCATCGCCTCGTGGCTCGAAGGGGCGGTGGGGGACGCGGACGCCGTGATCACGTCGGGCGGCGTCTCCGCCGGCGACTTCGACCACGTCCCCTCGGTCTTCGAGTCGCTCGGCGGATGCCGGCGATTCTGGAAGGTCGCCATCAAGCCGGGCAAGCCCAACTACTTCGGGGTGTGGGAGCGGGAAGGACACCGGGCCCTCTTCTTCGGACTCCCGGGCAACCCCGTCGGAGCGCTCCTCTCCTTCGAGCGCCTCGTGCGGCCGGCCCTGCTCGCCACGGCAGGTCGCGCGGCGGAGGCGCCCCTCGAGCTCGAGGCGAGGCTCCTCGCGCCGCTCGAGAAGGCGCCCGGGCGCCTGGAATGGGTGCGCGGGGTCTTGTGCCAGGGCCCCGAGGGCCTCGCGGTCGAACCCCTTTCGCAGAGGGACTCCCACATGCTCACCGGGCTCGCCCGGGCCCACGCTCTCATCCATTTTCCGAAAGAGGCCTCGCGCCTGGAGGCCGGCGAACGCGTGCAGGTCCAGCTCTTGAGGTGGGACCCATGATCCCGACGAACCCCCCGGTCCGATCCGAAGGTAAGCTCCTCGCCGTCTCGCTCAGTGCCGCCAAGGGCGTGAGGAAATCGAACGCGGAGGCCGCCCGCCTCGTCCCGGCGTGGGGCCTCGAGGGCGACGCCCACGCCGGCGAGTGGCACCGCCAGGTGAGCCTGCTCGCGCAGGAGAGCATCGACAAGATGCGGGCCAAGGGGCTCTCGGTGGCCGCGGGGGATTTCGCGGAGAACCTCACGACGCTGGGCATCGACGTGCCCGCGCTCCGGATCGGCGACCGCGTGCTCGTGGGCGACGCGGAGCTCGAGGTGACGCAGATCGGCAAGGAGTGCCACACGCGCTGCGCCATCTACCAGCAGGCGGGAGACTGCGTCATGCCGCGGGAGGGCGTCTTCGCCAGGGTCCTCAGGGGCGGAGAGGTTCGGCCCGGCGATCCGGTGCGGGTGCTTGCACCGGAAGCGGGTTGAGCCGCCTCACCGGGTGAAGGTGGTGCTCGCCTCGCCGCCGTCTGGGTTGACGAAGGTCAGCAGCGTCGTGGCCCCCTTGGGCACCGCGGCTTTGAGCGACGCGCCGCCAGTGACTTTGATCTTGCCCGTGCTCTTCCAAATCACTCCGGACCACGCCGAGCTGTTGACCTTCACGGAAATCCCGCTCTGAAGGTTGCTCCCGGTCACCACCAGGGTGAACGGCGGGGCGACCTTCCGGACCGACGCCACGACCGGCGGCGGGACGCTCGCGACGACGGTGGTCGAACAGGTCGCGGAGTTCCCCACGGTGTCCGAAACGGTCAGCGTAGCGGTGTAGGTTCCGCCGTGAAGGTACTGGTGCGAAGCGCCTGCCGACGAGCCGTGGGCCGACCCGTCTCCGAAGTTCCAGTCGAAGGTGTAGGGCGGTAGACCGCCGCTCACCGAGGCTGACAGGCCGACGTTCAGCGGCGGAGGCCCCGATGAGGGGCTTGCGGAGCACGAGACGGCCAACGGGTCGAACGCCGTGATGGTCACCGAGGCCGTTGCGACGTGGGAGGCCGAATCGGTGACGGTGACCGTGGCGGTGAAGGATCCCGCCGAAGAGTAGGTGTGCGACGGATTGGCGCCCGAAGCGACCGCACCGTCGCCGAAAACCCAGGCGTAGGTGTAGGGCGCGGTCCCCCCGGCCACCGTCGCGCCGAAGGCTACGGGCAGGGGCACGATCCCCGAAGCCGGCGTTGCGGAGGCGTTGACGGTGAGCGCAGTGGGCGACCCCACGAGGATCGTGCCCGAGTGCGCGCAGGCCGAGGCCCCGCCGATGCTCGTGGCGACGCTCCACGTGAACGAACCGGTTGAAGCATAGGTGTGCGAGGGGTTCTGGGCCGTCGAAGACTGTCCGTCCCCGAAGGCCCACGAGTAGGACGGCGACCCCACACATCCTCCGGTGGGCGTGGAGGTCGCTGCGAAGGGCACGGGTGAGCCCGTGAGCGCCGTTCCCGGGACGGTGGCCGCGCAGGTGAGCGTGCAGGGGGCGGATGCGCAGACGTTGGTGGCGCACCCGCCGCTCTGGACGGCCGTCACGGTGACGTCGTCCACCTGCCAGTACCAGTCCCATCCGGCCGACTCGTACTCGAAGCTCAGCCTGACGTTGGGTTGCCCCAAGTACGGTGTGAGGTCGATGGTTCTCGTGCTCGGTCCCCTGGCGCTCTGGTGGTCGAAGTACAGGAGGTTGGTCCAGACGGCCCCGTCGTCGGTGGTGACGTCCACCCACGCGTCGTCCACGTTGTTCAGGCAGAAGAAATCCGACTTGAACTGGAGCTGCGCCGAGACGTACGAGGGGGACGCCAGGCTGAAGGCGGGCGTGACCATAGCCGAGTCCATGGCGTCGCCGAAGCAGTCGCTGTTGGCGTCGGCGAAGAGCCCCGTGCCGCCGGTGTTGTTCGCGTACGGGTAGGAGGACCCCGAGATGCAGCCGGCGGGATGAGAGGAGGAGTTCCAGACCCCACCGGTCTGGGGGTCGGGCACGAGGTCCCAGCCGGGCGGGGGCCACGATTCGAAGGTCTCCGAGAGCACCGTCGTGGTCGTCCCCGATGTCGCCTGCCCGACCAGGAGCGACAAGCCCTGGCTCGAATTGCCCTGAGAAGATTCGAACGTGAGCTGGAAGTCCAGCGTCGCCCCGCAGGCGAGAGACTGGGACAGGACGATCCAGAACGGGCGGTCCCCCGAGCCGGTGCCGCCCGCGGCGAGGTCGCCGAAGGACGCGGTCGAGGTCGTCACGGTCACGCCAGGCGTCGTCGAGGTGAGCGTACCCACGACGTGTGCGGCAGTGGCGGCGTAGCCGTTGAGTGCGGTGACGGCCATCGCGACCGTCTCGCCCGGGTCGAGCGCGCCGTCACCGTTCCCCGTCCCGCCCGCGGTGCATGCGTCGGAGAGCGTCCGGCCCTGGATCGTGATGCCGGGCCCCGACGCCCACGCCCCATAGGGGATCAGCGCGGACGCGAGGAGCACGACGGAAAGCCACAGAGTGTAACGGGCAACGATTTCTGCCTTGGGGGTATCTCGAGCAGTCCGACGACGCATCAGCCAATTCTCCCGTGAGGGCCTCGTCCCGAATCCGTGGGAACAGCCGGGCACCCGTTCCTATTCTCGGACATCTAAGCAATATCCTTGCCCGGAGGCGAGGGTGGAGCGATCGCGAGGGCCCTTCTTCCATAGGCGCGCTTGGCACCGTTCTTGTAAGAAAGATGCTCCTCTGGCATCAAGTCGGGGCCGGGGCGCTGAAAAGCGAAGAATAGTGTTCAACGGGTGGGTCATTGTGGCGCTCCTAGGAGAATATTCCGCGAAGGGGCACCGTTTTGGGAATTGGAAACAGGATACTTTCAGGCTCGGAATTGAGATTTCTGGAGGTTCAGATGCAGATGGCGAAGTCGGTGAAGTTGGCGGTCCGCTCGATCTTCTTCCTGGCGGCCCTTTCCCTGGTCGGGCTCTCGGCGGGTGCCCAAAACCCCATGACGAACGGGCACGCCTACTCGACGGGCGACCTGACGCAGGTCTCGGCCTCCTCGGTGACCGTCAACGGCGTCCAGGCGGCCGTGGACTCGAGCACCGTGTTCGTCGGCGCGGACGGCTCCGGCAACCTCCAGAAACTCGCTTGGACTGATTTCCAGGTGGGCGACACGGCGAGCCTCTTCACCGAGACCGAGAACGGCGCCATCGTGGCCACGAGCGTCTACCGCGGCGTCCTCTTCATGGTCCAGGGCCAGGTGACCGCCCTCCAGCGCGACGGCCAGAACAAGCTCCAGAGCCTGGTCATCGACGGCGCCTACGCCATCCACGTCTCCCAGACCACCTTCGACTATATGGGCACGGGCAACATGGGCATGGGCATGGGCGGAAACATGAGCGGCGGGATGATGGGTGGCGGCATGATGGGCGGCGGTGGCATGGGCGGCGGCGGCGGGATGATGGGCGGCAGCGACTCCTCCTTCATCCAGGTCGGGTCCACCGTGGCCGTCGGCGGCGTCGTAGAGAACGGCCTCTTCTCCTCCGCCTTCGTCCACATCATGGGCAGCGACATGATGGGCGGCGGCAACATCCAGAGCGTCACCCACGACATGTCGAACAACGTGACCGGCTTCACCATGTCCACCTCGGGTGGGACCAAGCAGTGCCTCATCGACTCCTCCACCCAGATCACCCGCAAGGGTCAGATGATGGGTTCGAGTGCCCTCAAGACCGGCATGCACGTGAAGGTGACAGGCGTGACCCGCGGCGACGGGTCCGTACAGTGCAGCGCGGTCCAGATCATCGGCAGCATGATGTAACGCGCGCCCCGCGAGATCGCGGACGACACGAGGGCGGGGGGACGACCCCCGCCCTTTTGTTTTGTCACGCGGGAACGCGTCTCCGGCACGCCGCGAGGGACAGGTGGCCGGCGACAGGGCTAGGCGCCGATCTTCTCCATCCGGTGCCTGAGGGCGTAGTAGAGAAGCGTCCCCACGAGGAGCCCCACGAGATAGCCGTAGGGCAGGAACGCCGCGGAGAGCGCCACGAGGAGCGCGATGGCGAAGTCCGCGCGCTCCGAGGCCACGTCGCGCGCGAGGAGCATGAGCGCCACGGCTTCGAAGAGCAGCAGGATGCCGAGCACCGGGAGCGGGAAGAGGTGCACCACCGACTCGAACCCGCCGCCGAAGAAGAGCCCGGCCCCCATGAGGAAGAGCCCGTAGAGGACCACCGAGCCGCCCGTCCTCGCGCCGAAGGCGTAATGTCCGGCGAGGCCGCCGCACCCGTGGCAGGTGGGGACGCCGCTGAAGAAGGGCGCGACGAGGTTCATCAGCGAGTAGGTAAAACCGATCTTCCGCACGGTCACGGGGCGGTCGGGGAAGAGGTCCCCCGCGAGCTTCTGCGTGGCGAGGACGGAGTTCCCCAGGGAGAGCGGGATCTGCGGCAGGGCGAGGACGAGGAAGCCCGTCAGGAGGTCCGCGAGCGCCGGGACGTGAGGCGCGGACAGGTGGAGGCCGAAGGCTCCCTGGAGCTCGGCCGCGAGGCCCTTGAAGGCCAGGGCGTACCCGACGCCGAGGGGCACGATGAGGAGC
Source organism: Acidobacteriota bacterium (assembly GCA_037440125.1). Taxonomy (GTDB): domain Bacteria; phylum Acidobacteriota; class UBA4820; order UBA4820; family DSQY01; genus JAKAJA01. The sequence goes on from JBBIUU010000018.1 coordinate 36,312, forward strand.
GCCGCCGGGAGCTTCCGGTTCCCGAGAAAGAGGATGCCGATGAGGAAGGAGGCCGCCGCCAGGCCGTAGCCCGCCCACCCCTCGGCCCTCACGTAATCCTTGAGCGCGAGCGAGGCGAGCTGGAGCCCGAGGCCCAGCTGGATGCCCCTCACGACCACGCCGGGGATGACCCGAGCCAGCCAGTCGATGAGCCCCGTGGCGGTGAGGAGGAGCATGCAGACGCCGATGGCGAGCCCGCCGCCGAAGAGGATGTTCCCCGGGATCTGCTGGGCGATGACGAGGGCCGCCATGGCCTTGAGCGGCTGCACCGGCATGGGCATCCGGTACACGAGCGCGGAAAAGATCTGGAAGGCCCCGAAGACGACGAGGACGCTCGCGCCGTCGAGCTTGGCAGCGAGGGCCATGCCGATGAGGAGGGGCAGATCGGTCCCGATATCCCCGAAGGACCCCGCCCATTCGTTCCGGTCAAAACGCAGTTTCGGTCGCTCGCCCAACCGCTCCCCCCAGCGAAGGAAACTCTATCATCCCCCAAGATGCGGGGGCGGAGGGAAAGGTGACGACTTGGGCCACTGCGTGCATCAGGGCCCCACCCGAGCGGTGGGCGGGTGCACCACCTCCGCGAGGGCCTTGAAGACCTCCACCGCGGCGTTGGCGCCGGTCTGCGAAGAATTCAGCAGGACGCAGATGACGCCGCCCGTCCGCGGGTCGTGGAAGGTGCACGCCTGGTAGTCGAGCCCCTCGCCCGTGTGGCCCCACCAGCCCTTCAGCTCGCCCATGCCGAGCCCTTAGCGGTCGTACTCGGGCCCGCTCGTGGCGGGGCGGGCGTGCGCCATCCGCAGCTTGTGGAGGCGGCGGCCGACGAAGTGCCCATCGCCGAGGGCCTTTCCCCACTTGCGGAAATCCTCGAGCGTGGTGACCATGCCGCCCGAGGACCCTAAGGTGGAGAGGTTCACGACGAAGCACTCCTCCGACACGCCGGTGACGCGGTCGACGAAGTACGGCGTGGGGTGCGGATCGGGGATGTCGCAGTTGTTCGGGTACGAGGTCCGGCCCATCTGGAGGGGCCCGAAGAGCCACTCCTGGTAAATGTCCGCGATGGGGCGCCCCATCACCTGCTCCACCACCATGCCGAGGAGAATCGTGTTCGTATTGCTGTAGTCGTACTGGCTTCCCGGCGTCCACATCAGGCGGAAGGGGCGCGTCAGGTTCACGAGCTCCCGGGGCGACCAGTCCCTCTCGGGGTGGGGCGCCCCTCCTCGAAGGGCAGGGTGGCGAGCTTGTCGAAGCGCTCCATCTGGGCGAAGACGGCGCCGCACGCCATCGCTGCGAGCGTCATTCCGAACGCACGTGTGATGTTCATGGTGTCCCCCCTGGACCATTGTCGCACTTCGCGGCTGACGCGGCGGGCCCTCCCCCGCATCCCATGGGCGACAGCTGCCGGTGGTTCTTCCGCTAGGGCTTGACGAGCGGCTGTTCGCCGATCTTCAGCGACACGAGGCGCCCGATGAGGATCGCCGGGTAGAGCTGGCCTATGACCGACTCGAAGTTGGCGAGGCTCCTGGCGAAGGGGCCCACCGGCACGATGTCCCCGTACCCCACCGTCGTGAGCGTGGTGAAGCTGAAGTAGATCAGGTTCGTTCCCACGTTCAGGTCCTGCCCGGTGGCCGGCGAGGCCGAGGGCGCGAAGGCCGCCGGTTGGATGAGGAGCAGCAGCCGGTAGGCCCAGGCCCACCCGAGCCCGATGAGGAGGTAGGCGGCGACCGCGCCCTCGATGCGGTGGGCGTTGAGCTGCCCGCCCCGGAACACCTGTGCCAGGATCGCAAACTGGAGGAAATAGAGCGCCAGGATGGCGACGACGGCCTCCGAGATGAGCGTCGTGAAGGTCGGCCGCGCGATGAGCAGGATCTCGACGACGACCCAGCCGATGGCGAGTGTGGCCGCCACCTTCCCCCGGAACGGCCTGGTTCCCCCCAGGGTCGCGACGCCCGAGAGGAGCAACAGCGAGTAGACCGTGGCGAGCGCCGGGCTGCCCATGCCCTGCGGCGCGAGGGGGCTGAGGATGAAGATGAGCACCGTCAGGAGGCCGAGCATGATCGGCAGGCCCCACGTCTCGGACCACATGGCCTCGAAAGCCCGCATGATCTTGCTCATCGTCTCCCCCCGAGAGCCGTGACGGGCCGCCCGCCCGGCAGGGGCTCGGACCGCCGTGCGACGTCCCACCTTCCCTGACAAAACTCCGCGGCAGCATTGTATCGTAGCGCCCTCGACCTGCCGACCGGCCGAGCCCTCATCCCGCCACCGTGCTGGCGAGGAGGAACTGGGCCGCGTAGTAGAGCGGGAGGCCGACGGCCCGGTTGCGCCAGCTCGCCGCGACGAACCGGTCCCTCGCAACCGTGATGTCCGAGAGCGCGAACAGCACGGCACCCGCCGCGCCCGCGATGTTGGAGGTGGCCGCAGCCGCCGAGACGGCCGATGCGACCATGACTCCGATCGCCAGGACGTAGATCGGGACCGCGAACCGGAAGGGCCCCGAAAGGTGAGGACCGAGCCACCGGACCATCAGGAAGGCCGCCGCCGCCAGCGGCAGCATCGCGACGCCGAAGGCCACCGCGTGAAATCCCTGCGAGAAGAACGCGAGCGCGTAGACGAGGTGCGCGGTAAGGAAAGAGAGCAGACCCGCGAGGAAGAGGGGCCGGCGCTTGGAGATGAGCAGCACGTCGCCGATCCAGGAGAGAACGAGCGCCAGGAGGATCAGGCGCCCGTAGCCCGACGAAAGCGCGCCCCACCCGAGCGCCGCCCCCACGAACGTGGCGGATGCCAGGGGCTTGGCCGCCCGGATGCCCGCGGAGAATCCCGCCCGCTCGCAGAGGACGAGCAGGAGGCAGAACACCAGGCCCAGGAAGATGAAGAGCACGATCTCGCCTCCTCCAACGGATCTCCACTAGAGCGGACAGGCTTCGGCTCAAGCATTACGCCGGACCCAATCTCGCACGCCGGCCCGCGCGAGGCAATCGCCCCGCACGGTTCTCTGCGGGCGCCCCGGCGGCCCAGACAATCCCTGGCGTCGAAGCTTGGAATACCCGACACTGGTGGAGGGTTGAGACGGTGCTTGGCATTCTCGGAGAAGGAGGCGCCCGATGGAGGTCAAGGGCTCGGTGCTCCAGTCGCTCCCCAAGTTCATCCAGAAGCGGTTCGGCGAGGACGCCGTCAAGCGCTGGCTCGCCAAGCTAGGCCCGCAGGCCTCCGAGGTCTACTCCAACCCCATCATGTCCAGCCTCTGGTACCCCCTCATCCCCTGCCTGGCCGAGCCCACCGCCAGCATGTGCGAGCTCTTCTACGGAGGCGACATGAAGGGCGCCTGGGAGGCGGGCCGCTTCAGCGCGCAGGAGGCCCTCGGGGGCATCTACAGGATCTTCGTCATCGTCGGATCGCCCCAGACCATCCTCAAGAAGGGCGCCACCGCGATGGCCATGCTCTACCGCCCCTCCGAGATCGAGGTCGTCGACGTACAGGACAAGGGGGCCACACTGAGGATCACCCGTTTCCCCGAGCCCCACCCGGCCATCGACCACCGCTTCGGCGGCTTCGTCGAGCAGAGCCTCGTCATCTGCGGGTGCAAGAACCCGACCGTCACCCCCGGCCTCCTCATGACCAA
>JBBIUU010000019.1:0-38584 GCA_037440125.1 Acidobacteriota bacterium
TGCGGCTGTCGCTGCCCATGCCGCGCGCCACGTCCATGACGTCGGCGCCCACCTCTTCGCAGAGGCGCGAGACCTCGTTGATGAAGGAGATCTTCACGGAGAGAAACCCGTTGCTCGCGTACTTGATGAGCTCGGCGCTCACGCGGTTGGTGATGAGGAGGCGCACGTTGTTGTCGGTCTGGGGCTTGTACATGCGCTTCATGATCTCCAGGCCCTTGGGATCGTCGCAGCCGACCACGATGCGGTCCGGGTTCGTGAAGTCGCCCACCGCCGAGCCCTCGCGGAGGAACTCGGGGTTCGAGACCACGGCGAAGGTGCCGCGCGGGTGCTTCTCGCTGAGGATCGCCTCGATCTTCGCCCCCGTCCCGACGGGAACCGTGCTCTTCGTCACGACGACCTGGTACCCCTTGTGGTTCTCGGAGATGATGCGCACGGCGTCGAAGATGTAGCGCATGTCCGCGCTGCCGTCGGGCAGCGGCGGCGTCCCCACCGCGAGGAAGATGACCTCGCCGCTGCGAACCGCCGCGCCCACGTCGGTGGTGAAGCCGAGGCGGCCGTGGTGGACGTTGGTCCGCACCACTTCCTCGAGGCCCGGTTCGTAGATCGGCATGCCCCCGCCGAGGAGGACCTTGATCTTGCTCTCGTCTACGTCCGCGCAGATGACATCGAGGCCGAGGTTGGCCAGGCAGGCGCCCGTCACCAGGCCGACGTACCCGGTTCCTATGACCGAAACCTTCATGGGAGCTGCTCCTTCCGATACCAGTCGATGAACCGCTTGAGGCCCTCGTCGAGGCCCACCCTCGGTTGGAAGTCCAGGAGACGCGACGCCTTGGTGGTATCGGCCCAGGTGCGAGTCACGTCGCCCGGAGGCATGGGCTTCTCGACGATCCGCGCCTCCTCCCCCAGGAGGCGCTCGATGTTTTCGATGAGCTGGGCAAGGGAGGTCGTCGCCGACCCTCCGATGTTGATGATCTCGTAGCCCTCCACGCGCTCCACCGAGCGCGCCACCGCCGCCACGATGTCGTCCACGTAGGTGTAGTCGCGGTGGGTGGAGCCGTCGCCGAAGCGCTCGATGGGCAGGCGCTGGGAGATGGCCTTCACGAACTTGTGGATCGCCATGTCGGGCCGCTGGCGGGGCCCGTAGACGGTGAAGAATCGCAGGGCGTGCGTGTGGATGCCGTGGAGGTGGTGGTACACGTGGCAGAGCACCTCGCACGCCTTCTTGGTCGCCGAGTAAGGCGACACGGGCTCGCTGGTGGGGTCGTCCTCCCGGAAGGGAAGCCGCTCGCTGTTGCCGTAGACGCTCGAGGTGGAGGCGAACACGAGCCGGTCCACGCCCGCCTGCCTCATGCCCTCGAGCACGTTGAGCGTGGCGACATAGTTGAGCTCGACGTAGGCGGCGGGCTCGGCGATGGAGCGCCGGACCCCCCCGCGCCCCGCGAGGTGGACGACCCTGTCCCACCCCTGGGCGAGGAGCGCCGCCGTGGCGCCGGCATCCCTCAGGTCCATCTCGAGGAACTGGAAGCGGGGCTTCTCGAGAGCGCCCGTGAGGTTGCGCTCCTTGGTGGCGCGGGGGTAGTAGTCGTCGAAGTTGTCCACACCCGTGACGTCGCACCCCTCCTCGAGGAGCGCGTCGCAGAGGTGCGAGCCGATGAAGCCCGCGGCGCCTGTGACGAGGACCCTCATGAGGCGGGCTTCCCTTCCTCGGCCTTCCTGGCGGCCTCGGCGGTCTTCTCCGCCTTGTGCTTGATGTACCAGTTCACGAGACTGTTCTTGCGCAGGCTCTCGGCGACCACGGCGAGCGAATCGTAGACCGACCGGTCGTTGATGAGCGCGCCCACGGTGCCGTCGCCGTGGTCGATCTTCTTGAGGATCGACGCCATGGAATCGCTCATGGAGAGCAGGTTGGAGGCGAGGTGCTCGCCGTAGGCCTCGTCCATGAGGACCTTGTGCGCGAAGGTGTTGGGCTTCTCCAGACCGTCGGCCACCTTGGCCAGCGCGTCGGCGGTCCTCGAGAGGTTGTTCACGAGGCGTTCGCCCTCACCGCCGCTCTTGAGGAAGGCCCCCGCCCCGCCCTTGCCGGCCTGGATGTCCTTGAGCAGCGAATCGGTCCGCGCGATGGCGTCGGCCAGGTCGGCCGCGGCCTTGTCGCCGTAGGCCGGGTCCGCCAGGAGCTTGCCCGCGAAGCCGTGGCCGCCCGCCATGGTGGTGGCGATCTTGTCCATGCTCGCGCCGATGCGCTGGAGCTGCTCGATGGTGGTCCTGCCCACCTCGGGGTCGTTGAGGAGCCGCGGGATGGCCCCCTGTCCCGTGTTGAAGGCGGAGATGAGCACGTTGAGGTTCTTCGAGAGCTCCACCGTATTGTTGATCACGTCCTGGGCGCCCCGGCCCAACGCCTCCAGGTTGAGGGTCTTGTCGATGGGGATCTGGTTGCCCGGGAGGATGATGGGCTGGTCGATGTTGTTGGCGCTCGACGTGAGCGCGAGGAACTTGTCGCCCAGGAGGCCCAGGCTCTTCAGGGAGGCCCGCGTGCCGGCGCGGATCCTGGGGACGAGGTCCTGGCTCACGCGGTAGACGACCTTCACGTTCTGATTGTCCGTGTCCCTCGGGAAGCTGATCTCGGAGATGAACCCCACCTCCACGCCCTGGTACCAAACGCCGCTCCCGACCTTCAGGCCCGCGGCGTCGGGGAAGAAGCTGTAGTAGTCCACCTTTCGCTCGAAGAGCTTCTGGCGGCTCGTGATCCCCACGATGAAGAGCGCGGCGGCCACGAGGGCGGCGGCCATGAGCAGGCCGATCCGCAGGGCGCGGTACTCAGGATTCGGGTTCATCGGGGTTCCTTCCTTCGATAAAGCCGCGCAGCACGGGGTGCTCGGCCTCCCTGGCCTCGGCCGGGGTGCCGACGAAGGCCATTCTACCTTGGTAGAGGAAGGCCGCGCGATCCGCCACGCGGAACATGCTCTGGATGTCGTGCGTCACGACCACCGAGGTGACGCCGAGGACCGACTGCATCCGGCGGATGAGCCGGTTGATCGTGTCCGAGGTCACGGGGTCGAGGCCCGAGGTGGGCTCGTCGTAGAGGATGCACAGGGGCTCGGTCACGATAGAGCGGGCGAGGGAGACGCGCTTCCTCATGCCGCCCGAAAGGTCTGACGGGAACAGGTTCCGCGCCGTCGCGAGGCCCACGAGGTCGAGCTTCTCCATGACCCTTGCCTCCGCCTCGTCCTCGTCGCACAGGCGCCGCTCGCGCAGAGGGAAGGCCACGTTGTCGTAGACGCTCATGGAGTCGAAGAGGGCGCCCCACTGGAACATGTAGGAGACCTTCTTTCGGACCTCCATCCACCGGGCCTCGGTGGCGTCGGTGACCTCCTGGCCCTCCACCTCGATGCGCCCGCCGTCGGCGTGCATGAGGCCTATGGTGAGCTTGAGGAGGACCGACTTGCCCGTGCCCGACCCGCCCAGGATGACGAGCGTCTCGCCCTTCTTCACCACGAGGTCCACGCCGTCGAGGACCACCTTGCTGCCGAAGGACTTGCGGACGCCGGAGTACTCGAGGAATCGGTCCATGTCAGAGCGCCAGAAAGAGTTTGGTGAGGAAGAAGTCGGAGATCAGGATGACGATGGACGAGATGACCACGGTGTTGGTGGTGGCGCGGCCCACGCCGTCGGCGCCCCCCTCGCAGTTCATGCCGTTGTAGCACCCGATGAGCGTGATGAAGATGGCGAAGAAGACGGTCTTGCCCAGCCCCGAGAAAATGTCGGCGAACTTGAGGAGCTTGAAGACCTGCGTGGTGTAGAAGCGGCCCGAGATTCCCAGCGAGAGGGAGGAGATGACGTAGCCGCCGAAGATGCCCAGGAGGTTGGCGAGCATGACGAGCGCGGGCAGGGCGCAGACGAAGGCCACGAGCCTGGGCAGGATGAGCTTCCGGATGGGGTTGGAGCCCAGGGCCCGCAGGGCGTCGATCTGCTCGGTGACCTTCATGGAGCCGATCTCGGCCGTGATGCCGGCGCCCACGCGGCCGCCCACCATGAGCGAGATGAGCACGGGGGCCAGCTCGCGGACCACCGACAGCGAGACCACCGCGCCCACGTAAAGTTTGGCGCCGAAGGCCTCGAGGGCATAGGCGGTCTGCAGGGCGAGCACCATCCCGATGAACACCGCGGTGATGAGCACGATGACGAAGGACTGGACGCCGAGGAGGTCCAGCTGGTAGACGATGTCGGCCCAGTCCCAACGCCCGGCGAAGACGGCCTGGGCCGTGTCCTTCGCCAGCAGGGTGATGCCTCCGAGGTACTCGAAACCCTCGATGAGCCGTTTGGGCCGCCAGTTCAAGGGGACCTCCAATGCTTAAAAATAGCTCTGTTTTGCCTTACGGGTCAAGGGTTTCGCCGCAGTCGGTGGCGGGCGGCGTCCCGGCGGTGTAAGATTAAGGTAACAGGAGCGCACATTGGACCAGCGAGGAGCCTCCGTTCCGGACCCTCCGGGCCTCACCGACTCCGCCGACTGGGTGGACGTGGGTCACGTCGTGCTCGACCGTGAAGGACGCATCCTTCGCCTCAACGCCGCCGCGCGAAGGCTTTGCTCCGTGCCCGCCGGCGCCGATGCGGGCGATCTGCGCGCCCGGGGCACGTTGGGTCCCGGCGCCGACTGGGGCTGGCTTCCCGAGCACGTGGCCGCGCTGGGCGTCCCCACCTCCTTTGTGACCGCGCTGCCCGCGGCCCAGGGTCCGCGGTACCTCCGCTTCGACCTCGCTCCCCACGGCGAGCACGTCTCGGTGACCTTCTCCGACGTGACCGACGAGGTGGCGTTCCTCCGGCATCAGGCCGCCTCGCTCGCGGCGGCGGGCCGGTCCCAGGAGCGCCTGGAGCACTTCCTCACCCTCCAGGAGGACCTCCTCTTCTCCCTCTCGCACGACCTCAAGACACCCCCCGTCGTCATCCAGGGGTTCGCCGAGCTACTCATGCGGGGACGCTACGGCGCGCTCAACCCCGAGCAGGAGAAGCCCCTCCAGACCATCTACCGGAACGTGCTCACCCTCTCGGCCATGGTGGACCAGCTCCTCGACTTCTCCAGGCTCCTGCGTCGCATCCACTCGCCGCCGTCCGCGGTGGGCTTGGCGCGGGCTTGGGCCGACGCGGCGGAGGGGTTCGGGAAGCCGGGCTACCTCCTGGCCACCTTCAGTCCCTGCAAGGTGGAGGGAGACGACACGGTGGTCGCCGAGCGCAACGCGCTGGCCTACGCCCTGCGCAACCTCGTCACCAACTCCCTGCGGCTCGCCCGCCCGGGCACCCAGGTCCACCCCGGCGTGACCCGCCGGGGCGCCGAGGTGGAGTTCGTGCTCGAGCTCGAAGTCCTTATGGAAGAGCACCCCTCCCTGCCGAGGCTCCTGGACGGGATGTTCCAGGCGACCTCCGCCGCACAGACGGAGGCGGGCCTAGGCGGGCCGGGGCTCGCGGCGGCGCGCTACCTGGCCACCGTCATGGGCGGGCGCCTCGCCGCCGAGGAGACCTCCCCCGACGCCGGGCGCATCATCCTCACCCTGCCTGCGGGAAATTAGTCAAATCCGAATTCTAGGAAGCCAGGACGACGCGCAGGGGGCCGCAGGCGGCCTCCTGAAAGAGCAGAACGACCTTCTGCTTGACGAGCTCGAGGAGCGCGAGGAAGGTTACGACGATCTCGATCCGCGAAGCGGCTTCGCCGAAGAGCTCCTCGAACAGGAGCGAACCGTGCACGCCGAGCTGGTCGAGGACGGCGTTCATGCACGAGACGAGGCTCACCTCGGGGGCGTAGACGAGGCGCTCCTTCCGGTCCGCGGCGCGCTTGAGGATTCGCTGAAGCGCGTCCAGGAGATCGTAGAGGTCCACCTCGAGCGCCATGGCCTCCGGGTCCCAGCCGCCCGGGAAGTTCGCCTCCTGCCGGGTGTACTGCGCCGTGGAGACCGCCTCGCAGTCCTGCAGGAATCGGGAGATCTCCTTGAAGCGCTGGTACGCGAGCAGCTGGTCCACGAGGGGCTGGCGCGGGTCATCGAGCGCCGCGGCGCCCTCCTCCTGCGGCTGGGCCGGCAGGAGCATGCGGCTCTTGATCAGGATGAGCGACGCCGCCATGAGGATGAAGTCGGCCGCCACGTCGAGGTCGAGCTCGCGCATCTGCTGGAGGTGCTCCTCGTACTGCCTGCAGATGAGCGCGATGGGGATGTCCGTAATCTCGAGCTCGTTCTTCTGGATGAGGTAGAGCAGGAGGTCCAGCGGGCCCTCGAAAACGGGCAGGTGGTAGCGGGGCGCCTTGTCGGGCACGGGCTCCTGACCCGGGGCCATGGGGAGCTGGGTTTCCGGATCCACGGAGCCTCCTCGAACTCTTAGTTTAACCCGAAAACGCCCCCGTCTCCAAGGACCGCGCGGGCTCGCCTTGACCGTCCTCGCGCGGGGCCCGTAGAATCGGGGCCACGGAGGTCGCATGGACGCTCAGCTCAAGGAACTCCAACGAAAGGTCGACTCGGAGGCCGCCTCCATGGCCCGCCTCCTGGACGAGGTGCGACGCGTCATCGTGGGCCAGAGCGGCCTCCTCGACCGCCTCACCATCTGCCTCCTCGCTCGCGGGCACGCCCTCGTGGAGGGCGTCCCGGGGCTCGCCAAGACCCTCGCGGCCAAGACCCTCGCGGCGGCCACGACGTGCGCCTTCCAGCGCATCCAGTTCACCCCCGACCTCCTCCCCTCGGACCTCGTGGGCACCCTGGTCTACAACCCCAAGGAGACCTCCTTCGAGCCCCGGAAAGGCCCCATCTTCACGCAGGTCCTCCTGGCGGACGAGATCAACCGCGCGCCCGCCAAGGTCCAGTCGGCCCTCCTCGAGGCCATGGAGGAGCGGCAGGTGACGCTGGGGAGCACGACGTTCCAGCTCCCCGAGCCTTTCTTTGTGATCGCCACCGAGAACCCCATCGAGCAGGAGGGCACCTACCCCCTGCCCGAGGCCCAGGTGGACCGGTTCCTCATGAAGATCGTCATCGGCTACCCCACGCCCGAGGAGGAGCGCGGCATCGTGGACCGCATGTCCACGGGCACGCCGCCCAAGGTCAGCCGTGTCCTCGGCGCGGAGGACATCCTCCGGGCACGCACCGTCGTGGACCAGCTATACGTGGACGCGCGCATCAAGGATTACGTGGTTCGCCTCGTCCAGGCCACGCGCACGCCGGCCAAGTTCCGCGTCTCCGCGGAGGGCTTCATCCGCTACGGCGCCTCACCGCGCGCGACCCTGTATCTCACGCTCGCTGCCAAGGCCCACGCGTTCATCCGCGGGCGCGCCTACGTGACGCCGGAGGACGTGAAGGCCGTGGGCCTCGACGTCCTCCGCCACAGGCTCATCCTGACCTACGAGGCCGAGGCCGAGTCGGTTACCTCCGAGAGCCTCCTCGGCCGAATCTTCGAGGCGGTCGAAGTCCCTTGAGGCCGTGAGTAGGACAGTAGGGAAGTAGGAGAGTAGGACAAGATATGGAGAATCCACAGCATCTGCTCGCGAGGCTTCTCACGCCGTCCCTCGCACCTCTTTTCCTACTCCCCTACTCACCTAATCCCCTACTCCCGTACTGCCTGCCATGCTAGACATCCAGGAGATCCTCAAGAAGGTCCGCCTCATCGAGATCCGCACGCGCAAGGCCGTTAACGACGTCCTCGCGGGGCAGTACCACTCCGCGTTCAAGGGCCACGGCATGGAGTTCAACGACGTCCGGCTCTACCAGCCGGGCGACGACTACCGCTCCATCGACTGGCGCGTCACCTCGCGGACGGGCGAGCTCCACGTGAAGCAGTTCGACGAGGAGCGCCAGCAGACCCTCCTCTTCGCCGTGGACGTGAGCGCCTCCCTCCGGTTCGGGACGGCAGGGCGCCTGAAGAGCGAGGTCCTCGCCGAGGCGGTGGCGCTACTCGCATTCTCTGCCGTGCGGAGCCAGGACCGCGTGGGGATGGTCCTCTTCACCGACCGCGTGGAGCTCTTCATCCCGCCTCGCAAGGGCCGGGAGCACGTGCTCCGCCTCATCCGCGAGGTCATGTTCTTCGAGCCGAAGGGACGCGGCACGGACTTTCCCAACGCCTTCGCCGCCATCAGCCGGCTCATGCCGCGCAAGGCCACCGTCTTCCTCTGCTCGGACTTCCAAGCCCCGCTGGGGAAAGGTCTCCCCGTAATGTCACGCCGCCACGACGTGACGGCCCTGCTCGTGGAGGACCGCGCCGAGATCGACCTGCCGCCCTCGGGGTGGGTGGAGTGGGTGGACCCCGAGACGGGGCGCCACGGCTGGGCCGACACCTCGCACGGGAAACTCCGCAGACGGTTCCACGAGACGCGCCTGCGGCAGAAGCAGCTCCTCCTCCAGTCCCTCCTGCGCGCGGGCGTGCCCGCCGTCTCCCTCGAGACCGACCGCGACGTGCTCGGACCCCTGGTGAACTATTTCAGGAGCCGGGGCGGGAGGCGAGTGGCGTGAGAGCCCGCCTGGCGCGCGCGCTGATGGCAGCCCTTGTCCTCCTCGCGGCGCTCTGGCTGCCGTGCGCGGCGGCGGACCACGCCGCCAGGGAGCTCGGCGTCCGCGTCTCGCCGGGCGTCTACCACATCGGGAGCAGGGTCACCCTCGAGGCCTCGCTGCCCCTGGGCACGCCGGCCTACTTCCTCGAGGGCGACCTCGTCCCGGGCGCCGACTGGGGGGAGAACGCCCGCATTGCCTCCGTGAAGCAGACCCCACCCACCTCTTTCCCGGGGACCCTCGCCCTGCAGTTCGAGGTCCAGTGCTTCATCACCGGAAGCGTTACGCTGCCGCCCCTCCCCGTGACGCTCCGGGCGGGCGGCGTCTCCGACGCTTACGTGCTGAAGGTCCCTCCCCTCGCCATCACGGCGCTCCTGCCCCCTGGCGGCCAGCCCAAGCCGCCGCTCGCCTCGCCCATGCCCCTGCCCCGGCCCTTCCCATGGGGCCTCGCGGTCGGCGCCTTGGTGCTCCTGCTTCTTGTGGGCGCCGCGCTCGCGGCATGGTGGCGTCGGAGGAGCGCCGCGCCCCCGGCACCCAAGGTCCAGCCGAGCCTCCGAGAGACCGATCCCGACCGGTGGATCCAGGAGGAGGTGGAGCGCCTCTTCACCGCGCCCCTCGAGACGCAGGCGCGCTACGCCGCGCTCTCGCAGCGGGTGCGAGACTACCTCGAGATCAAGTCGGGGCTCCCCTTCCTCGAATGGACCACGGGTGAGGTGCGGCACGGCCTCCACCGGCTGGGGAACCTCCCCGAGGGCTCGGCCACCGACGTGATGGCGATCCTGTCCCTGTGCGATTGGGCCGTCTTCGCGAGGTATAAGCCGGAGCCCGAGGAGGAGCGCGCGGCGCGCCGGCGCATCCTCGGCTTCCTGGCCATGGCTCGCGCCGCCTCCTCCCGCGAGGAGGGCGCCGCATGACCTCCTTCGTCTTCAGGGAGCCCGCCTGGCTCTACGCCCTCCTTCTGCTTCCCATCGCCATCGGCCTGAGAGTCTGGTGGCTGAGGGGCGGCAGGCGTTCGCTCGCCTATCCCGTCGCAGGGCTCCTGGAGGCGCTGAGCGGGCGGAACGCCTGGTTCCCGTGGGTCTCCACGACACTGCTCGGTGTGGCCCTGGCCTCCATGGTCTTCGCCCTCGCCCGGCCCGCCGCCAAGACGAGCCGAACCAACGTGACCACCGAGGGCGTGGCGATCATGCTCGTGCTGGACATCTCGGGCTCGATGGTGGCCGAGGACTTCAAGCCCAACAACCGCATCGACGTGGCGCGCACCGTGCTCGGCGACTTCGTCCGCAGGCGGCCCGACGACCGGATCGGCCTCATCACCTTCGCGGGCATGCCCTTCCTCCGGTGCCCCCTCACCTCCGACCACAAGACCCTCCAGGGCATCGTCTCCGAGGTGAAGGCCGTGAACCGACAGGAGATCGACGGCACCGCCATCGGGGACGCGCTCGTGTCCGCGGGCAAGCGCCTCCTGACGGCGCCCGAGAAGAGCAAGGTGGTCATCCTCCTCACCGACGGCGAGAACAACCGCGGCCAGTTCGAACCCCTCCAGGCCGCGCAGCTCCTGGCCCCGCACAAGATCCGCGTGGACGTGGTGGGCATCGGGAGCACGGGCGTCGTGCCCTACCCCGTCCTGGACGCTTCCGGCAACCGGACCTACCAGTACGTCCACATCGGCTTCAACGAATCGTCCCTCGAGGAGATCGCCCGGACCACCGACGGCGTCTACTACAACGCGAGCGACACCAAGGGACTGGAGCGCGTCTTCGACGCCATCGACCGGCTCGAGCGCAGCAAGGTCAGCTCGGCGGCCTACGTGCGCTACCGGGACTACTTCCTCTGGCCCATCGCCCTCGCGCTCCTGAGCCTGGCGGCCGATTCCCTCTGGCGCCACGGCCCCGGGAGGACCCTGCCGTGACGCCCTTCGCCAACCGGCTCGGCCCGGCCGCCTTCGTCGTCCTGATCGCCTTGGCGGTCTTCGCCCTGGTCGCCCACGTCCTCTCCCGCCGCGCGGCCGCGCGCTGGGGAGGTGTGCAGAACCTGCGCCTGCTGAGCCTCCTGCCCTCCGCAGAGGCAGACATGGTGCGGCGCGCCTGCCTCTGGGGCGCCCTCCTGCTGACCGCCGTGGCTTTCGCCCGGCCGCAGTGGGGCGAGGTGGCCGAGAACATCCAGCGCGTGGGGCTCGACGTCGTGGTCCTCCTCGACACGAGCCGCAGCATGGGCGTCACCGACGCGCCGCCGTTCCGCCTCGAGCGCGCCAAGCTCGAGGTCCGCTCCCTCCTGGCCGCCACCGAGGGGAACCGCACGGGCCTCGTCGCCTTCGCGGGCGTCCCCGTGGTCCTCTCCCCGCTCACGGAGGATTCCGCCGCCGTCGGCATGCTCCTGGACATCTCCGACCCGGACCTCATCCCGGCGCTCGGCACCGACATCGCCAAGGGCGTGGCCGATGCAGCCCGGCTCTTCCCCCAGCCGCACGACCGGGATCAGGTGATCCTCCTCGTCACCGACGGCGAGGACCAGGGCAAGGACGCCGTCGCCGCGGCCCGGACCGCCGCGCGCCTGGGCATCCGCATCTTCGCCGTGGGCGTGGGCACCGAGGCCGGCGGCCCCGTGCCCGGCCCCGACGGGCGGCCCATGAGCGACCCCTCCACCGGGAACCAGGCGGTCTCGCGCCTCGACGAGAAGCTCCTGTCCCAGATGGCCTCCATCACCGACGGCCGGTACTGGAAGCTCGCCGGTGCCGGGAGCGTGGTGCCGCAGATGGTGGAGGAGATGGGACGGCTCAAGCGGAAGGAGTACGCCACCAAGTCCCAGGCCATGCGCCAGGACCAGTACGCCCTCTTCCTGGGCCCGGCCCTGGCGCTCCTCGCGCTGGCTCTCCTCATCCCCGACCGGCGCCGTCTCGCCGCGGTCTCCAAAGGACAGGGCAAGGACGCGGCCGTCGCGGCGGTCCTGGCTCTCTCCCTGTGCGCGTTCGCCTCTCAGAGCACCCCCGCCCAATCGGTGGCCCAGCTCGCCGAGTCCGCCCGGACCGCCTATGCCTCGGGCAAGCCTGAGACGGCCCTGACCCTCTACCAGCGCGCGCTCCAGCAGACCTCCTCCCCGGCCCTGAAACCCCTTCTCCATTTCAACGTCGGCACGTGCCTCCTCGCGCTCGACAGGGCCGCCGAGGCTCGCGACGAGCTCACCCTGGCCCTGCCGGGCGCGCCGCCCCTCGTGAAGGAGCGGGCGCTCTACAACCTCGCCCAATCCTTCCAGGCCGCGGGCGACCGCGATCGGGCGCTCTCGACCCTGCGCACCCTCCTCGTGGACAGCCCGGAGGACCGAGACGCCCAGCGCCTCTACGAATGGATCCTGAGGCAGCAGCCGCCGCCTCAGCCCCCGCCGCAGAAGCAGCCCCCGAACCCGCCGCCCAAGGCGCCGGACGTCCTCGAGCAGCTCCCGCTACCGCCGCCCAAGGAGCTTCAGGACCAGGTGAAGCCTCCCGACCAGCCCCTCCCAGGCATGAAGCCCTGGTGACCGCCCCGCGGCGCTCAGCGGCTGCCGACTCGTGGTACAATTGTTTCAAGGGTCGGGAGGGAAACCATGTGGCAGGCGGAGCTCCACGCCATCAAGAGGTTCACGGCGGAGCTCTCTAAGAAACCACCACTACCGAGCGCCTCGACGGCCGACCTCGAGTGGCACGCCCACCACATCCAGGAGTTCCACCAGGTCCTCTCGCTCATCGCCACGCTCCCGCGCGACAAGCGCCCCTCCATCGAAGAGTGGGACGACGCGCTCGCGATCCTCTGGCGCCTGTTCGTGAGGAAGGGCGACGACATCGACCGCTACATCACCACGACGCTGTGGATTCCGGTGCTCGCCGACGAGGGCGCCCCCTGCGTCCTGCGCCTGATCCGGGCCATCACGGCAGCCGTAGGCTCGTGCAGGAACTTCTACCTCTACGACGAGGCGCTCGAGCTCTGCGCCGAGGGACGCCGGGTCTCCCGGGGCAGAAGCTCGGCCGCCCTCGCGACCCTCATCTCCGCGGAGGCCTCGACGCGCTACTGCATGCGCGACTACGAGGGCGCCGAGGCGCTGTACCGCGAGACCCTGAAGATGGTGTCCGGCCTCGATCCCGGAGAGACGGAGGAGTGGTCGCTCGCGTCGAAGGCCGACCTCGTCGTCCAGTGCAAGCTCAACATCATGGAGACCCACCTGGAGCTGGGGCTCCTCGAGGGCGAGGCCGAGCGTCACAGGCGGGGCCTGGCGGTGGAGAAGCTCATCGAGGAGGTGGAGCGCGAGTACCCCAGTGCCGGCTTCGCGCGCTACCTCGCCATCCCCCGCACCGAGCTCGCCCTCATGCATCGCGACTTCGCGGGCGCCTCCCGCCACCTCCAATCGCTCACCGAGGAGGCCATCGGGGACGGGCCGTACGGCTTCTCGCTCCGGCCGACGCACCGGCGCCTGATGTCCAGGGTACACGCCGAGCAGGGCGACTGGGCCGGCGCCCAGAGCTGGATCCGAGAGGCCCTGCGCGAGGGGCTCCGGACGCTCTACCCCGCTGAGGAACAGCTCGTCCTCGATCAGGCCCTCGCCATCCTGAGGGGCCTCCATGCGAGGCGCGATGTGAAGGGAGAGGCGCCCCTTCTCGGGGACATGGTCACGCTCCTCGAGGACAAGGACTGGTACACGGGCCGTTCCCATTCGCGCAGCGTCGCCAACCTGAGCCGGAAGCTCGCCAAGCTCATCAACAAAGCCCACGGGGCCGGTCTCGACGAGGACCGCCTCTTCCGGGCGGGGCTCGTGCACGACATCGGCAAGCTCCGGAGCCCGTGGAGCCTCCTGAACAAGATTGCCCCCATCAACCGGAAGGAGCTCGAGCTCCTGCGCAGGCACTCGGCACAGGGGCGCGACATCCTCACCGAGACCGGCATGGACGAAATTGCCGATATCGTACTCGAGCACCACGAGACGATGGACGGACGGGGATACCCCTCCGGCAGGCCCCCCTCCCTCGAGGGCGCGGTGGTCGCGCTGTGCGACGTCTACGAGGCCGCAGTGACCCCCAACCGCCGGTACAAGAAACCGAAGAAGCGGTTTGAGGTCATCGAGGAGCTCAGGGACCTCTCGGGCAAGACCTACCATCCCTGGGCCGTGGAGGCCATCTGCCACGCCTTCGGCCGCTCGGCACCCGCCTGATCCCCGTCCCCCCCGGCGTGGGGGTATTGACAATCCGAATCTCAGCGCATATATTCATGCCGTGAGGTGGGCCGGTGGTCTCACAGACTGGGAAATATGCACTTAGAATCCTGAGCTACCTCGCTGACCACCCGGGTCAGTGGATTCAGGGCGGGCAGATCGCCTCAGAAACAGGGATCCCCTCGAACTACCTCTCCAAGATCATGAACCAGCTCCGCAAGCGAGGAATCGTCCTCAGCCAGAAGGGCTGGGGCGGCGGCTTCCTCCTCCGGGAAGAGGCCCAAGGCGTGCCCATCTACGACGTCCTAGTGATTTTCGACGGCGTTCGGAGCGACAAGGACTGCATCTTCGGCATGCGGCAGTGCGACGCCCAGAACCCCTGCCCGCTCCACGACCACTGGGAGAAGATCCAGTCCACGTACAAGACCATGCTGAGCGCGACCACCATCGGCGAGCTCAAGGCGTTGAAAGAGGGAGGTTTATGAGCGTCCTTTCTTTTGCGTGGCATTATGGATATACGCATCCATTGCTCGTTTGTATTATGACGAGCCACCATTCCGTCTCATCCTGCTGTGTCACCCTAACGTCCCCTCGCCCATTCGACTCTCTCTGGAGGTCCCCATGAAGCCCGTTCTGAAGCTGTCCCTGCTCGCCGTCTCGGCCCTCGGCCTCCTGGCGTTCGTCGCCTGCGGCTCCAAGGGCTCTGCCGCACCCGCCATCTCCGCCCAGGACCGCGCCGAGGCGGACGCCCTCTTTGCCAAGAAGTGCGCCTCGTGCCATGGCGTCAACGGTGATGGGGCGGGGCCTGCGGCGGCGGGCCTCAACCCCAAGCCCAGGAACTACCACGACCGCGCGTGGCAGGTCGCCACGACCGACGAGGAGATCGAGAAGGCCATCGTGTACGGCGGCGCCGCCATCGGAAAGAGCCCCAACATGGCCGCCAACCCGGAGCTCCAGAGCAAGCCCGGCGTGGTCGCGGCGCTCCGCGAAAAGGTCCGGTCGTTTGAGGACAAGCAGTAGGGGGATGACGGCGCGCTGCGCCAGGAAGAGGAGGTTCTGGATGACCGCAAGAACGGGAGTCTCGAGGCTGGCGCTGCTTCTCCTCACGGCGTCCATCATGATCGGAGGCTTCGCCGCGTGCTCTAAGGGCGGTGGGACCGGCGCTGCGGCGTCGGCGAGCGTGCCGGACCTGATGAAGGCCCGCAACCTGAGCGAGGCGGACGTGGAGGCCGCGCTCAAGACCTACACGCCCAGCGGCCGGCACGACGATTACTACCTCTTCGCGTCGGGCGGCCACGGGGGCAACCTCATCGTCATCGGCGTCCCGAGCATGCGCATCCTCAAATACATCGGCGTCTTCACGCCCGAGCCCTGGCAGGGCTACGGGTTCGACGACGACACCAAGGCGCTCCTGAAAGCCGGCTCGCCCCAGGGCCACATGCTCACGTGGGGCGACATGCACCACCCGGCGCTGAGCGAGACCAACGCCGACTACGACGGCCAGTTCATCTTCGCCAACGACAAGGCCAACGCGCGCATCGCGGTGGTGGACCTCAAGGACTTCGTGACCAAGCAGATCGTGACGAGCGACCTCATCCAGTCGGACCACGGCGGGACCTTCGTGACGCCCAACACCGACTACGTGGTGGAGACGGGCCAGCTCCCGGCCCCGCTGGGCGGTGGCTACGCTCCCCTCTCCGATTACAACGACAAGTACCGCACGGCGCAGATCTACTGGAAGTTCGACCGGGCCAAGGGCCGTATCGTGCCGGAGGAGTCCTTCGCGTTCGAGCTCCCGCCCTACATGCAGGACATCGCCGACGCCGGCAAGCTCGCGAGCGATGGCTGGGCGTTCTGCAACTCCTTCGACACCGAGAGGTCCTACGGCGGCCTTCTCCAGGGCAAGCCCGCCCTCGAGTCGGGCGCCTCCCAGAACGACATGGACTACCTCCACGTCTTCAACTGGAAGAAGGCCGCGGAGGTGGTGAAGGCCGGCAAGACCAAGACCATCTCGGGCATAAAGGTCATCACGCTCCAGACGGCCATCGACGAGGGCCTCCTCTACCTCATTCCCGAGCCGAAGAGCCCGCACGGCTGCGACGTGACTCCCGACGGCCAGGACATCTGCGTCTCGGGCAAGCTGGACACGCACGTCTCGGTCTACTCCTTCGAGAAGATCAAGGGGCTCATCGACCAGAAGAAATTCGAGGGCCACGATCCCTACGGCCTGCCCATCCTGCCCTTCAAGGACGCCATCCGCGGACAGGTGGAGATCGGGCTCGGTCCCCTGCACACGCAGTTCGACGGCCAGGGGAACGCCTACACGAGCATCTTCATCGAGTCCAAGGTGGCCAAGTGGAGCCTGAAGGACCTCAAGCTCCTCGACAAGGTGCCGGTCCACTACAACATCGGCCACCTCTGCGCCGCCGAGGGCGACACGGCCCACCCCAAGGGCAAGTACCTCATCGCCATGAACAAGTGGGCCATCGACCGCTTCAGCGACGTGGGGCCCCTCCTGCCGCAGAACTTTCAGCTCGTGGACCTCACGGGTGAGAAGCTCAAGGTCCTCTACGACATGCCGATCCCCCTCGGAGAGCCCCACTACGCCCAGATGATCACCGCCGACAAGATCCACGCGGAGGAGATGTACACGCCCGTGGGCACCAACCCCGTCACCGACAAGGTCGACCCCGAGTCCATCGATACCGAGACGAAGGCGCGCATCGAGCGCAAGGGTAGCGACGTGCACGTCTACATGACCGAGGTCCGCAGCCACCTGAACCCCGACATCATCGAGGTCAAGCAAGGGGACACGGTGCACCTCCACGTGACCAGCATCGAGCAGGCCAAGGACGCCACCCACGGGTTCGCGGTGGACAAGTACAACATCAACCTGAGCATGGAGCCCGGCAAGACATCCAACGTCACGTTCGTCGCCGACCGTGCCGGCGTCTTCCCGTACTACTGCACCGAGTTCTGTTCCGCGCTCCACCTGGAGATGGCCGGGTACCTGCTCGTGGAGCCCAAGAAGTAGCCCCCCCAAGCCGGAGGGCGTTGACCGCGCGCGCCCTCCGGCATCCTCTGAGGAGTGGTCCCGTGACCGAGCGCCCCCGCCTCCGCCCTTCCCTCCTCCGCACCGCGGCGGGAGCGTTGGGTGCGCTGGTGCTCCTCGCAAGCTGTTCGAACGTCCGCCCGTCCTCGAACGCGACCCGCGCGCAGGCTCACGAAGCGCCCGAGCCTTCGCCTTCCGCCCGGCTCGTTCCACCCGGGTCCGGGCTGCAGGCCGCGGTGGACGCGTGCCCTCCCGGCGGCGAGCTCCGCCTCGCACCGGGCGTTCATACGGGGCCGGTGTCCATCCTCAAGCCGCTGACCCTCACGGGACCCGTCGAGGCCATCGTCCGCTCCCCGGGCTCGGGCACCACCGTCCGGGTCGAGTCGGACCGCGTGACCCTTCGCGGGTTCTCGATCGAGGGGAGCGGGACGCGCTTCGACCTGCTCGACGCCGCGGTCTTCGTGCGGTGCAACGACGTCACCGTGGAGGGTCTCCGCATCACCCACGCCCTGTTCGGCATCGCCGTCGAGCGATCCTACCGCGTCCACGTGCTCCACAACGACATCACCGGTACCGACGAAGCCGAGCTCGGCCTGAGGGGTGACGCCGTGCGGTTCTGGGAGACGCGGGACTCGGAGATCGTCGGAAACCACGTCCGCCACAGCCGGGACATGGTCGTCTGGTACTCGCCGAACAACCGCGTCCTGGACAACGTGGCCGAGGACGGGCGGTACGGCACGCACTTCATGTACAGCCCCGACAACGTAGCACGGGGCAACCGTTACGTGGGAAACCTCGTGGGCATCTTCGTCATGTACTGCCGCAACGTGACCCTCGAGGACAACCTCATGGCGCGCTCCGACCCCACGGGCGGCATGGGCCTGGGCGTCAAGGAGTCGGGGAACCTCCGGGTCGTGAACAACCGCTTCATCCGGGACCAGAACGGCGTCTACCTCGACACTTCGCCGCTGCAGAAGGGCGACCGGAACACCTTCGAGCGCAACACCTTCGCTTTCTGCGAGGCGGGCGTGGCCTTCCACAGCAGCGAGACGCGGAACGCATTCACCGACAACACCTTCGGGGAAAACCGCACGGACGTCAGGGTGGAGGGCGGCGGCGACGCCACCCGCGTGGAGTGGGCCAGCAACTTCTTCGACGAGTACAGGGGATACGACATGGACGGGGACGGCACGGGCGACATCCCCCACGAGCTGCGGAGCTTCTCCACCGAGACGGTGGGGGCGCACCCCGAACTCGCCTTCTTCAGCGGCACCCCGGCCATGGGGCTGCTCGACGCGCTCAGCCAGATCTTCCCGCTACTGGCGCCCAAGGCCCTCCTCGTGGACCGGGCGCCCCGCATGAGCGCCCCGCAGGTGACGGAGGTGGCCCGTGCGCGTTGAGCTCCGGGAGGTCACCAAGCGCTTCGGGAAAATGACCGCGCTCGACCGCGTGTCGCTCACCCTCGAGCAGGGCCGCAAGGTGGCCCTCGTGGGCCCCAACGGCTCGGGCAAATCCACCCTGACGCGGGTGCTGATGGGCCTGCAGGTGCCCGAGGGGCAGGTCCTCCTCGACGGGCTCTCGCCCCTCGAGCACCGCGCGCGCCTCGCGCACAGGCTCGCCTACGTGCCCCAGGCGCCTCCTCAGCTCGCCGCGACGGTGGGCGAGATCGTGCGGGCCGTGAGCGAGATCCGCGGCCTCCCCTCAGTGCGCGTGGCCGAGGTCGCCGCCCGGCTCGACCTAGACCTGGGGGCTGTCTCTGGGCGGCCCGTGAGGGCGCTCTCGGGCGGGATGAAGCAGAAGCTCCTCATCGCCATCGCGCTGGCCTCACGCGCCTCGCTCCTCATCCTCGACGAGCCCACGGCCAGCCTCGATGCGGCCGCCCGCCAGCGCTTCTTCGACCTCTTCGACGAGGTGGCCGAGGACGCCACGCTCCTCCTGTGCTCCCATCGGCTCGAGGAGGTGCGGCACCTCGTGAACCACGTCGTGGCCCTCGACTCGGGCCGCCTGACCTTCGAGGGCCCGCTGGAGCGGTACCTCGACGGACGCGCCTACGGCATGGTGGAGGTCTACGCCCGCACGGCCTCGAGCGACGGCGCGCTGAGGGACCTGGGCTACAGCCCCGGGGCGGGCGGCGCGTGGGCGCAGGTGGTGCCCCACGGGCGGAAGATGGCCCTGATCCGCGCCACCCTCTCCCAGCTCAACGGCGACCTGGGGAACCTCGTGGTGAGGGACCTCGAGTCCATCGATCCCGAAAGCTCCTCGCAGGAGGCTCCCCATGGCCGCTGAAGCCTCGTCGGGCCGGGTCCTCTGGCCCGTCCTCGTCCTCGCCGTCGCCGCGGGCATCGCGGCGCTCCTCTACCTCGCCCAGCGTCCGCCCTCGGGCCCGCAGCCCGTGGTCTGGGACAAGGAGTCTTGCGCGGAGTGCCAGATGGCCGTGAGCGAGCACGGTTACGCCGCCCAGCTCCAGACCACCGACGGGCGCGTCTTCGACTTCGACGACGTGGGCTGCCTGGCCAGCTACCTCGCGAAGAACTCGCCGCAGGTCAAGGCGGTCTACTTCCACCACCTGAGGGAGGACCGCTGGCTGCCCATGGATCGCGTCGCCTTCGTGGAGGCGGGGCCGTCCCCGATGGCCTACGACATCGGCGCGGTGGAGCCGGGGGCGCCGGGGTCGATGCCGTGGGCCGCCGCGCGCACGCGCTGCCTGACCCGCCAGGCGGACGGCGGAGGGAGGTGAGCATGGCGCGCCGGATGAACCTCCTCGCCCTGGCCCGCCTCGACGCCGCCGACCTCGCGCGCTCGCGCTGGCTCGCCTTCGCCGCGACCCTTTACGCGATCCTCGTGTCGCTCTTCGTGCTCGTGGGGATGCGGGAGTCCACCATCCTCGGCTTCACAGGGATGGGGCGCGTCCTCCTCTCCGTATGCCACGCCCTCGTCCTGCTCCTCCCGCTCCTGGCGCTCACGGCCTGCGGCCAAGTCGTCAACCGTGCCCGCGAGGACGGGAGCCTCGAGCTCCTCCTCAGCCACCCCGTGTCGCGGACCGAGTACTTCGTGTCCGTGAGCCTGGTGCGCTACGCCGCGCTTCTTCTGCCTCTCGCCGCGCTGCTCCTCTTCGCATCGGGTGCCGCCTGGGCCCTGTTCGGCGCGCCCGTCCCGTGGACCTTCCTGGGGAGGACGGCGGCGATCTCGGCGGGCCTTCTCTGGGCCTTCGTGGGACTCGGCCTCACGGTCTCCACGCTCGTTCGCAACCCGGCGAAGGCCATGATGGTCCTCCTCCTGCTCTGGGTGGCCGGGGTCGCCCTGCTCGACTTCGGGCTCATCGGCCTCATGCTCCGCTGGCGCCTGAACCCCATGACCGTCTTTCTCATCGCGGGCCTGAACCCCGTCGAGTCCGCGCGCCTCGCCCTGCTGTCTTCGGCCGAGCCCTCGCTCTCCACGCTGGGGCCGGTGGGATTCTACCTCGCAAACCGGCTGGGCCTCGGTTGGCTCTTCGCCTGCGGCGTGATCTGGCCCGCTCTTCTGGGCACTGCTGCGTGGTTCTTCGCGCTCCGCCGCTTCGGTCGCGGGGATCTGGTCTAGCCTTTCTCTCCGCTGGAGGTCTCTCATGCCGTCCTTGCTCACCCGCGCCTACGGGGTACTCTCCCTCCCCATCCGGGGATGGGCCCGCGTCGCCGTCATCCTCCTGGCCCTCCCCATGGGGCTCAGCTTCACGCAGCCGCTCTGGCGCATCCGTATGGAAGCCCCGCAGTACCCCAACGGCCTCACCATGGACATCTGGGCCTACAAGCTCGACGGGGGCCACTCGGGGCACGACATCACCGAGATCAACGAGCTGAACCACTACATCGGCATGCAGAAGATCGACGAGAGCCAGATCCCGGACCTGGACTGGATCCCCTTCGCCTTCGGCGCGCTCGTGCTCCTGGGCCTCCGGGCGGGGACCATCGGCGACGTCCGCGACCTCGTGGACCTCTGCGCGATCTCGGTCTACATCTCGATCTTTTCGCTCGCGCGGTTCGGCTACAAGCTCTACTCCTTCGGCCACTTCCTTGACCCCAAGGCGGCGGTTCACGTGAAGCCCTTCATGCCCGTCCTCCTGGGGACCAAGCAGATCGCGAACTTCACCACGCACGGCTACCCATTGGCGGGCTCCTACATGGTCGGCGCCTTCATCGGCGGCCTCTTCGCCATCACAGCCTGGCATTTCTACAAGGCTTTCAAGGTCAAATAGCTTCTGACACGAAGGGGAAGCGACCTTCCTGGGGGGAGGCTTGACAATCACGACAATCAATGGATATACTCATCCACTAAGGTGCTGTGTGATTCCGGCACCGTTGCCGGAGGATCAGCGAAGAGGCCACCTTCTCTTGCAGAAAGAGTGAGTTATGAACCTTCCTCTCAACGGACAGATGCCCACAGCTCTCAGCGTGGGCCCGAGCCATAAGGAGCAGACCATGGACAAGGCCATCGACACCCTCATGCACGAGCACCGCGTCATCGAGCAAGTGCTCGGTTCTCTGGAGACCTTCGCGCTGAACCTGCGCGCCGAGGCCGACGCCGACCGCGCCACCGTGAAGGGGTACGGCGACTTCTTCCGCAACTTCGCGGACAGGTGCCACCACGGCAAGGAGGAGGACCGCCTCTTCGTCAAGATGAACGCCTACGGCTTCCCCAAGGAGTACGGCCCGGTCGCTGTCATGCTCGCCGAGCACGTGGAGGGCCGCGGGCACGTGGGCGCCCTCGTGGCCATTGGCCAGGGCGAGGGTCCCCTCTCTCGCGAGGAGCGAGACGCCGTCGTGGAGCACGCGCTGGCCTACGTTCCCCTCCTCCGTGCGCACATCATGAAGGAGGACAACATCCTCTACCCCATGGCGCTGCAGGCCATCCCTCACGCCGAGATCGAGGCCATGGCGGAGGACTTCGAGGCGTTCGAGCAGAGCGTCATGGGCGCGGGCGAGCACGAGAAATTCCACGCGCTGGCCGACCAGCTCATCGAGGCCTATCCCCCCGACCCGGCGCGCATGGCGGCGGGCTCGGCGTGCACGGGCTGCCCCGGACACATGTAGGTTGACGCGACCCTGACCGCTCACAGCACGAGGTGACCCATGTCCGCATCCCAGCCCGCTCACGACGGTCCGCTCTCCCCCTGGTGGCGCCAGGCCGCCATCCTGGTCATGGTGGTTGGGTTCTCCATCCTCTCCTTCATGACCGTCCAGACCTACAAGAACGCTCCTCCCATCGCCGGAGCCTGGAAGGGCCCCGGCGG
Source organism: Acidobacteriota bacterium (assembly GCA_037440125.1). Classification (GTDB taxonomy): domain Bacteria; phylum Acidobacteriota; class UBA4820; order UBA4820; family DSQY01; genus JAKAJA01. The sequence goes on from JBBIUU010000019.1 coordinate 22,001, forward strand.
TGAGGTGGTTTTCACGCAGGCCGACGTCCTCACGGGCCAGGAGGTCTTCCTCAAGTACGCCCTCATGGAGCACGGCACGCTGTGGGGCCACGGCGCCTACCTCGGCCCCGATTACAGCGCCGAGTACCTGCACCGCCTCGCGGAGATCTCCCAGGAGACCGAAGCCCAGGCGAAGTACGGCAAGCCCTTCGCCCAGCTCGGCCCCGATGAGCAGGGCGCCGTCGCCGCCTCGGTCAAGCGCTCCCTCAAGGAGAACCGCTACGATGCGGCGTCCGACACCCTGGCGCTGACGGCCGGCGAGGTGGCGAGTTACCAGGTCCAGCAGAAGGAGTGGGCCGACTACTTCACGAAGAAGGACGGGGCCCCGGGCCTCCCCACGGGCTACATCAAGGACCCTGCCGAGGCGAAAGCCCTCACGGCCTACTTCGCCTGGGCCTCGTGGGCGTGCACGGCGCTGCGCCCCGGCCAGAACTACACCTACACGAACAACTTCCCCTACGAGCCCCTCGCGGGCAACAAGCCGAGCACCCAGGCCTACGTCTGGAGCGCCGTGAGCCTTGTCTGCCTCCTCGGCGGGCTCGGGCTCGTCCTCTTCATCTTCGGCCGCTTCGACTACCTGGGCTGGGGCGCGGCGCACGCCCAGCTCGGCTCCGTGCCGGCCCCGGTGACCGACTTCCGCCTCACGCCCGGCCAGTGGGCCACGGGCGCCTACTTCGCCGTGGTGGCGCTCCTGTTCCTCCTGCAGACCTTCGCGGGGGGCGGCCTCGCCCACTACCGCGTGGAGCCCGGCGCCTTCTACGGCCTCGACATCTCCGGCGTCCTCCCCTACACCCTGCTCCGCACGTGGCACCTCCAGCTCGCCGTGTTCTGGATCGCCACGGCGTGGGTCGGCGGCGGCCTCTTCCTCGCCCCGATGGTGGGCGGCAAGGAGCCCAAGGGCCAGAAGCTGGGCGTCTACGCCCTCCTCGGCGCGCTCGCGGTGGTGGTCTTCGGCAGCATGTTCGGGGAGTACCTGGGCATCAACGACCGCCTCGGCTCCCTGTGGTTCTGGCTCGGCCACCAGGGCTCAGAGTACCTGGACCTCGGCCGCTTCTGGCAGCTCCTGCTCGCCGTGGGCCTCCTCTTCTGGCTCTTCCTGATGTTCCGGGCGCTCAAGCCGGCCTTCAGGGTCGAGGGGAAGTCCGAGCTCGCCTCCCTCTTCCTCTACGCCGCCGTGGCGATCCCGCTCTTCTACGTGCCCGCGCTGTTCTACGGCAGCCACACCAACTTCGCCGTCATCGACAACTGGCGCTTCTGGATCATCCACCTCTGGGTGGAGGGCTTCTTCGAGCTGTTCGCCACGGTGCTGGTGGCGGTCATGTTCCACCTCCTCGGGCTCGTGTCGGCCCGCAACGCCACGCGGATCGTCTACCTGGACGCCATCCTCTACCTCGCGGGCGGCCTCTCCGGCACGGCGCACCACTGGTACTTTACGGGGCAGCCCGCCGTCAGCATGGCCATCGGCGCGTGCTTCTCGGCCCTGGAGGTGGTGCCGCTGACCCTCCTGACCCTCGACGCGTGGGACTTCATCAAGCTGTCCCGCGGTGAGGCGCCCGGCGGGGCCAAGACCCTCGCGGGCGGCCAGAAGTGGGCCGTCTACTTCCTCATGGCCGTGGGCGTGTGGAACTTCGTGGGCGCGGGCGTCTTCGGGTTCCTGATCAACTTGCCCATCGTCTCCTACTTCCAGATCGGCACGACGCTCACGCCCAACCACGGGCACGCGGCCATGTTCGGCGTCTTCGGGATGCTTGCGCTGGCGGTCCTCGTGTTCTGCACGCGCTCCATGCTGACCGACGCGACCTGGCCCCGGGTCGAGAAGTTCGTGAAGGTCGGCTTCTGGGGCCTGAACGTGGGCCTCGGGCTCATGCTGGTCCTCGACCTCTTCCCCGCCGGCGTGCTCCAGCTCTGGGACTCCGTGACCAACGGCTACTGGCACTGCCGCCGGCTGACCTACACCATGACGGGCACCTTCCACACCCTGGAGTGGGTGCGCCTGGCCGCCGACATGGTTTTTCTGCTCGCCGGTGCGCTACCTTTGTCCGTGGGTGCACTCTACGCGTTCTTCATCCGTGACCGGGCCAGGGCCTGATGGGCCTGGTGCGTTGGACCATCCGAACCGAACCGCGCCCGGCCCTCGCGAGGGGGCAGGGCGCCCTTTCCCGACGAGGCATCCATGTCTGAAGACAAGCTCAATCCCGTGGTCGCCGACCTCCCCGGCTCCGTCCAGTTCGCCGAGAGGGGCATTGTGAGCAAGACGCTCCACGAGTCCCCCGCCCTAAAGTTGGTCCTCTTCTCCTTCGAGCCGGGCCAGGCCCTCAGTGAGCACACGGCCCCCTTCGAGGCCGTCATCCAGGTCCTCCAGGGTCGCGCTGACGTGAAGCTCGGCGACCAGGTCTACGACGCCACGCCGGGCGCGCTCTACGTCATGCCCGCGGGGCTCGCCCACGCCGTCACCGCCAAGGAGCGCTTCGTGTTCCTGCTCACCATGACCCGGGTGTCCAAATCGACGCAGCTGAAATAGACGCTTAGAGAGGAGGGGGTAATGAAGAGACTCGCGACCCTGTTCTGCCTGCTGACCGCCGTCCTGTTCCTGACGACCGCCCTGGCCCAGACGCCCGCGAAGGCGCCCGCCAAGGCCAAACCCGCGCCCGCCGCAAAGGCCGACCCCATGGCCGGGCTCTCCGCGGAGAGCAAGGCGTGCGTCCAGTGCCACCAGAAGTCCGCGACCCCTGTCGTGGTCCAGCAATGGGCCTCGAGCCGCCACGCCATGAACGGCGTGGGGTGCTACGAGTGCCACCAGGCCGACAAAGCCGACAAGGACGCCTTCGAGCACAACGGCTTCACCATCTCCATGCTCGTGACGCCCAAGGACTGCGGCCAGTGCCACGACAAGGAGACGGCGGAGTTCGAGTCCAGCCACCACGCCAAGGCCGGCGAGATCCTCGGCTCCCTGGACAACATCCTGGGCGAGGTCGCCGAGGGCATCCCCGCGGCCAACAGCGGGTGCAAACAGTGCCACGGGGGCACCGTGAAGGTCCTGGCGGGGGGCAAGCTCGACGCGTCCACATGGCCCAACGAGGGCATCGGGCGCATGAACCCCGACGGCTCCAGGGGCTCCTGTTCGGCGTGCCACTCGCGCCACACGTTCTCGGCCTCCATCGCCCGCCAGCCCGAGAACTGCGGGAAGTGCCACCTGGGCCCTGACCACCCCCAGGCCGAGATCTACAACGAGAGCAAGCACGGCATCACCTACCGCGCCAAGATCAACGAGATGAACCTCGACGCCAAGACCTGGGTCCTCGGGAAGGACTACAACGCCGCCCCCACGTGCGCCACGTGCCACATGAGCGCCACGAAGGATCTCCCCCTGACCCACGACGTGGGCGCCCGCATCTCCTGGACGCTCCGCCCCGAGGTCTCCATCAAGCTCGAGAACGCGGACGCCCGCCGCGCGGACATGCAGAAAGTCTGCTCCAACTGCCACGCCAAGGAGTGGGTCGGCAACTTCTACAAGCAGTACGACGCCGTGGTGGGGCTCTACAACGACAAGTTCGCCGTCCCCGCCAAGTCGGTCATGAAGAGGCTTCGCGACGCCGGCAAGCTCACGGCCACGCCCTTCGACGAGAAGATCGAGTGGACCTACTACGAGCTCTGGCACCACCAGGGCCGCAGGGCGCGCATGGGCGCCGCCATGATGGGGCCCGACTACACGCAGTGGCACGGATTCTACGAGGTCGCCAAGTCCTTCTACACCGAGTTCCTGCCCGAGGCCGAGGAGCTCCTCCCCGGCGTCACCGCCGAGGTGAAGGCCATGCCCGACAACAAGTGGCTCCAGGGCCTCTCCAAGGAGGAGCGCGAGAAGATCCAGCAGTACTACCAGCAGCGCTACGGGGAATAGCTAGCCCTCCCCCGCACGTGCTTTCCGAGCGCCCCCGGGAATCCTCTCCGGGGGCGTTTCTTTCTGCCTGCATGTGGCCCCCGGGCGGACGAAGGCCTATATTTTGAATAGACGCGCGAAGGGGGTGGAGCATGCGAAACCGATTGTGGATCGGAGCCTTTCTGCTAGCGTTCGTCGCGCTCCTCTGGGTCGGCTGCGGGAACGTCTGGGAAGCCAAGATCGCCGTCGTCGGCCCGCTCACCGGCCCGCAGGAGAAGATCGGCCAGGAGGTCCTCAACGGCGTCACCCTGGCCGCCGAGGAGTGGAACGCCAAGAGCGGCGTGCGGGGCAAGACAATCCACGTCTTCTCGGCGGACGACCAGGACGACGCCGCGAAGGCCGCGGATGTGGCGCGCTCGGTCGCCAAGAAGAACCCGCTGATCGTCATCGGCCACGTGGATTCCTCCTGCTCCCTGGTGGCCTCGAAGATCTACAAAGATAACCGCATCGTGATGATCTCCCCCGCCTCCACCAACCCGAAGCTCACGGACCAGCGCTTCGACAACGTCCTCCGCGTCTGCGGGCGCGACGACCAGCAGGGCAAGGAGGCCGCCGTCTGGTGCGTCAAGAACTGCATCGGCAAAGAGGTCGCGGTGATCCACGACGACAGCGACTACGGGAAGGGCCTGGCGGGCGAGTTCAAGAAGAACTTCGAGTTCCTGTCCAACCAGAAGGTCGTCATGGACGAGGAGATCCCCCGCCTCCAGCCCGTCTCGCAGGCGCTCGTGGAGAAGTGCAAGGCCGTCTCCCCGGGGCTTATCTTCTTCGGCGGATTGGACACGCAGGGGGCAGCCCTCCTCAAGGGGCTCCGCCAGGCCGGCGTCTTCGCCTTCTTCATGTCCGGCGACGGCTGCTTCACGCCGGCCTTCATCGAGCTCGCCAACCCCGTCCTGGCCCAGGGGGCGCTCCTCACCTTCTACCCCGACCTCTCGGTCATCCCGGGTACCAAGGCCAGCGCTTTCGCCGAAGCCTACACCAAGCGCTTTGGGACGAGCCCCGGCCCCAACAGCATCTTCGGTTACACCGCCGCGCAGGTGGCCCTGACCGCCATCGCGAACGCCGTGACGCCCATCAACGACCGGACCATCGTGGAGGCCCTCCACCGGCTCACCTTCGAGACCCCCGCAGGCCTCATCACCCTCGACGAGAAGGGGGACCCGCGCGAGTTCCGGTACACCGTCTGGCGCGTGGACGACGGCAGGTTCGTGGAGTTCGGTTCCTGATCGCGCCGCGTTCGCCGTTCGCCATCACCCCCGCTCCGAAGCCGCCGAGGGAGGGCCCTTCGTGAGGCTCCCTCCCGGCGACCTCGCGTCCCTGAGCACGCGCCTGCGCAACCTCCCGCTCTTCTACCGCCAGTACGGCTGGTGGAAGGTCCGCCTCGATCCCGTCTACCCCCTCCTCCTCGACGCCCTCGACGGAAAGGCCGGGCAGATCGTGGACCTCGGATCCGGGATGGGGCTCTTCGAGGCTCTGATGCTGAACCGCCGGCCGGACGTTGCCATCCGCGCGGTGGAGCTCGACGCGCGAAAGGTCGTCGTCTCCAGACGCCTCACCGACGACTTGCGGAGCGTGCAGCACCTGGAAGCGGACGCGCGGGAGGCCGACCTGGGAACCCCTGACGCCATCCTCCTGATCGACCTTCTGCACTACTTCACCCACGAGGAGCAGGCGGAGCTCGTTGCCCGCTGCGCGTCGGCCCTCGTCCCCGGGGGCGTCCTCCTCGTCCGCGAGCTCGACGGGAGCGCGGAGCGGGGCGCCACCACCTGGCTCCTCGAGAGGCTCGCCGTCACCGCGGGATGGAACCGCGCCGCGCGCGTGCATCCGCGCCCCATCTCGGAGATGCGCGCCCAGCTCGAGGCGCTCGGGATGGCCGTCTCGGTGAGGCCCGCCGGGCGGGGCGCCTTCTCGGGGAACGCCCTCCTCCTGGCGAAGAAGGCCCGCTGACCCGCTATCCGGCGTTTGCCCGCCAGGGCCCGAAGGACTACCCTGTTCGGGGGGCAACCATGAACGTCACGCTCACGGCATTCGGGGCCGCGGAGGAGGTCACGGGGAGCAAGCACCTCCTCGACGCCGGCCACGTCCGCGTCCTGGTGGATTGCGGCATCTTTCAGGGCCACCGCGAGGAGGCCCACCGGAAGAACCTCACCTTCCCCTTCCAGCCCTCCACCATCGACACATGCGTGAACACCCACGGGCACCTCGATCACTGCGGCGCCTACCCGCTCCTCGTCCGGAACGGATACGGCGGGAGCATCTTCTCGACGCCGGCCACGCGCGACATTGCGGCGCTGGTCCTCGAGGACTCCGCACGGGTGCAGGCGGCGGACGCGCGCTTCCTCGAGAAGCAGGAGCGGAGGGAGCCCCGTCCCGGCCGGAAGGTCTTCCCGCCCCTCTACGACGCGCAGGACGTGCGGGACGCCCTGGACGAGTACGTGACGCTGCCCTACGGCCAGACCCGCGAAGTGGCGCGGGGCGTTCGCGCGACGTTCTTCGACGCCGGGCACATCCTCGGCTCCGCCCTCGTCCGGTTCGAGGTGCAGAACGGCCCGGCCATCGGTTTCACGGGCGACCTCGGGCGCCCCAACCTTCCACTCCTCAGGGACCCCGAGGTCCTTCCGCCGGTGGACTACCTCGTCTGCGAGAGCACCTACGGCGACCGCCTGCACGACGCGCTCCCCATGGCCGAAGAGGACCTCGCCGAGGTGGTCCGGACCACCGTGGAGAAAGGCGGCCGGGTCATCGTCCCCGCCTTCGCGGTGGAGCGAACCCAGGAGCTCATCTACTTCCTCCACCGCCTCCACGACGCGGGGCGCATCCCGAGCGTCCCCGTCTTCGTGGACAGCCCCATGGCCGTGTCGGCTACGGCCATCTTCAAGGCTCACGAGGACTGCTACGACGCCGAATCGGTCCACGAGTTCCTGGACAACGGCGAGAGCCCCTTCAGCTTCCGCGCCCTGAAATACCTCACCGACGCGGCCGACTCCAAGAAGCTCAACGACCTCAAGGAGCCCTGCGTCATCATCAGCTCGTCGGGGATGTGCGAAGCGGGACGGATCCTCCACCACCTCGTGCACGGCATCGGCGACGCTCGGAACACGGTCCTCATCGTGGGCTTCATGGCCCAGAACACCCTGGGCCGCGCCCTGGCGGACAAGCGCCCCGAGGTGCGCATCTTCGGCGAGCGACACGCCGTGAGGGCCCGCGTGAAGATCCTCAACGCCTTCTCCGCGCACGCCGACTACCGCGAGATCGGCGACTACATCCTCCGCCTCGACCGGCGCCGACTGAAGGGGATCTTCCTCGTCCACGGGGAGCCGTCGGCCCAGGAGGCGCTCTGCGGCCACCTCGCCTCCCTGGATCTGCCCAAGCCGGCCATTCTCAAGGCCGGGGAGCCCGTGCCGCTGCCCTGAGCCGCCCGCCACGCTCTGCCCGTCGGGGAACCGTTCGCCCCCAGCCCGGTCTACGGGTACGGAGGTGCACCGTGCCCCTGGTTTTGAGTTATCCTTGGGCCATGGACGGCCGGAGAACCGAAGGCAGAGACTTCCAGCGGGAGTGGGACGCCGACACCGCCAACGTGGAGCGTTTCCAGGCGGGCGACGAGGAGGCCTTCGAGGCCCTCGTGCGCAGCCGCGAGCGCGAGGTCTACCGGACCGCGCTGAGGATCCTCGGCGACCCCGACGACGCCATGGAGGCCTCCCAGGAGACCTTCATCCGCGTCTTCCGCTCCCTCAAGGCCTTCCGTTTCGAGGCCTCCTTCAAGACCTGGGTCACGGGCATCTGCATCAACGTGTGCCGCAACAAGCTGGCCAGCGCCGGCCAGCAGATGAAGCGGAGGTCCACGGGGCTCACCCGCGAAGACCGCGGCGACGGGGAGGAGCTCGAGACGCCCCTGCCCGACCGCTCGCCCGACCCGGCCTCGGTGACCCTCGGCCTCGAGCTGAAGGAGGCGCTCCAGCGCGCCCTCCTGAAGCTCGCCCCGGAGCACCGGGAGATCATCGTGCTGAGGGATATCCAGGATCTCGACTACGACGAGATCGCAGCCGTCATCAGCTGCCCCTCGGGGACCGTCAAGTCGAGGCTCTCCAGGGCCCGGCAGGCCCTTCGCGAGGCTTTGGAGGGGATCTGGCCATGACCTGCGAAGAGATCCGAAACATGATCGACCGGGAGGGCGCCCTCGTCACCGGGGACGCGCAATCCCACGTCCACGACTGCGCGGACTGCGCCGAGACCTGGCGCCGGTGGCAGGAGGTCCAGCGGGGCCTCAGGGCCTTCAACGAAGAGGAGACCCCGGCCTTCCTGCACACTCGCATCATGGCCCACGTCCGGGATGCCGAGGCGAAAGAGACCGAGAAGAAGGGCGCCTGGCTCTTCGGGCTGAAGAAGATCTGGGCAGGCCCGATTCTCGTGCTCTTCATCGGCGTCGTCCTCGGCGGCTACGGGGTCGTGCAGGTGTTCCACAACAAGAAACCCGAGGCCCAGGCTCCCGCAGCGGCCCAGGAGGGACCGACCGGCAAGGCCAAGAAGGATGCCCTGCCGCCGAAGGGTACCGCGCCGGCGACGGCGCTCGAGGACAAGCACGTCCCCGCCAGCCAACTGCCGCCCGTGCAGGTCGAGACCGCGGCCCGGCCGTCCGCTCCCTCCCCCGCCGTCCAGCCCGGAGTCGCCCAGGGCGGCGCGGCGCCGAAGGAGGAGAGCGCGGACGAGCTCTTCGCCCCATCCCCCGCGGCCGCGGGGCCGCCCGCCGCAGCCTCCCGAGAAACCCTCGCCAGCCGGCCCTCCACGCAGGACACCCCAGAGGGTGCGGTGGCAGGGAACATGGCCGTCCGCCGCCAGGATACCCGGGACGAGGCCGAGAAGCGCGCTGAGCCCTCGGGCTTCGCGCCATCGCCCACACCGTCCTCCTCCGACGACGTCTCCGAGGTGGTCTGCACCCTGAGCTCCCTCTCCGGGTCGGGCCCCTACATCACGCTCCAGCTCCCGCCGCAGGCGGCGCCGCCCTCGGGCGGCATCTGGATGCTCGAGGTCACCGAGGACGGCGGCGTGCGGATCCAGGACGCCCTGGGCAAGCCCCTCTCCGCGCCCGTAGCCACCGTGGCCGCCGTCGTCCGGCCCCTGCACGTCCCACCCGGGGGTTACCGCCTCAAGCGAATCAGCTAGACCCAATCCGAGTCGACTGCACGTTTCCACCATATCGGGGCCGATCAACCCGAAAGACCTCAGAAGCCAGAGATGGAACGCTTTCGGAGCGGAGCGGAGAAAGCGGCGTCCCGACGCCGGTGGGCCTATGGCCAGGAAGCCGAGCGGCCCGGGCCGACACGTACTGGCGTACTTGGAGCGCCCGTGGCCGCGACGGCTGACGCCGCCAGAGGTCCGGCGCCGTCGGCGCGGCGAGGGAGGGGTGGCTGGTTGGCACAGAGCCAGGCAGGCCGGCTTGCCCGAAGGGCTTCCGGGCGAGCGGGGCGGCGAGAAGAAAGGCATTGGAGGTTGCACGCGCCAGGGGTCTCCGCGGGGAGGAAGTTCCGGTGATCCATCGAGGGCACGCGCCTTTCGGAGCGCCGCCCCCCGACCGGAACCAAGTGCCGAAGGCGCTTGGACGGCCTGCGCTTCGCGCCCCGAGAACGAGACGCATCCTCATCTTGACCCACCGGAACCAATGCGGGGGCGGCCGGTCTCATCGCGCAAGGAGGCCGCCATGTCGAAACGCCTTTTCGTCCTTTCCCTCTCGATCCTGACTCTCCTCGCCGTCCTGCCCCTCCAGGCCGCCGAGCGCTCCGGCTACAGTCTGGCCGTGCTCGTAAACGAATCGCCCCGCCCCGAGTACGCCTCGGGCAGCACGGTTTACGTGGAGGCCCTGCGGGACCGGGAGTATTCCCTGCGGATCACGAACCCCCTCCCCTACAGGGTCGCCGTAGCCCTCTCCGTGGACGGGCTGAACACCATCAACGCTCGGCGCAGCGATCCCCGCTCGGCACCCAAGTGGGTCCTGGGGCCCTACGAGAGCGTGACCATCTCGGGCTGGCAGATCAACGGCTCCGAAGCGCGGAAGTTCTATTTCACGGGTGAGAAGCAGTCCTACGGCGCGTGGCTCGGCCAGACCGACAACCTGGGCGTCATCGAGGCGGTCTTCTTTAAGGAGATCGTCCCCGAGCCCAGGCCCGTCCCCTACGAGGACGGACGCTTCTCCAACAAGGATTCGGCACCCAGCGCCCGGCAGGAGTCCCGCGCACCATCGGGCGCAGGAAGCGCCGCCCCGCCGTCCCCCTCGGCTTCGGCCGAGAAGGCCCAGCCGGGCCCGTCCGACGACTACGCCGCCACGGGCATCGGCCGCCGGGTGGACCACGAGGTCGAGAACGTCCACCTCGACCTGGAGCGCCGCCCGAGCGCCGTCGTGCGCGTCCGTTACGAGTTCCGCCCCCAGCTCGTCAAGCTGGGCCTCCTCCCCGCCCCCCGGCCCTGCCCCGACCCCCTCGACCGGCGCGAGCACGCCAGCGGGTTCTCGGGCTCTTACTGTCCCGACCCTTACGCCTCCAAGCCCTGATCGGAATGGCGGGGAATGATTCCGCCCGAGCGGGGCGGAACTTCGGGGGAGCCGCCTTGGAGCGGGCTCCCCCGAACCTTTGCGCTCACTTTTCTTCGAGCCCGTACTTCTTCATCCGGTAGAGGAGGATGTGCCTCTCGACCTTGAGCGCCCGCGCGGCGGCCGAGCGGTTCCCGCCGCTCTCCCGGAGCGCCCTCACGATGGCCGCGCGCTCCTGGTCCCACAGGCCGCGACCTGGATCCTCGCTTCCCCTCGGCAGACCCGCGCCCGCGATCTCAGGCGGCAGCATGTCGGGCGTGATCCTCTGACGGGGATAGAGGATGGCGAGCTTCTGGCAGAGGTTCGCGACCTCTCGGACGTTGCCGGGCCACGGGTAGGTTTCGATGAGCCCCAGGCTCTCGGGGTCGAGGTCGAGCCCGCCGCCCGTCTCCTGCCTGCAGAAGTGCTTCATCAGAATGAGCGCGTCACCCTCCCTCTCCCGGAGGGGCGGCAGGGCGATCGTGATGACGGCGAGGCGGTAGTAGAGGTCCTCCCGGAAGGCGCCCTCCGCAGCGCGCGCCTTGAGGTCCCTGTTGCTCGCCGCGAGAAGGCGCACGTTCACCGGCACCGGCCTCGTCGAGCCCACGGGGTCCACGACGCGCTCCTGGAGGGCGCGCAGGATCTTGGCCTGGAGGCGCGGGTCCATGTCGCCGACCTCGTCCAGGAAGAGCGTGCCGCCCTCTGCCTGGCGGAACTTCCCAGGGTGGTCGGCGACGGCGCCCGTGAAGGCGCCTTTGGCGTGGCCGAAGAGCTCACTCTCGAGGAGCTCGGGAGATAAGGCCGCGCAGTTGAGCGCCACGAAGGGCCCCGCCGACCTCTGCGACAGCCCGTGGAGGGCGCGGGCCACGAGCTCCTTGCCCGTTCCGCTCTCGCCGGTGATGAGGACCGTCGCTTCCGTGGGCCCGGCCTTCCGGACCATGTCCCGGACGGCCTCCATGACGGCGCTCGCGCCCAGGACCGTGTCGAGGGGATGCTGCTCGGCGAGGTTCGCGCGCAGCCGCCGGTTCTCGCGACGGAGGTCCCCGAACTGGAGCGCTTTCTGGACCGCGCGAAGGAGCGTGTCACGGTCCACGGGCTTGGTGAGGTAGTCGAACGCGCCCTCCTTCATGGCGTTCACGGCGTCCTGGATCGTCCCGTAGGCCGTCATCACGAGGACGGGCAGGTCGGGCGCTGCGCGGCGGACCTCGCGGAGGAGGGCCATGCCGTCCATGCCCGGCATGCGCACGTCGGTGAGGAGCAGGTCGATTTCGGTCTCGCCGAGGGCGGCGAGCGCCTCTCGGCCGTCGGTCTTCGAGACGACGTCGTGGCCCGCAGATTCGAGGTGGTGCGCGAGGATGCGCCGGAGATTCGCGTCGTCGTCCACGAGGAGGATGCGTGCGCTCATGGGGTCACCTCGCCGCCCAGCGGGATCCGCAGGGTGAAGCACGCCCCTCCGTCCGCCCGATTGCCGGCCTTGAGGCTGCCGCCGTGCGAGACCGCCACCTGACGGGCGAGGGGGAGCCCGAGTCCGGTGCCGTCCTTCCGGCGCGAGAAGAAGGGCTCGAAGATCCTCTCCTCGTCGCCCTCGGGAATTCCCGGCCCCGAATCCACGACCTCGAACACCGCGTCGCGGGCTTCCTTGCGGAAGGAGAGGGAGACGGTCCTCCTCTCGGGTGAGACCTGCACGGCGTTCCTCAGGAGGTTCACCAGGGCCTGATGCACGCGGTGCGCGTCGAGGCGGACCCTGGCATCCGAAGGCGCCGGCTCGCCCGAGAGCGTCAGACCCTTTGCCTCGGCGAGGGGCCGGACCGCACCGAGCGCCGATTCCATGAGCGGCCCGACCGGCTCCAGGGTGGGTTCCAGCGACATGGGCCGCCCGAGGTCGAGGAAGTCGTCGACCACCCGCCCCAACCGGCGGCACTCCTCCATCAGGATGTCGAAGAAGCTCCGCCGGGGGTGGCCCTCCGGGTAATCCTCGCTCAGAATCTCCGCCGCGCCCTGGATGGAGCCCAGGGGCGTGCGGACCTCGTGGGCAATGCCCGCGGCCGCCCGCCCGAGGGCGGCCATCCGCTCCGAGGAGGCCAGCTCTTTCTCCAGGCGCTCCTTCTTGGCGCGCTCCCGCTCCCGGTTGTCCACGAGGACGCCGGCGAGAGCTCCGAGGGCCAGGTAGAAGCAAATCTCCATGAAATCCGCGTTGGAGGCCATGGGCCCCGCGTACCTCAGCGCGAGCGGCAGCACGGCGGCGGAGATGACCGCGGCCGTGAGGAGGCCGCCCCGCAGGCCGAACCAGAGCGCGCCGAGGATGATCGGGAGATAGCACAGCCGGCGGTGGAGGTCCGTCTCGTGAAGGACCCGGTGCCCCCATTCGGGAAGGGGCAGAACCATGTAATGAAGCGAGAGCGTGAAGGCCACTGCGGCGGCCACCACCACGACCCTCACCAGATTTCGGTTCATCGTCGGCGCCTCCTTCGGACCCTAATTGGAGAATAATCTACGCTCCAGTTGCAGAATATTCCACATTCGCCGGCCTGCCGCTTGCCCGTCATCGGTCCCAGCCTTACGTTTTCTCCATCTATACGAGGCTACTAGCGTGCTCACCGGGGGAATATCCCCTTGGCAGCATTCATGCAAATGCCGCGCCTGCGGAGTGAGCGATGCCCACGTATTCCGGAAACCCCAGGTTCGGCTCAACGATCCTTCTCCTCCTGATCGTGGCCATCAGCGTCGCACCGGCCGTGCATCCGCAGTCCGCTGCCGGTCGGGGCACCTCCCCCGCCGAGGCGCTCGTGCGCGAGGCCCTCTCCTCGAACCCCAGGCTGAGGGCCCAGGAGGAACGGATCGAGGCCGCGAGACAGCGTGTCCCTCAGGCTTCGGCCCTGCCGGACCCGATGGCCGACCTCCGCTTCACGAACATCTCGCTGTCGGACCCCAATCTCCACGACGCCCTGACCACGGGTCTCGAGCTCGGCGTCGAGCAGACCCTGCCCGGGCCCGGCAAGCGGAAGCTCGCGGGCGCCGTGGCCGACGGGGAGGTCGCCACGGAGGCAGCGCGCTACCTCGCTCTCCAGCGCGACCTCCGACGCGACGTGCTCCAGGCCGCCTACCAGTTCGGCCTCCTCCAGCGCCTTCTGGACATCAACCGCGAGACCTCGGAGGCCCAGCGCGTCGTCATCGAGACGGCCCTCGCGTCCTATTCTGCGGGCATAGGCTCCCAGACCGACGTCCTCCTGGCCCAATCGGCGCTCACGCGCAGCGACGCCGAAAGGAAGGACCTCGAGAGCCAGCGAGAGATCGCCCGAGCGAGGCTCTCCAACCTGCTCGCCCGTCCGGTGAGAGAGGGCGAGCTCGAGGGTCTCTTCCCCGAGGGCGACCCGAAGCCTCCTCCCACGCTCGAATCCCTGCTGTCTCGGGTGCCGCAAGGCTCCGCCGAGGTCCTTCGCGCACGAGCCGAGTCCGCCGTCTCCGCGCAGCGGGTCGAGGTCGCCAAGAGGTCCTCCGCCCCGGACTTCATCGTCGGCGGCGCTTACCGCTACAAGGACATGACCATGGGCGGGAAGAACTACCTCACGGCCACCTTCGGCATCACCCTCCCCTTCTTCCACGCCTCGGATCGCTACAGGCCCGCTCAGAACGAAGCTCTTGCCCTCCAGCGGAGCGCCCTCGAGGAGGAGCGATCGGCCCTCGAGGACGCGAGGTACGCCCTGTCGGAGGCCCAGCGCCGGGCCGGCCGGGACGCGGACCTCTTCCGCCTCTACCGCGACGGCCTCCTGGAGCAGGCTTCGCAGACCTATGCGGCCGCGCTCGCCTCCTACAGCGCCGGAAGGGCCGACATGGGGGCGGTGCTGGACGCCCTCACCCTGCTGTACGGTTCCCAGGCGCAGGTGGCCATGACGCGGACGGGGTATTTCCAGGACCTCGCCGCCATCGAAGCGCTGATCGGCTCGCCTCTCGAAGCAACAGACCACTCCGCGGCGGGCCCCACCGCCGCGGCGAACCCCACTGGCCCCGATGCGGGCCCACAGGAGTGACCCATGAAGAAGAGCCTGACCCTCACCGTTTTGACCGCCCTCCTCGCCCTTGTCGCCGTGGCGATCCTCGCCCAGGGCACCGCCCCCGCGAAGGCTCCGCAGGCAGGCGCCAACGCCAAGCTCTACATCTGCACCATGTGCGAGTACGCTGCCGACAAGCCCGGCAAGTGCCCCGAATGCGGCATGAACCTGAAGGAGGTCGACAGGGCCGCCGTGTCTTACGTCTGCACCATGTGCAGCGTGACGAGCGACAAGCCGGGCAAGTGCCCGAAGTGCGGCATGACCATGAAGATGAAGGTCGCCGAGCCGGCCGCCCCCAAGACGAAGTAGGCACGCCGGGGCCCTTGCGGCGACGAGGTCGAACATGAAGCGGAAGCGGATACTCCCTACGGTACTCGTGCTCGCCGCCCTGGCGATCGTGCTCCTCCTCGCCGGGTGTGCGCGCGGGAGTTCCTCCCACGCCAAGTACCATTGCCCCATGCACCCGCAGGTCGTCTCGGACAAGGCCGGCGACTGCCCCATCTGCGGGATGCGCCTCGTGCCCTTGGAGGAGAAGGCCCCGGGGTCCGCCTCCGCCCAGGAGGTCTACACCTGTCCCATGCACCCGGAGGTGGCCTCCGACAAGCCGGGCGACTGCCCCATCTGCGGGATGCACCTCGTGGAGAGGAAGCCGGCGGCCGACGCGGCGCCGGCGAAGAAGACCATGTACCGCTCCACCATGAACCCCGGCGAGGTGAGCGACCGCCCCGGGAAAGACTCCATGGGCATGGACATGGTGCCCTTCGAGGCCGAGGCCCCTGCGGCGGGCGGGGTGCCGGGTCTTGCACCGGTCTCCATCACGCCCGATCACCAGCGGCACATGGCCCTCGCCACCTCGGAGGTCGCGCTCCGACATCTCTCGCGGGAGATCCGCACCTCCGCGCGGGTCACGGCGGACGAGACGCGGCTCCACCACGTGACGACGAAGATCGACGGATGGATCGAGGACCTCCACGTGAGCGCCACCGGCCAGGTGGTGCGCCGGGGCGAACCCCTCATGACCATCTACTCCCCCGAGGTCCTCGCCACCCAGCAGGAGTACCTCGCAGCGCTCGCCGCCTCCAAGCGCCTCGCCGGCAGCAGCGTGCCCGGCGTGGCGCGCGGCGGGGACGAGCTCCTCGCGGCCGCGAGACGCCGCCTCGAGCTCTGGGACATCAGCGCGGACCAGATCCGGCGGCTGGAGACGACGGGCCAGGCGCAGCGCACCGTCACCCTCTACGCCCCCATTTCGGGGTACGTCGCCGAGAAGAACGTGGCCATGGGCCACAAGATCATGTCCGGCGAGGTGCTCCTCACCATCAGCGACCTCTCTGTCGTCTGGGCCGAGGCGGACATCTACGAGTCGGACCTCCGCTTCATCAAAGTCGGCATGCCCGTGACCCTCACGCTCCCCTACTGGCCCGGCAAGAGCTTCCCCGGCAAGATCTCGTTCCTCAACCCCTTCCTCGATCCCCAGACCCGAACCCTCAAGGCGCGCCTCGAGGTCCCGAACCCGGACCTCCTCCTCAAGCCCGAGATGTTCGGCGACATGACGCTCTCCTTCGATCTCGGGGAGAAGCTCGCCCTTCCGACCTCCTCGGTCATGCGCACGGGACAGCGGAGCTACGTGTTCGTCGAGACCGCGGGCACCCAGCTGACGCCCACGGAGGTGACCCTCGGCGAGCGCAGCGGGGACGACTACGAGGTCCTCTCCGGCGTGAAGGCGGGAGACAAGGTCGTGACCTCGGCCAACTTCCTCGTGGACTCCGAGTCGTCGCTGAAGGCCGCGCTCCAGGCGGTCGCGGGGAAATAGGGACGCGCCACAGAGAGGCGGTGAGACGATGAGATTCAGGACAGGGGCAATGTGCTTCTTCGACCCGACCTGCCGCCCATCCGCAGTCTTCCTCCCCCTCGCTGCCTCACTGCCTCCTTGTGAGGACCCATGATCAGGAAGATCATCGAGTTCAGCGCGCACAACCGGCTGCTCGTCATCCTCATCGTCGCCG
>JBBIUU010000019.1:38684-39879 GCA_037440125.1 Acidobacteriota bacterium
AAGATCATCGAGTTCAGCGCGCACAACCGGCTGCTCGTCATCCTCATCGTCGCCGTGGCGGTGGCCGCCTCGGTCTACACCATGAGGCAGATACGCCTCGACGCCATCCCCGACCTGAGCGACACCCAGGTGATCGTGTACACGAGGTGGGACCGCAGCCCGGACATCGTGGAGGATCAGGTCACCTACCCCATCATCACGGCGCTCCTCGGCGCGCCCCGCGTGAAGGCCATCCGCGGGTTCTCGGACTTCGGCTTCTCCTACGTCTACGTCATCTTCCAGGACGGGACGGACATGTACTGGGCCAGGAGCCGGGTCAACGAGTACCTCTCCAAGATCCAGGGGAACCTCCCCGCGGGCGCGAAGATGGAGCTCGGCCCAGACGCCACGGGCGTGGGCTGGGTCTACATGTACGCGCTCGTGGACCGGGCGGGGAAGCACGACCTCGCCCAGCTCAGGACCTATCAGGACTGGTACCTCCGCTACGCCCTTCAGAGCGTGCCCGGCGTCTCGGAGGTGGCGGGCATCGGAGGGTTCCAGAAGCAGTACCAGGTGACCATCGACCCGAACCGCCTGCAGTCCTACGGGATCTCGATCATGGAGGTCATGCAGGCCATCCAGAAGAGCAACAACGAGGTGGGCGGGCGGCTCATCGAGTGGGCGGGCACCGAGTACATGGTCCGCGCCAAGGGGTACGTGACCTCGACGTCGGACCTGGAGAAGGTGGTCGTCAAGACCAACGAGCGAGGGACGCCCGTGCTCCTGCGGGACGTCGCCGACATCGCCCTCGGGCCCCAGATCCGGCGGGGCATCATGGACTTCAACGGGCAGGGCGACGCGGTGGGCGGCATCGTCGTGATGCGCCACGGCGAGAACGCCCTCGAGGTGATCAAGCGCGTCAAGGCGAAGCTCGCGGAGCTGAAGGGCTCCCTACCGGAGGGCGTGGAGATCGTCCCCGCCTACGACAGGTCCGAGCTCATCCAGGCCTCCATCGACAACCTGAAGGAAGAGCTCCTCCTGGAGATGGCCATCGTCAGCCTGGTCATCCTGTTCTTCCTCTGGCATTTCCCCTCCGCGCTCGTGCCCATCATCACGATCCCCATCTCCGTGGTGCTGGCGTTCATCCCCATGTACCTCCTCGGCATCAGCTCGAACATCATGAGCCTCAGCGGCATCGCCATCTCCATCGGCGTGC
>JBBIUU010000020.1:0-2916 GCA_037440125.1 Acidobacteriota bacterium
TGGCCGGAACCCCGCGTGGAGGGGGAGCATGACGCACCGTCGGGAAGACGCCATCAAGCACTGGAACGAGCTCCTCTGGGCCAGCCCGGACCACGGAGCCATCGTGGACGCCATCGCGGGAGCCCAGCGGCGAGGCGGGATGTCCCTCGGGGACCGACCCTTCTGCAACGTGGCGCGCCCCCGCTTCGTGACGCGGGAGGAGATGGCCACGGAGCACCGCGCCGTGTCCCACCTCGCGCGGGCCGCGCGGAGGGTCCGCGACGCCGTCCTCGATGACCAGACGCTCCACGCCGCGTACCTCGGCACCCTCGACCGCTGGGTCGGGACGATCCTCCAGCTGGAGCCGAGGGTGCCCGACGTCCGCTCCATCCTGCGCTTCGACTCCTTCACCTCCGAGAAGGGCATCAAGTTCGTGGAGCTCAACGGCGACATCCCCATGGGGAGCGTGTGTAACGACGGCGTCGTTCCCATCTTCCGGGCGCTCCCTTTCTTCGAGGCGTTCCGGGAGCGCTACGACGTCCGCCCGAACCTCGTGCAGGTGGGCATGACGCAGACCTTCCTCCACGCCTGGCAGGCCTGGGGCGGCACGGGGACGCCGCGCATCTGCGTCGCGGCCTTCCACGGCCACATGGAGGAGGTCTTCGCGGAGCTCAACGTCCGCGAGATGACGAAGCTGGGGCTCGACGCCGTCAAGGCCGGCCCGGAGGACATGGACTATCGGGACGGGAAGCTCCTCTGCAAGGGACGGGCGGTGGACGTCCTCTACCGCATCATGCACACCGACGACTGCCTCGAGGAGGCCGGGGCCATCCGGCCCATCCTCGACGCCGTGAGGGACCGCGCGGTCTGCATGGTGAACCCCTTCCGCAGCGAGCTCCTGAGCCACAAGTTCCTCTTTGCGCTGCTCACGGACGACGCGCACGACTTCCACTTTTCGAAAGAGGAGGCGGCCGCCATCAAGACCCACGTGCCCTGGGGACGGATCCTCGCCGAGGGCCGCACGACCGGGCCCGGGGGCGACGCCGTGGACCTCGTGGAATACGTCGCCAGCCACCGGGAGAACCTCGTACTCAAGCCGGCGCACGCCGCGGGCGGCGAGGGGGTCCGCCTCGGATGGACGACCGACGACGCCACGTGGGCCGCCGCCGTCCGCGACGCGCTGGATGGCGGGCACGTGGTCCAGGAGAAGGTCGAGGTCACGGAGGAGACCTACCCCGCGCTCGAGGAGGGCTTCCCCCTGCGGAAGTACTACGAGGACACGGACCCCTTCCACTTCCCGGGCGGCTATTCGTCGGTCATGACGCGGGTGAGCGTCGCCGAGATCACCAACATGGCGCAAGGCGGGAGCATCATCCCCACTTTTGTGCTCGACCCCAGGTAAGCCCATCGTGAAGGCCGGCAGGGGTTCGAGGGCCCTGTTCATCGCGAGCGTGGCCGTGGCCGTCTTCATGGCCCGGCTCGACACCTACATCGTGAACATCTCCCTGCCCGCCATGGCGCGGTCCTTCGGCGTGGGGACGAGCGCCATCTCGTGGGTCACCATGGGCTACCTGCTCTTCAACTGCGGGGCCATGATGCTCGTGGGGCGCCTCGCGGATTCGGTTCCGCCGAGGAGGCTCTTCATCTGGGGCTACGCCATCTTCACCGCTGGGTCGCTCTTCTGCGGCCTCGCGCCCGGGCTGGGCCTGCTGATCTTCTGCCGGTGCCTCCAGGGGCTCGGCGGAGCGGTCCTCGTCATCACCACCTACACGGCGGTCTCGCGCTTCCTTCCCGCCGCCGAGGTGGGCGGGGCCATGGGTGTGCTCGCCACCTTCGGCGCGCTGGGAATCGCCGTCGGGTCGCCGCTGGGCGGCCTTCTCACCGAGCGCTTCTCCTGGCCATGGGTCTTCTTCGTCAACGTGCCCGTGGGGATCGCGGCTATCGCCCTGGCCCGCTGGGCGATGCCGGACGATCTGGGCGCGGAGGAGCGCGAGGGCCGACTCGACCTCCCCGGCGCGCTCCTCTCCCTCGTCGCCGTGGCGGCGTTCATCCTCGGCCTCGACGCGGGCCACGAGACGGGATGGCTCTCGTGGCATGCGCTGGGCCTGCTCGGGCTCTCCGCTCTGTGCGGCCCGCTCTTCCTGCTCCGGCAGAATAGGGTCGCGAGCCCGCTCGTCCCCTCCGCGCTGCTCGGCGACCGCCGGTTCCTCCTCGCCAACTCGGTCTCCGTCGCGGGGCTCCTCCTCATGGGCGGGAATGCTTTCCTTCTCCCCTTCCTGCTCGAACGGGTGAAAGGCCTGGACGCGGAGCGCTCTGGCCTGGTGATCCTGACCTACTCTGTCCTCTTCATGGCGCTCTCGCCCCTCACGGGACGACTGGCCGACCGATTCGCCCCATGGCACCTCTGCGCCGCGGGGATGGGCGTCGCGGCCGCAGACTGTATTTTTCTGGCCCTGACCATGGGGGCGCTGGGCATCGGCATGGTGGTGGTCTTCCTGGCGGGGCTCGCCGTCGCCTACGCGCTCTTCATGGCCGCGAGCAGCAAACAGGTCCTAGGCTCGGCGCCTGCCGAGGAGAAGGGGGCCGCGTCGGCGGTCTACGGGACGCTCTACAACCTGAGCCTGCTGCTCGGCGTCGCTGCCTTCGAGACCTTCTACGCTGCCGCGGGGACCGGCGAGGTGAAGATGATGGCCGGCCCCGCCCTGCGCGAGCCCGGATTCAGCCGCGCCTACTTCTTCGGCGCAATCGCCTGCCTGGCGTCGCTGGCCCTCGCGTGGCGGTTCGGCTCAGGCCGCCCCAGGGAACAGG
The DNA here is from genome assembly GCA_037440125.1 of Acidobacteriota bacterium. Taxonomy (GTDB): domain Bacteria; phylum Acidobacteriota; class UBA4820; order UBA4820; family DSQY01; genus JAKAJA01. The sequence continues at coordinate 2,788 of JBBIUU010000020.1, forward strand.
CGGAGTGATCCTGGACTCGCGGGGCTCTCCGGCTTCACCACTCGCCGGCTCGCTGGCTCCTTGACCCTCTGGCTCAGATATCCGCAGGACCCTCGGGCTCAGGAGAGCCCTCCTACGGTGAACCGGCGC
>JBBIUU010000020.1:3016-17409 GCA_037440125.1 Acidobacteriota bacterium
CGCCCGCCATCAGGACCCTCGGGCTCAGGAGAGCCCTCCTACGGTGAACCGGCGCCCGCCGGTTCACTGCCGCGGTTTCGCCCACTCGTTCTCGATGAGGTCGTAGAGGCCCTTCTGGTCGTCGCCGAGCTTCTCGAGCCAGTAGTTGTAGAAGAGCACGAAATCGGGGTCGCTCATCTTGGCGAGGTAGAGCTTGAACTCCTCGTAGGCGGCCTTGGGGTCGCCCTGCTTGAGGGCGATCTCGGCGAGGTAGAGGTGCGTGTCGCGCATGGTGTAGGTCGTGTCGCCCAGGAGGTCGCCCGTCCCCTTCGCGCGTTCGAGGGCGTTTTCGAAGAGCTTCTTGGCTTCGGGGTACTTACCCTGGGCGTAGAGGATGCGGGCCTCGAGGTAGTCCGCCACCTTGGGCGCGTCGATGGCTTTCTGCTCGCGGATCCAGGCGAGGAGGGTTTCGGCCTTGGCGTAGTCACCCATGAGCCGGAGCATGGTGATCTCGCCGATGACCGCCGTGGTGGGCTTGGCGCCGAGGGAGCGCGCCTTCTCGAAGGCCTTGAACGCCTCCGGATAGTTCCGGTCGTCCCAAAACGAGCGCGCGATCTGCAGGACCGGGTCGGGGTCGGTGGGATTCAGCGCCACGGCGCGCTGGAGGTAGAAGCGCCGCGCCGAGGGCAGCGTGTTGGCCTCGGGCGGGAGCTTCTCGCAGCAGAACATGCCCTTCTGCAGGATTTCGATGGACTTCTCGTCCGTGACCCTGAGGGCGCACTCCATCTCCTTCTTGTACTTCTCTTCCTTGGATTGGAAGGCGCCGCAGCAGGCGGCGAGGGACGCGAGGGCCAGAAGGCCGAGGGGCAGCAGGGCGCGCGGTTTCACAGATCACCTCCTCGATCAGTTTAGCAGGGCCGGCCGCCGTCCGGGCGCCACCGCCCGGGTTCTTCCCTTGAATCGGCCCCGACGGCGGCCTATCCTGTGAGCTCAGGCCGGGAGAGCGCATGGATCGTCGGGACGTCCTCATCATCGGCGGCGGCTTCGCGGGCGCCGCCACGGCGTGGTGGCTCAAGCGCCGCGGCGTGGCCCGCGTGACCCTCCTGGAGCAGGAGGAGACGGCCGGCGTGCACGCCTCGGGCCGGAACGCAGGCATCGCGCGCCAGGCCACCGAGAACCCCGCCACGACCCTCCTCGCGGCCCGCAGCGTCTCCTTCATCCGCCACCCGCCCGAGGGCTTCGCCGCCACACCGCTGTTCGAGGGCACGGGCGGCTTCCTCATGTCCTGCGTGGAGGAGGACCCCCGTCTCGAGGACATACGGAAGCACTCGCTCGCGGGCGGCGTGCATACCTACTTCGCGGAGCGCGGCGAGGTCCTCGAGCGGATGCCCGCCCTCCTCGAATCGCCCTTCCGCCAAGCCCTCTGCTGCCCGTACGACGGCTTCGTGGACATCCACGCCCTCCTCACCGCCTACCTCTCTCCCTCGGAGGTTCTGACCGGGGCGAGGGTCACCGGGTTCCGCAAGGAGGGCTCGCGCCTGACGGCCGTGGAGACCGACCGGGGCGAATTCTCGGCCGAGTGGTTCGTGGACGCCGCGGGAGCATGGGCGAGTGTGGTGGGCCTGATGGCGGGTGCGGCCCCCGTGAGGCTCACGCCGAAGAGGAGGCACCTGCTGCACACGGGACCCCTCGACTGGGCGGTGCCCTCGGCGCCCTACGTGTGGTGCCTCCACCCCGCGGTGTACTTCCGCCCCGAGAGCCACGGCCTCCTGCTGTCACCCTGCGACGAGACGCCCTCGTCTCCCGGCACGCCGGCCTCCGACCCCGAGGTCGCGCTCCTCCTGGCCGACCGCCTCGCCGGCACATTCCCCCACCTCGCCAACCTGCCGATCGCCCGGTACTGGTCGGAGCTGAGGACCTTCTCGGAGGACGGGGGCTTCGTAATCGGACGCGACACGCGTCTCGAGAACTTCCTGTGGGTCGCCGGCCTTGCGGGCCACGGCATGACGACCTCCGCCGCCGTCGGCGAGCTCGCCGCGGCGCTCCTCCTCGACATGGTGCCGCCCCTCGACCCCGCGCCCTACGACCCCGCGCGGTTCGAGTAAGGCGACAACCCGTTCACCACGGAGGCACGGAGGACACGGAGGAAGAATAAGACAGAGAGGTTCTTAGTAAAGAAGAGAACCGACCATCGGCCAATGCCAAATCAATCCGATCGTGGTTCCTGTTTTTCCTTTGAGAGTCTTAATTCTTTGACCTTACCCTATATTTGCCTTTCTCCGTGATCTCTGTGTCTCCGTGGTGAGTCGTCTTTAAGTCTTTTTCAATACGATCTTGCAGCAGCCCGCGCCGCGGCCCATGGAGGCTGCGATGTCCGTGGTCCAGCGGCTGCCGGGCATGGCGGCGCCGAGCCACGCGTCCCAGACGCTCTCGCATGCGGCGCAGGGGGTGTCGCGCCGCAGGCCGGCCTTCTCGGCGCCCTCCTGAGGGGAGCACTTGGTGACGGAGATGGTCACGGTGTCGCCGTCGATGTCGAAGGTCGCGTCCATCCCCTTGCCCAGGAAGATGCGGTGGTACGCGTGCACGAGCTGCGTGGCTTCCTCGACCGTCGTCGCGCCCGGGTGGCCGACGGCTTTTAGGAATTCCCTCAGCTCGATGCGGCCGAAGCTGTAGCGGACCCGCGCGTTGAGCTCCACGCCCTTTTCCACACCGAAGGCCTGCGCCGTTTTCAGGAACCACTGCCCGTCCCAGGAGAGCATGAGCCGTCCCAGGAGCTCGATCGTCTTGTCGGGGGGGAGATCGTACTTTCCGGGCATGGCGCATCTCCATCAAAGCGAAGAGTGTAGCAAAGAGAATTCGGAGTTCGGAGTTCGGAATTCGGAATTCGGAGAAAGAAGACCACAGACCGAATTCGGCTCTTACCCCCTTTCGTTTCTGCCCCCTCGTTTCGAATTCCGCTTTCGCCTTTCAACTTCCGCTTTCCGCATTCCGCTTTCCGAATTCCGCTTTTCCCCTGTCACTGCTATCCTTACCCCCGCGAGGTGACGCTTGGGCCACATCCGGCTCCTGCCCGACAACCTGGTGAACCAGATCGCCGCGGGCGAGGTCATCGAGCGCCCGGCCTCCGTCGTGAAGGAGCTCGTGGAGAACGCCCTCGACGCGGGCGCCGGGCGCGTCCGCGTGGAGCTCGACGCCGGCGGCCGCGAGCGCATCCTCGTGGAGGACGACGGCGCCGGCATGGACGGCGACGACCTTCTCATGGCCCTCGAGCGCCACGCCACCAGCAAGCTCCGCACCGAGCGCGACCTCTTCGCCATCGCGACCCTCGGGTTCCGCGGCGAGGCCCTCCCCTCCATCGCCTCCGTAAGCCGGCTCTCGATCTGGAGCCGCCCCGGCGACGGGGCCGACGGGCGCACCGTGTCCGTCGAGGGCGGGCGCTTCGGCGCGGTAGAGCCCTGCGGCCTCGCGCAGGGCACGCGCGTGGAGGTGCGCGACCTCTTCTTCAACGTGCCCGCCCGCCGCAAGTTCCTCCGCAGCCCCGCGACGGAGCTGACACACGTGGTCACCCTCCTGGAGCACTACGCCCTCGCCCGCCCCGACGTGGCCCTCACGCTCACGGCGGACGCCAGGACGGTCCTCGACCTCGCGCCCGCGGCGGACCGCGTCGAGCGCTTCTTCGAGCTCTTCCCCGAGATCCCCCGCGCCGACATGGTGCCCGTGGAGCACGAGGGGCACCGCGTGACCCTGCGCGGCCTCGCGGGGAAGCCCGAGCGGAACCTGGGCTCGCCGCGCTACCAGTTCACCCTGGTGAACGGGCGCTTCGTGCGCGACCGCGTCTTGCAGCACGCCATCGTGCAGGCCTACGAGGACACCCATCCGCGGGGGCGCTACCCCGTCGTCCTCCTCTCCATCACCGTGCCCCTGGACAAGGTGGACGTGAACGTACACCCCACGAAGCGCGAGGTGCGCTTCGTCGACTCGGGCGCCGTCCACGACGCCGTGGCCTCCGCCGTGCGCCAGGCCATCGCCCCGGGCAGGCCCTTCCCCGTCCGGGCAGACGGCTACGGCCAGCCCCCCTGGTCTCCTTCCGGGGGGGCCGGCGTCACCGAGCTCCCCGGCACCTTCGGAGGTCTCGCGCCTCAGGCCCAGGCCGTCGGGCTCTTCGGCGGAGCGGCGCCCGACGAGGGCGGCGTCGTCCCGGGCGCCAGCCCCCTCAAGGCTCTCGCCCAGTGGCGGAGCTCCTTCATCCTCTGCGACGGTCCCGAGGGCCTCTACGTCGTGGACCAGCACGTGGCCCACGAGCGGATCCGCTTCGAGCAGTTCCGCCGCTTCCTCGATCGGCCCGGCCCCCGCCAGCCTTTCCTCGTGCCCTGGGTCTACGAGCTCCCCAAGGCCCTCGCGCACCGCACCGAGGAGCTGGCCGAGCTCCTCTCCGCGCAGGGCTTCGAGGCCGAGCCCGCCGGCCCGGACAGCGTGGCCGTGGGGTCGGCGCCCGCCTTCCTCAGACCCGGCGAGACGGAGCGCATCCTCAGCGAGTTCGTCCAATCCCTCGCCGAGGTCCTCAGGACGCCGCGCTCGCGCTGGAAGGAGGTCCTCGTCATGCGCTCGTGCCGGGGCTCGGTCATGCTCAACGACCCCATGTCCCTTGAAAAAATGCAGTACCTGTTGGACACTCTCTTTTCTCTCGGGGCGCCCCTGACGTGTCCGCACGGGCGGCCCATCGTGTTCACCCTCAGGGAGGCGGACCTCCTGGCCAAGTTCGACAGGTAGCGAGGAAAGCTATCAGCTTTCAGTTGTCAGCTTAGGGCAAGGACGAAAGACTCTTTCGAATTCGCTGCGAGGAACTCATGAAAACGCACCTGCACGCTCGTTCTATTCTGCTCACGGCTCACGGCTCACCGCTCACGCCCTACTCCACTCGGCTCGCACCTCGCGCCTCACGCCTCACGCCTTCCCTTCTGGCGCTCCTCCTCGCCGCGGGCCTCGCCTGCTCGCAGAACTCCTACCGGTGGGAGGGCAAGGAGCCCGCGCCGCCGAAGAACCCCCGGAACGCGCACGTGATCCACAAGGAGGGCTCGGGGATGAACGCCGTCGGCGCCATGGAGGAGGCGGGGCCCGGCCAGGCGCAGGGCAACACCTACACGGCCACCGTCGCCCTCTCGCGCGAGTCCGAGGGCGCCTACAAGCCCGGCGCGACGCTCTACGTCATCGCCCGATCGGCGGACGGCAACCCCACGCCCGTTGCGGCCGTGAAGGTGCTCGTCCAGTCGTTCCCCGCGCAGGTCACCATCACCGAGAAGGACGCCATGGAGGGCGGCCCGCTGCCCCCGAAGGCGGTCATCATGGCCCGCCTCGACGACGACGGCGACCTCACCACCCAGCATCCCGGGGACCTGGCCAGCGCCCCGGTGAACGCCTCGGCGGGGGAACCCTTCACCATCCTGCTCACCAAGGCCCCGGGGAAATGAGCCAGAGCGACCACCCGGAGTTCTCCCGCCTCGTGGACATCATGGAGCGTCTCAGGGCCCCGGGCGGATGCCCCTGGGACCGCGCCCAGAGCCGCCAAGACCTCAAGCCCTACCTCGTGGAGGAGACCTACGAGGTCCTCGACGCCATCGAGCAGGGCGACGCTTCGATGCTGTGCGAGGAGCTCGGCGACCTCCTCCTGCAGGTGGTGTTCCACGCCGAGATCGCCCGCGAGGAAGGCGCCTTCACCGTCGACGACGTGTGCAAGGCCATCAACGACAAGCTCGTGAGGCGCCACCCGCACGTCTTCGGCGAGGTGAAGGCGGACACCCCCGACCAGGTGCTCCAGAACTGGGAGGCCATCAAGAGCGAGGAGAAGGCCGAGAAGGCCGCGGGGAGGGAGGGCGACGTCGAGGCGACGAGCGTGCTCTCCGGCGTCCCCAAGGTCCTCCCCGCCCTCCTCAAGGCCTACCGCCTCCAGCAGAAGGCCGCGCGCGTGGGCTTCGACTGGGCCGAGCGGCAGCAGGTGGAAGACAAGGTACGCGAGGAGTGGGGCGAGATCAACGAGGCCGTGGCTAGCGGCGACAAGGACCACGTCAGAGAAGAGCTCGGCGACTTCCTCTTCGCCCTCGTAAACCTCAGCCGCTTCCTCGACATCGACCCCGAGGACGCGCTCCAGCTCGCCAACGGCAAGTTCGTCCGGCGCTTCCAGGGCATCGAATCGGAGGCCAAGGCGCGCGGCCGCGACATCCACGGCATGACCCTCGACGAGATGGACGAGATCTGGAACGCCATCAAGGAGCGCGAGCGCGCGGAGTCGCCGAAGCTGCCCTTCGGTGGAGATAGAGTCGGGGAGCCGGAGAGCCGGGGAGCCGGAGAGCCGGGGAGCCGGGGATGAAGACTGAACCGGGGAACCGGAGAGTCGGAGAGCCGGAGAAGTAGTCAATGGGAGTGGTCTCGAACCCTATTTCACCCTTCTCCGACTCACCGGCTCTCCGGCTCGCAATCTCGGAGGCACAAGAACGCGAGTCGCGCAAATCTCATGAGGGCGCCCCATGAAGTACCTCATCAAAACCTGGGGCTGCCAGATGAACGCCCTGGACAGCGACAAGATGGCGGGGCTCCTGCAGGGGATGGGCTACGAGCCGACGGAGCACGAGCGCGAGGCGGACGTCATCCTCCTCAACACGTGCTCGGTGCGCGAGGGCCCGGAGAACAAGGTCTTCACCGAGCTCGGGCGCCTGAAGTCGCTCAAGAAGGACCACCGCGTCATCCTCGGCCTCGTGGGGTGCGTGGCCCAGCAGGAGAAGGGCGAGGTCTTCAGGCGCGCGCCCTACGTGGACCTCGTCATGGGGCCGCGCGGCGTGAAGCATCTCCCCGAGCTGCTCAAGCAGGCGTCCCACCAGCACGCCATCGACACCCTCTTCCACGACGACTCCATCCTCTTCCCCGACCAGGCCATCGCGCGCTCCCACCCGACGAAGGCCTACATCACGGTCATGGAGGGGTGCAACAAACAGTGCACCTTCTGCATCGTGCCGACGACCCGCGGCCGCGAGGTCTACCGCCCCCTCGAGAGCATCGTGGAGGAGGCGAGGCGCGCCGTGGACGCGGGCTACCTGGAGGTGGAGCTCCTCGGGCAGAACGTGAACTGCTGGAAGGACGACCGCCACGGCTTCGCCGACCTCCTCGCCGCCGTGTCGGACCTCTCGGGCGTGAAGCGCCTGCGCTTCACCACGAGCCATCCCCGCCACTTCCCCATCGCGGCGGCGGACCTCATGGCCGAGCGAGAGAACCTCTGCCCCTACCTCCACCTGCCCGTGCAGGCGGGCTCCGACGCCATCCTCAAGGCCATGCGGCGTCAGTACGACAAGGCGTGGTACCTCGGCCTCGTGGAGGAGATCCGCGCCCGCGTGCCGCAGATCGCCTTCTCCTCCGACGTCATCGTGGGCTTCCCCGGCGAGACGGAGGAGGACTTTGCGGACACCATCGACGTGGTGCGCCGCGTGGAGTACGACACGCTCTTCTCCTTCCGCTTCAGCCCAAGGCCCGGGACGCCCGCCGAGTCCATGGAGGCGGTGCCCGACGAGGTGGCACGCGAGCGGCACCAGCGCCTCCTGGACCTCCAGCTCGAGATTCAGACTCGCCGCTTCGAGCTGGCCGTGGGACAGACCGTCGAGGTCCTCGTGGAGGGGCAGAGCAAGAAGGGCGGGCAGTTCAGCGGACGCAGCCGCGACAACAAGGTCGTGAACTTCACGAGCGCCGGGACCTGCGCCGTGAACTCCCTCGTCCAGGTCCGCGTCACGCGCTCCAACGTGAACAGCCTCCTCGGCGAGCGGGCCGGCTGATCCGTCTTCGATCCTAGACCCTCTCTCAGGGTACAATCGGTGCTCCACCGGACCCGTTGGCCTCTTCGTGGGGGGAAGTCTTCATGGCGGACGTGGCGAGGCAGCGCCTTCAGTACATCGTGGAGTGTTACGGCGACGACATCCTGAACGATCGCGCCAAGACGTCGGACCTCATCGGAAAGCTGTGCGGCGAGGACTCGCGGCGGATCGAGCTTCTGGTCGGCGCCCTGAACACGGGGTTCGTGCCGGACCTCATCCGCTGGCGCGGGCAGGGCGACCCGGGGCGCTTTCTGCCGCGGATCGCGAAGACCCTTGAACGCCAGCTGCTGGCCACACCGGAGGAAGCCCTGTGGACGGCCGGCTCCTGGGCCGTGGCGCTGGGGCTGCTCGGCGAGGCCGAGGCGGACCGGCTCGAGCTGGCGGAGGCGCCCCCAGCATCGTCGAAGGAGCCGAGCAACGCCTCGGTGCTCCAGCCGCCGCAACGAAGCGGTTTCGGCGCTCACCTGGGCCTCGTCGTGCGCATCGCCAGCCTGTCGCTCGTGATCCTGTGCCTCCTCTGGCCCGCCCACTGCATCAGCCAGATCATGAAGAAGCATCCTCCCCCGCCGACACGGTCAGACCAGCCGCTCGACCCGGCCCAGGAGAAGGTCCACTTCACCCTCGAACGGCAATGGCCTCTCGAGCGCGACGTCCAGTCCTTGCAGTTCCTCGATGCGGAGACTGGACTGCTGCTTCTCTCGAGGGCCTGGGACTGCCTCAAATGGGACCCCGCATCCGGGGCAGCGAAGGGGAAGGTCGGTCTCCAGGGGGGCTCCGTCGTGGCGTTCAGTCCGAACGGGGAAGTTTACGCGGTCGCTCACCAGCCTTCCTCCATAGCCGTCCTTAACATGAGCACGGAATCTCTCGTCGGAAGCCTGCCCTGGGATGGAGGGTACCTCGCGGCGAGCCTCATCAGCCCGGACGGCCGGCTCCTCCTCACTGGACGGGAGGATCGCGGGGGGTTCGCCCTTTGGGATCTCGCGTCCATGCGCTACCTCGTGGGCAGCGCCTCCCTCACAGACGGCGCCTCCGGTGGACCTCTGGCGTTCAGCCCTGATGGGAAGAGCATTTTGGTGAGGAGCCTCGACAGGGCGGGTCCAGCCGTCATCTCAATCCGCGGCGCGCAGCTCGGCGTTCTGTCGCATTTCGATGGACATGGCCAGAGGAGCGAGGCCGAGCTAGGGACCTTCAATGGCGACGGGAGCAGGGTGGCTACGCTGGGCTCCGATAGGGCGCTCTGGATCTGGGACGCCGCTAACGGACGCGGAATCGTTCGCATCCCCTCACCGGCCGACCTCGAGCAGATCCTCTTCCATCCCCGTCTTCCGCTCCTCTTCTGTCGAGGCACGGACGGCAAGGTCAGGGTCTGGGACGCGAGAAGCGGGAAAGAGGTGGGCCGGCTGGAGAGCGCAGCGGGAGCCATGGCCATCTCACCGGACGGCGCCCTCCTCGCGGCGGAGGGCTACGTCACCGGGGCCGGCTCCGCCGAGCCCACGCGACCCGTCATGAAGATCTACCGCGTGAACGTGGGCGACCTGGGGCCATGAGGTCCGCGCCCTCCACCCCTTCGCCAATGCGTCTGCCTCGCCGCTCGGGCGCCGTGGTGGGCCTGCTCCTTTTGGGCCTCGCGGGCTGCTCTCGCAGCCACGGTCTCCCGCCGATCGCCGTAGCCCACGAATGGGCGCTCGAGGAAACGGGCCGCTTCCATGCCGGAAGCGAACCCATCCTGGATCTCGCTTTTGTGCCTCCCTCAGGCTCGGTGGCCTGCCTCGGCTGGAGGAGCCCCGATGGAGGGTTCTGGGAGCCCGGTGCCGGGGATCGTGTCACCCCCGTCTCCCTGGAGGGGGCGCCCCTTCGCGCCATGGCGGTGTCCCCTGATGGGCGGCTGGCGGCGTTCGGGGGAGATTTCTCCACGATCTCCCTATGGAGCACGCTGGAGCGCTCCGAGACGGAGCAGATTCCCTGCTCGACATCGGTGGGAGCCGTCGAGAGCCTCTCCTTCGATCCGGGCGGAACACTGCTGGCGGTGACTCGCTCCACGGGCAGGGTGGAAGTGGTTAACGCCGCCAGCGGACGCCGCCTGGTGGTGAGTGACAAGACCTGGAAGTATCCACCGAGGACGCTCTTTCTCCCTGGGTCGAGGCATCTTCTGGTCTACGGAACGCCCGAGGGCGACCCGGAGCTGGTGGACGTGGACTCGGGGCGCGTGTCTGCTCGGCTGCGAGGTCACCGAGGTGGCGTCTCCTCGGCGCTTGTCACGCCGGACGGGAGGGCCCTCGTCACCGCGGGCGATGATAGGACGCTCAGGATCTGGCAGCTGCCTTCGCTCCACCCTTCCGGCGGCTTCGGGGGTCTCCCTTCCACCATTCTCACGTTGGCCATGCGGCCTGCGGGCGACCTTCTCTCCGCGGGAGATGCGCTCGGGAACCTCTTCCTCTTCGATCTGAAGTCACATCGAGAAGTCGCGCGGGGAAAAGTGGCCGGGGACAGGGCGTGGTCCGTGGCGTGGGACGGCTCCGGGGCGGCTCTTGCTTCGGGTACGGATCACGGGCTCGTGCAGCTCTGGTCCGTAGCCCTGGCGGGCCGCTAGCGGCGGGCTACCCGAAGAGCCGGTGGACCGTCCCCTTCCCCTTGCAGTAGGGGCAGGGCTCGGTCACGGAAGCGATCTTGTGCCCGTGGCACCTGGGGCATACGACGATGATCTCTCCCACGCCGTTGCAGCCCGAGCAGACGAGCACGCCTTCGAGGATCCCCTTGCCGGAGCAGTAGGAGCAGGGGAACTGCCCCGTGCCCCCGCACCGCGGGCAGACGCGGTTCGGGTTGGTCCTGAGGATGCGCCCCATCTTGGATTCGTTGGCGGGGTCGAGGGGCATGAGGCGCCCCTTGACACAGATGATGGCGATCGTCGGATAGGTCCGCGTGGAGCGGCTGGGGATGTAGCATTCGTTGCCGGGATCGGGAAGGCCGGTGCGGTAGTTGCACGTCAGCATCCCCGTGCCGGAGCAGTATGGGCACGAGGACCCTGCCTCCATCTTCCCCTTTCCCTCGCACTTGGGACACGGGACCCGGACGCTGCCCGTGCCCGAGCACTGCGGGCAGGCCTCGGTCACCACGATTTCACCCTTGCCCGAGCAGTGAGAACACGGCTTCGTGCAAGCCGCTGCCGAAACCAGCAACGCCGTGGCCAAGAGGCCGTAGGCCAACCGCTTCAAGATGTCCAACGCACCCCCTCCCCTCTCCGAGGCTATTGTAACCGGCGGATGCGAAGCTGCCAACGGGGATCCGGATGAGAGAATAATGTCAGGGACGCGATCGTTGAACTTCACCTGGAGGTTCCTATGAATAAGACTATGCGCGGGGTGGTCTCTGCAGTCCTCCTCGCAGGCATTTTGATGTTTCCGGTTAAGGCCCCCAGTCCGAGGGCCGCCGAGCCACAGAGGAGTCCCAGCATGGATCGGGAGGTCGTCACCCTCGGCGGAGGTTGCTTCTGGTGCATGGAGGCGGTCTTCCAGCAATTGAAAGGCGTGGTTTCGGTGGAGTCGGGCTACTCGGGCGGCACGGTGGAGAATCCCACCTACAAGCAGGTCTGCACGGGCCAGACCGGGCACGCCGAGGTGGTCCAGGTGACCTTCGACCCCAAGGTCGTCTCCCTACACGACGTCCTGGAGGTCTTCTTCGCGCTCCACGATCCGACGACGGTCAACCGGCAGGGCGCCGACGTGGGGTCCCAGTACCGCTCCGTGGTCTTCTGCAGGACGCCCGAACAGCGCGACGCCGTGCAGGCCGTGGTGCGGGAGCTCGAGGCGAAGAAGGCCTACTCCTCCCCCGTCGTGACCCAGCTCGAGCCCTTCAAGGCGTTCTACAAGGCCGAGGCTTACCACCAGGACTACTACGAGCAGAACCCCAACCAGCCCTACTGCACGCTGGTCATCTCGCCCAAGCTCTCCAAGTTCCACAAGCTGTTCAAGGACAAGTCGAAGTAGAGGGGTCGCCCCCAGGGCATCCGGCCCCGCTCGGCGGCCTCACGCAGGGATTCGGCCGTTCCCGCCGCACGCCGGACAGCGCAGCGTCTTCTCGGCGACGCCGGTCCCGGTGCAGTTGGGGCAGGTCTTCTCCACGTGCCCCGAGCCACCGCACGCGGTGCAGAGGCCCGAACCGTGGCTCTTGCCCGTCCCGCCACAGTAGGTGCAGGCCATCCTCCCCTGTCCCCCGCACGCGGGACAGACCCTGCTCGGGGTGTCCCTGAAGATCGCCTCCTCCTGCCCCTCCTGCGAAGGATCGGCAGGGTGGAGACGCCCCTGGCGGCAGGCCACGGCCACCTTCTCGTAGGTGGCGCACTCGCCCTTGGACGGGTCCCCCTCGGAGACCATCACGTCCACGAAGCCCGTGTAGTCGCAGGTCAGGATCTTCTTGCCCTGGCAGCGGGGGCAGGGCGAGCCGGCCCCGAGGCGGCCCTCGCCCGAGCACGCCTCGCACGTCACCGTGACGGCGCCCGTCCCGCCGCAGACCGCGCAGGGGCCTGAGACCCTTATCTCGCCGGTCCCAGAGCACTGGGGACAGGTCTTGCTGCACCCCGCGAGGAGCAGGAGGAGCGCCGCCGCCAGGGCGGCGGCGAGGAGGGTCCGCCTCCGCGACGGATGCCCCTCGGCGCTCATACGCCCGTCACCCGCAGGATCTCCTCGAAGGTCGTGACGCCGCGCGACAGCTTGGCCATCGCCGCCTCCTTGAGGGTCACCATGCCGTTCTGGATGGCGCGGTCGCGGAGCACGATGGCGTCCGCCTTGCGCTCGATGAGGTCCCGCATGACCTCGTCCACCTTGAGGATCTCGTAGATCCCCGTGCGTCCGAAGTAGCCCGTCTTCCTGCAGTGGACGCAGCCCCTGCCCCGCTTGGCCATGAGGGAGGTCTTCTCCTCGGCGGGGACGCCCAGGATGCGCAGCTCCTCGGGCCCGAGGAGGTGGTCCTCCTTGCACCGGGGGCAGATCACGCGCACGAGGCGCTGGGCCATGATGCCCAGGAGCGTCGACGAGAGGAGGAAGCTCGGGATCCCGAGGTCCTGGAGGCGTGTGATGGCCGAGGGCGCGTCGTTCGTGTGGAGCGTGGAGAGGACGAGGTGCCCCGTGAGGGCCGCCTGAACGGCGTTCTCCGCGGTCTCCATGTCGCGGATCTCGCCCACCATGATGATGTCGGGATCCTGGCGGAGGATGGTGCGCAGGGCGTGCGCGAAGGTGAGGCCGATCTTGGTGTGGACGGCGATCTGGTTGAGCTGTGCCATGACCATCTCGATGGGGTCCTCGATGGTCGTCACGTTCACGCCGGGCTGGGCGAGGATCTTGAGGGCGGAGTAGAGCGTCGTCGTCTTCCCCGATCCCGTCGGGCCCGTGACCAGGATGATGCCGTGGGGGTGGCCGATGAACTCCTCGAAGAGCTCGAGCTCGTCCTGCCCGAAGCCCAGGCTCGAGAGGTCGCGGATGAGCATGTCGGGGTCGAAGATGCGCATGACGATCTTCTCGCCGAAGGCCACGGGCACGGTGGAGATGCGCAGCTCCACTTCCTTGCCCTCGCGCTCCGTCTTGATGCGCCCGTCCTGGGGCCGGCGCTTCTCGCTGATGTCCATCCGCGAGAGCGCCTTGATGCGGTTCACGATGGCCGGGTAGACCACCTTCGGGATCGTGGAGATCTCGTGGAGCACCCCGTCGATGCGGAAGCGGACCGCAGCGTTGTCGCGCTTGGGCTCGAGGTGGATGTCGCTCGCGCGCAGGTCATACGCGTGGTGGAGGAGGTACTCCACGGCGTTGACCACGTGCTTCTCGCTCGCCTCGATCTCGGTCCCCGACTGGAGACGCACGAGCTGCTCCAGGTTGCCCAGGTCGCCGCCCTGCGTCAGCGTGCGCTCGGCCTTCGAGAGGGCGGCGCGGAAGCCGTAGAACTCGTGGATGATGCGCACCAGATCGCCGTAGGCCGTCACGAGCCGCTGCACGGGGAGGGGGGAGGTCTGCCGGAAGACGTCGATGCCCTCGGCGTCGAAGGGATCCGCCACGGCCATGAGGATGTGGCCGTCGCGCTCCGCGAGGGGCACCATGAGGAAGCGCGCCGCGAAGGGCCGCGAGACGGTCTTGTGTACGAACTCCATGTCCAGCTTCAGCGGATCGAGCTTGACCGTGGGCAGTCCCGACTTCTGAGCCAGGACGCGGGCGATGGTCACGTCCCCGATGACCGACTCGGGGTTCAGCTTGTCGGGGATGTTCAGCCCCATGATGAAGGCGATGGGGTCGAGCTTCCGCCCGTCCTTCACCTTGGCGCTGCGATCCTTCCACAAGGCGGTCAGCTGGACCTGCTGCTCGGGCCCGATGTGTCCCGCCTCGGCGAGGAACGCCGCGAGCTGTTCAAGAGGTAGTCGCGCCATCACAACTCCGCGGAAAGGGGGAACAGGCGATCAGGCAATCGGGTGATCCGGTGATCCGGTGATCGGGTGATCAGGTCGTCGAAGTACCTCTTCCCTTCGCCTTTCGCCTTTCGTCTTTCGCCTTTCGCCTTTCGCCTTCGTTTCCGAATTCCGCC
>JBBIUU010000020.1:17509-30570 GCA_037440125.1 Acidobacteriota bacterium
CTTTCGCCTTTCGTCTTTCGCCTTTCGCCTTTCGCCTTCGTTTCCGAATTCCGCCTTCCGAATTCCGAATTCATCAGAGGATGTACTTGCTCAGATCCTGGTCCCCGGCCACGTCCTTGAGGCACTTGTCGACGTAGGTGCGATCCACGGTGATCTTGGCGCCGGCGAGGTCGGGGGCGTTGAAGGAGATCTCCTCCATGACCTTCTCGAGCACGGTGTGCAGACGGCGCGCGCCGATGTTCTCGAGGCGCTCGTTGATGGACGCGGCGTAGTCCGCGAGCGCGTCCACCGCGTCGGTCGAGAAGGTCACCTCCACGCCCTCCGTGGCGAGGAGCGCCGTGTACTGGAGGATGAGGGCGTTCTGCGGCTCCCGCAGGATCCGGACGAAGTCGTCGCGCTTCAGCCCCGTGAGCTCCACGCGGATGGGGAAGCGCCCCTGCAGCTCGGGCAGGAGGTCGCTGGGCTTGGTCATGTGGAAGGCGCCCGCGGCGATGAAGAGGATGTGGTCGGTGCGGACGAGGCCGTAGCGCGTGTTGACGCGGGAGCCCTCGACGATGGGAAGGAGGTCGCGCTGGACGCCCTCGCGGCTCACGTCCGGCCCGTGCCCCCCGCCGCCGCCCTTGCCCGCGACCTTGTCGATCTCGTCGATGAAGATGATGCCACCCTGCTCGGCGCGCAGGACCGCCTCCCGCGAGATCTCGTCCTTGTCGATGAGCTTATCCTCCTCCTCGCGGGCGAGGAGCTCGAGGGCCTCGGACACCTTGACCTTCCGCGTCTTGCGGCGGCCGCCGAGGAGGCCCGGCATGAGCTCCTGGAGGTTGATGCCCATCTCCTCCATGCCCTGCGGGGAGAAGACCTTCATGGCCGCGCCCGAGTCCGCCACGTCCACCTCGACGGTGCGGTCGGCGAGCTTGCCGGCGCGCAGCCACTCGCGCATCTTCTCCCGGCTCGATGTCCCCGGAGTCGACCCGGGCGCGGGCGGGGGCGTCCACGGGGACTCGCCCGGCGAGGCCGGCGCGGGCTCCCCGGGCTGGTAGGAGGGACCCGGGGGGATGAGGAGGTCGAGGATCCGCTCCTCCGCGGCCGCGACGGCCTTCTCCCGGACGCTCGCGATTTTCTCGGCGCGGACGAGGTTGAAGGAGATCTCCGCGAGGTCGCGGATCATCGACTCCACGTCGCGCCCCACGTACCCCACCTCGGTGAACTTGCTCGCCTCGACCTTGAGGAAGGGCGACGCCGTGAGCTTGGCGAGGCGTCGGGCGATCTCGGTCTTCCCCACGCCCGTGGGGCCGATCATGATGATGTTCTTCGGTGCCACCTCCTCGCGCAGCTCGGGCTCGAGGGCCTGCTGGCGGAGGCGGTTGCGGAGGGCCACGGCCACGGCCCGCTTGGCGGCGTCCTGGCCGATGATGTACTTGTCGAGCTCCTCGACGATCCTCTTCGGGGTGAGGGGATCCTCGAGGCGGTTGTAGAGCGAACCCGGTTCGGTCTTGATCATTCGTTCTCCGCGGGGAGTCCCTTGTAGATGCCCTGATCACCTTTCACAATTCCAGCACCGTGACCTCCGCGTTGGTGTACACGCAGATCTCTCCGGCGATGCGCAGGCTCTCCTCGGCCACCTCGCGGGCGGAGAGGTCGCTGTTGCGCATGAGGGCCCTCGCGGCGGCGAGGGCGTACGGCCCGCCCGACCCGATGGCGAGCACGCCGTCGTCGGGCGCGATGAGCTCGCCGCTGCCCGAGAGGAGGAGCTGGTCCTTCCCGTCGGCCACGATGAGCATGGCCTCGAGCCGGCGAAGGGCCCTGTCCGTGCGCCACTCCTTCACGAGCTCCACGGCGGCGCGCTCGAGGTTGCCGTTGAACTCCTCCAGCTTGGACTCGAAGCGCGTGAAGAGGGCGAAGGCGTCCGCCACGCCCCCCGCGAACCCCGCGAGGACCTGGTCCCTGTAGAGCTTCCGCACCTTGCGAGCGCCGTGTTTCAGCACCGTCTGGCCGAAGGTCACCTGGCCGTCCGCGGCCATGGCCACCCGGCCTCCGCGGACCACGCAAAGCACCGTCGTCCCGTGCATCTGGTCCATAGGAGCCTCCAGGCCTCAAGGATACGCCGCCGCGGGCGCGATGGGAACACGACCGCCGGCCGTTGACCCGGTGGGCCTCCAGGTGGGAGCATGGCTCGGATGACCCACGGTCAGGACACTCTGGGGGCGCGATGAGGGGACGTGCTCGGAGACCGCTCGAGTTCGCGTGGAGGGCGCTGGCGACCGTGGCCCTCTGCGGATGCACCCTCTCGTCCCGCGCACTGGACCCCGACAAGGCGCTCACGCAGTACCTCCACTCCACGTGGTCGCACGCCGACGGCCTCCCGCAGAACGCCGTCCAGGCTATCGCCCAGACGCGCGACGGGTACCTCTGGCTCGGGACGCAGGAGGGGCTCGCCCGCTTCGACGGCATCAGCTTCAAGGTCTACGACGCTACGAACACCCCGGAGATGGCCAACTCGACGGTCCTCTGCCTCACCGAGGGCCGCGACGGCTCCCTGTGGGTGGGGACCGAGGGCGGAGGCCTGCTGCGCATGAGGGCTGACGAGTGCACCGCCTACCGCGCCCCCTCACCGCTGCCGAGCGACCAGGTCTTCTGCGTCATGGAGGACGGCGAGGGCACCCTGTGGGTGGGCACCTACGCCGGGCTCGTCAGGTTTCGCCAGAACGTCTGGACCCACTGCGCGGCCGCCGGGGGATTGGCCCTCGAGCGGGTTCGGTGCCTCATGGCAGGCCCGGGGGGGACGGTCTTCGCGGGCACCGACCATGGCCTCTTCCGGTCCAGCCCGGACGGGTTCGAGCGCCTGCCCCTCTCCCCGCCCCTTCCCGACGAGCGCGTGCGCTCCCTGGCGATCGGCCCCGAGGGCGACCTCTGGATCGGCATGGAGAACGGCGGCCTGGCCCAAGCGCGCGACGGGAGGACACGGCTCTTCACGGGCGCGGACGGCCTCCCCGGCGAGCGCGTCTACACCCTCCTCTGGGACCGCGACGGCAACCTCTGGGCGGGGACCGAGGGCGGTGGGCTCGGCCGCTGCACGCGGGGCACGTGGTCCCGCTTCACGACGAGGCAGGGTCTCTCCTCGGACCTCGTCTACGCCATGTGCGAGGACCGCGAGGGCTCGCTCTGGATCGGGGCTTTCGGCGGAGGCCTGGACAGGCTCCGGGCGAGCCGCTGGACGCCCTACACGACCGCCGAGGGGCTCCTGCACGACACGGCCTGGTGCGTCTACGCGGCCCCCGACGGCGCCGTATGGGTGGGTACCGAGGCTGGGCTCAGCCGCCTGACGAAGGGCGTGTGGTCCCACTGGACGACGAAGGAGGGCCTGCCCCACAATCGCGTGCGCTCCCTCTTCCAGGACCGCGAGGGCAGGCTCTGGGCGGGCACCGGCGGGGGCGGGCTCGGGGCGCTCGAGGACGGACGCTGGACCGTCTACAGGACGAAGAACGGCCTGACCAACGATCGCGTCTACGCCATCGTCGAGGACCGCGAGGGAGCCATCTGGGTGGCGACTTACGGCGGCGGGCTCGACCGTTTCCAGGACGGTAGGTGGAGCCACGTGGGGACCGCGGACGGGCTCGGCGCGGACCGCATCCGCACCTTGACCGTGGACCGGTCGGGCGACCTGTGGGCCGGCACCTTCGGGGGAGGCGTCTCCCGGCTCTCGGGCGGCCGCTGGACCACCTTCACGACGCGCGATGGCCTGTCGAGCGACATGGTCCTGGCCATGCACGAAGATCCGGAGGGCGGCCTGTGGGTCGCCACGAGCGGCGGCGGCCTCAACCTCTTCAAGAACGGCCGCTGGAAGATGTTCCCCGCGGGCTGCGGGCTCGCCGACACCAAGGCCTTCGCGATCCTGGAGGACCGCTCCGGCCGACTGTGGTTCACCTCCAACAAGGGCGTGTACGAGGCCTCCCGGAAGGACCTCGAGGACTTCGCGGCCGGGAGGCGCGCGCAGGTCCCGTGCACGCTCTTCGGCGAGAGCGACGGCCTCCTGAGCCCGGAGTGCAACGGCGGCTCCCAGCCCGCCGGGTGCGTCACGCCCGACGGCCGGATCTGGGTGCCCACCCTGCGAGGCGTGGCCGTCATCGATCCCGCCCGCGACCCCGACGCGGGCCCGCCGCCCCTGGTCGCCATCGAGAGCGCCATGGTCAACCAGCGCAAGATCGTGCCCGGCGTGGACTCCGTGGGCCCCAGGCGGCGCGGAGAGGTCGAGATCCACTACGCGGGCCTGTGCCTCTCCGCACCCCGCAAGGTCAGGTACCGCTACATGCTCGAACCCTACGACGCCGACTGGGTGGACGTCGGCGCACGCAGGCAGGCCTTCTATACGAACCTCCCCGCGGGCAGGTACCGATTCGCCGTCAAGGCCTGCAACGCCGAGGGCGTGTGGTCCGACGCGCCCGCCTCCTTCTCGTTCGTCCTCCAGCCGCCCTTCTACCGCGCGACCTGGTTCTACGGCCTGCTCGTGGCGCTCGCCGTCGTCCTGGGCTGGGCGGTCTTCGCGCTGAGCGTGCGCAGGGTGAGGGCGCGGGCCCTCGCCCTCGAGCGTCTGGTGGAGGAGCGCACGGCGCAGCTGGCCGAGGCGAACGCGCGGCTCGAGGACCTCTCGGTCCAGGACGCGCTCACGGGGGCCTTCAACCGCCGCCGCCTCGACGAGTTCCTGGGCGCGGAGTGGCGGAGGGGCTTCCGCACCCGCAACCCTCTGTCCGTGATCCTCCTCGACCTCGACCATTTCAAGGAGATCAACGACGCCCTCGGCCATCCCGTGGGCGACCTCTGCCTCACCCGCGTCGCCCACCTCCTCAAGGGCCACTTCAGGCGCCCGGGCGACCTCGTGGCGCGCTTCGGCGGCGACGAGTTCGTGGTGGTCATGGCCGACACGGACACCGGAGCGGCCGTCAGGAGCGCGGAGGCGTTGAGGGCCGCGGTGGACCGGGGCGAGGGAACGATGGCGGACCCCTCCGACACCACCTCGATCACGGTCAGCGTCGGCGTGGCCACCCTCGTCCCCGACGCCGAGGGCGGACCCGATGTCCTCCTGAAACTCGCCGACGGCGCGCTCCTGACGGCCAAGCAGGGCGGACGAAACCGCGTCTGCTCGGCCTAGCTCTCGACTTCAGCGAACGGTGAAGGTGGAGGTGGCGCGGCCGCCCCGGCCGTCCTCGGCTTCGAGGGTGTGCTCCCCTCGTGCCAGGGGCCACCGCAGGGGTCTCCCCGCGGGCGACGCGCCCAGGGCCCTGCCGTCCAGGCGCCACCGGATGGTGTCGCCGGCACGCGCACCCGCGACCGTGAGCTCGAGCGCCTGGTACTCGGGCCTCAGGGTGGGATCGATCCAGTAGGTGGTCCCGTCGGGCGGGGTCTCGATGGCGAGGGCCCTGCCCGGAGCCCCCGGGGGTTCGGGCGCGGCGTCCGACGGGGCGTCCACGGAGCGCCTCGCGGCGGCCCACGACCGGTACTCGGGAGGGTAGAAGGTGCGTAGCGAGCCGCCCTCGCGGACGTGCCAGCGGCAGACGGGCGGCAGGTCCGAGGCGCGGAGCCACTCCCGCGTCGTGGAGGGGCAGGCCTCGCCCGCCTTGGACCCGGAGGTGGCGCAGAGGGTCACCTCCACGAGGCCCTCGGGCACGGGGAGGATGGGGGGGTCCGCGGGGCCGGGAAGGCGCCCGAGGACGGAGCGCTCCGCCGCGAGCATGGCGTCGTGGAAGATGGGGCCCGCGCCCGTGACGCCCGACGAGTTCTTCATGGGCGTCCCGTCGAAGTTCCCCACCCACACGCCCACGGTCACCTCCCGCGTGTAGCCCACCGTCCAGTTGTCGCGGTAGGCCTGCGACGTGCCCGTCTTGGCGGCCACGGGGAAGGGGAATTCCAGGGAGCCCCCGCGACCGAAGATGAAGGCCCGCGCCTCGTTGTCGCAGAGGATGTCGGTGACCCAGAAAGCCGCCTGGGGCGCGATGACGGTCCGGCCCCCGTCCCCCGCCGGACCCGGGAGGGCGCGCGGCTTCACGTACCGCCCGCCGCGCGCCAGGGTGGCGTAGGCCGAGCAGAGATCCGCGAGACGCACCTCCGTGTCGCCCAGCGTAAGGCCGAAGCCGTAGTAGTCCGCCGACCGGTCCAGCCCCTCGAACCCCAGGGAGCGCAGGCGCTCCAGGAGCTGGCCCACGCCGACCTGCGAGAGGAGCCACACGGCGGGGACGTTCTCCGAGCCCGCGAGCGCGAGGCGCGCCCGCAGGGGGCCGCGGAAGGCGCCGTCGTAGTTCCTGGGGCTGTAGAGCACGCCCGGCTCGGCCGTGGGGAAATGGCTCGGGATGTCGGGCAGCGCCGAGCCCGGCGTGAAGCCCCGCTCGAAGGCCAGGGCGTAGGTGAAGGGTTTGAGCGCCGAGCCCGGCTGGCGCATCGCGGTCACGCCGTCGATGGCGCCCCCGCGTCCGGGGTCGAAGTAGGCCCCGCTCCCCTCCCACGCGAGCCACTGGCCGGCGGCGTTGTCGAGGACCGCGAGGGCCACGTCGTGCGCGCCGTGCCGGTCGAGGTCCGCACGGTGCGCCGCGATGACGCCCTCCATCTGCCGCTGGAGGTCCAGGTCCAGCGTCGTCCGGATCTCGCCCGCGGCGCCCGCCGGGAGGTCCGCGAGGGCCGCCTGGATGAAGTGCGGCGCCAGGAGCGGGCGCGCGCCCTCCTTGACGACGAGGCGTTCCGAGACCGCCCGTTCGTAGTCGGCGCGGTCGAGCATCCCCAGGTCGCGCATCCGCCGGAGGACCTCCCTCTGGCGCGCCATGGCGCCCTTGAGGTTCCTGTACGGATCAAAGGCGGAGGGTCGCTGGGGGAGGCCCGCGAGGAAGGCGGCCTGCGCGGGGGTCAGGTTGGCCGCCGGGCATCCGAAGTACCCCAGAGACGCAGCCTGGGCGCCCTCGTACTGGTTTCCGTAGGGAACGAGGTTCAGGTACAGGGCGAGCACCTCCCGCTTGTTCATGCGGTGCTCGAGGCGGAGCGCGTAGAGCATCTCCTTCATCTTGCCCGCCACGGTGCGCCGTCGGCCCATGAGCCGCTTCACGGCCTGCTGGGTCAGGGTGGAGCCGCCCTCCTTGAGCCTCAGGGCCCTCAGGTCCGCGAAGGCGGCGCGGGCGAGGGCCAGCGGGTCGACACCGGGATGACCGTAGAAGCGGTGGTCCTCGGCCGCCAGGGTGGCCTGGGCGAGGGCGGGCGGGAGCGCGTCGGGCGTGAGCCAGGCGCTGCGCGACTCCCTCTCCGAGAGCGACTCGTAGAGTAGGCGGCCCCTGCGGTCGAGCAGCCGGACCGAGCGGTGGGGGGCCGGGTCGGTGAAGCCCTCGGGCAGCGGGCCGCACCTCACCCAGCCGAGGAGCGCCAGGGCGCAGGCCGCCGGCACCCCCCACCGGAGGAGCGCGCCTCTCCACCTTCCCCAGAACTTCATCGCGGCCATATTTCCAAGATAGCAGAAGTGCCTCAGGCGGCGTTGGGTATTATATTGGGCTCATCTACGCGGTTCGGGAGCATCTGAGGGGAGGGCGGCGCCATGTTCGAGACGGCGGAGGTGGGCAACACGATCGACAAGGCGGATTTCGACAAGGCGCTCCCCCCGCTCCGGGCGAGCCTCCTCGAGGCGCAGGGCCAGCTGGCGGCCTCCAAGTGCGCCGTCGTGGTCCTCCTCGGCGGCGTGGAGGGCGCAGGGAAGGCGGAGGCCGTGAACCACCTCCTCGAGTGGGTGGACGCCCGCGGCGTGCAGACCTTCGTGCTGGGCGACCCCACCGACGAAGAGCGCGAAAGGCCCCCCATGTGGCGCTTCTGGCGGACGCTCCCGCCCAAGGGCCGGATGGGGATCTACATCGGCACGTGGTACACCGAGCCCATCGTCGATCGCGCTTTCGGCCGCATCGGGGACGGGAAGTTCAACCTCGCCATGGACCACAACATCGCCTTCGAGGGCATGCTCGTGCGCGAGGGCGTGATCCTCGTCAAGATATGGCTCCACGTGAAGGAGAGCGCGCTGCGCAAGCGCCTCAAGAAAATCGCGGCGGACCCCCGAAAGAGCTGGCGCGTCAACGAGCGGGACTGGAAATACATCAAGAAGTACGACGACTTCCGCTCCGTGGCGGAGACGGCCATCCGGCGGACGAGCATCGGCATCGCGCCGTGGCACGTGGTGGAGGCCGCCGACCCGCGCTACCGCGACCTGACGGTGGCGCGCATCGTGGCCCAGGCCATCAAGGAACGCCTCGCCCAGGAGGCGGCGGCGCCTCCCGCCAAGCGCGCCCCCGACATGCCCAAGCCGAACCGGGTGAACATCCTCCGCAACCTCGACCTGACCCAGAGGCTCACGCCGAAGGAGTACGACCGGCGCCTCGCCGCGGCCCAGGGCAAGATCAACGTCCTGACGCGGAAGCTCTACGAGAAACAGCGCAGCCTCATCCTCGTCTTCGAGGGCCCCGACGCGGCGGGCAAGGGCGGCGCCATCCGGCGCCTCACGGCCTCCATGGACGCGCGGAACTACCAGCACGTGGCTGTCGCGGCGCCCACCGACGAGGAGCGCGCCCATCCCTACCTCTGGCGCTTCTGGCGGGCCCTGCCCCGGCGCGGCCGGGTGACCATCTACGACCGCTCCTGGTACGGCCGCGTCCTCGTGGAGCGCATCGAGGGCTTCTGCACGAGGGAGGAGTGGTCGCGGGCCTTCGTGGAGATCAACCTCTTCGAGGAGGATCTCACCAACTTCGGGACCATCGTCCTGAAGTTCTGGCTCGCCATCAGCGCCAAGGAGCAGCTGCGCCGCTTCAAGGAGCGCCAGGTCACGCCCTACAAGCAGTACAAGATCACCGAGGAGGACTGGCGCAACCGGGCCAAGTGGGAGGCCTACGAGGCCGCGGCCGTGGAGATGGTCGACAAGACGAGCTGCCGCAACGCGCCCTGGATTCTCGTCGAGGCCGAGGACAAGAATTGGGCGCGCATCAAGGTGCTCGAGACCGTCATCGCCCACCTGAAGAGGGCCGTGGGCTGAAAGAGGCGGAGAAAGCTGCCTCCGCCGAGCTCCTCGCGGGTCGCGCGGGCCGGCGGAGGTCTCCGAACCTGGGCCGACGCCGAGGACTCCAAGCTAACCCCCTGTGCTTCATGACTTAATGGCCGAGCTACGTTTTCCACACAATCTGTGGAAAACCCTGTTGACAACCCTGTGAAGATTCTCCTATCCCTTGGATACCTATAGGGTTATCGCACCGTGCACAGCGATTCAGCACATGCACGATTAGCCATAATTTATATGACCATTTCTCGTTGTTGCCACAGTGCCGTGGGCCTCTTCGGACCCCACCAATGACATCCATGGAAATTGTTTAGCCCTGTGCAAATCGGTGCCGGGTCTTGCCGCGCAAGGATTCTCGGGGTCTGGCCTCGCACGCCCCCCGCGGTCGGCACCCGCGGGTTCCAGGCGCCTTGTGACGGGGCGGCAGGCCGTCCATACTAACGTCGAGGTGCGCATGGACGCCCGGCTGAAGGCCTTCCTCTTCCCCTCCCCGACCCCCGCCTTCGTCTTCCGCGCGCTGGTCGTGGCGGCCGCCGCCTACCTCTTCTTCGGGCACGTGTGCACACCCTTCGTCATACGCGGCGCGAGCATGGAACCCACCTACCGCGACGGGTCCGTCGACGTCCTTTGGAAGCCCAGGTACTGGTTCTCCTCGCCCTCCCGAGGCGACGTCGTCGCGGTGCGCCTCGCGGGGGAGCGGGTGGTCTACCTCAAGCGCGTGGTGGGTCTCGCGGGGGACCGGGTGGCCTTCAAGGACGGCACGCTCGTGCTCGATGGCAGGCCGATCTCCGAGCCCTACGTCCAGGGGCCCTGCCGCTGGAACCTGCCCGAGCGCGACGTCGAGAGGGGTCAGGTCTACGTGGTGGGCGACAACCGCGCCATGCCCATCGAGGAGCACGATTTCGGACAGACCTCCGTCCGCCGCATCGTCGGGAGCCCCCTATGGTGAGCCGCAACCGGATCCTCGCCGCTCTGGGCATCGTCCTCCTCGCCTGGGGCCTGTGGTACTT
This sequence comes from Acidobacteriota bacterium, assembly GCA_037440125.1. Taxonomy (GTDB): domain Bacteria; phylum Acidobacteriota; class UBA4820; order UBA4820; family DSQY01; genus JAKAJA01. The sequence continues at coordinate 27,578 of JBBIUU010000020.1, forward strand.
CTTCCCCACGCGGCAGCGGCAGGTGGGGCGCCAGCTCAAGGCCCTCGCGGCGTGGGCCGCCAAGGAGCCGGGCGAGGGCGCGCTCGCCGCGGCGCAGACCGCCAGGCAGGCCAGGAAGTTCTTCGCGGACCCGTGCACGTGGTCGGCCGAGGCCTTCGAGCTCTCCGGGCGCGTCTCCGTGGACGAGATCTCGCAGTACATGTTCGCGGCGCGCTCCCGGTTCGAATCGCTCTCCGTCAAGTTCTACGACCCCGTCATCGACGTCCAGGAGGACGGCTCCGCCCTCGTGACCGCCACGGCGCGCGTGCAGGGCGTCCAGCGCGACGGTGAGGCCCTCAACGAGACCCACGAGGTGCGGTGCGTCATGTCCAAGGAGGACGGCGACTGGCTCATCCGCAAGGTGACCGTGGTCGAGGTGCTCAGGAAGTAGGCCCCGTCACGCCTCGCCGGGCCGTGCGGCCGGGGCGGGGACCGAGGACGCGAAGACGGCCAGGAGCGCCGCCGAGAACAACCCCACCACGAGGGTGGAACCCCACAGCGCGCCGCCGCCCCAAGTCTCCAGGACCCGCGTGCCCAGCCACGGGCCCGAGATCATGGCCAGGCTGAAGGACGCTTGGTAGAGGCCCATGTACTCCCCCCGCCGCTTGCCCGGCGCAAAGTCCGCCACGCACGCGGCGCTGGAGGGCAGGAGGATCATCTCACCGAAGGTCCACACCACCACCGCGGCGGCCGCGCTGAGGAACCCCTGCGCGAAGGCCATGCACCCGAACCCGACGCCCACGAGGGCGGCGCCGAGAGCCAGCGCCGGGCCGTGCCGCCAGTGGGACATGGCGCCGTTGAGGGGCACTTCCACGAGGAGGATCACCGCCGTGTTCACGGTGATGATGAAGCCGTAGGAGGTCTCGGGGATGCCCACGTGGTTCACGAGGAAGAGCGGGAGCGTGGACATGAACTGGCAGAAGACGAGGAAGGACGGGATGAGCCCGACGAGCACGGCGAGGTAGCGCCCGTTGCGCCAGGCGGGCACGGCCTCGCTCGGGTGGGGCGGCCCCGCGGACTCCTCCCCGGCGGTCGCCCGGGAGCCCTTGAGAGCGAGCGCCATCACGGTCGCCGAGAGGAGGGTCGCCGCGCCGTTGACCTCGAAGAGCGCCGGGAAGGAAACGGCGGCGATGAAGCCGCCCATCGCGGGCCCGATGCCCCAGCCGAGGTTGATGGCGAGGCGGTTGAGGGCGAAGGCCGCCCGCCGCTGTTCGGGCAATGCGAAGTCGGAGAGGCTCGCGAGGTTGGCTGGCCTGAAGGCTTCCGTCACCACCGACCAGACGAGCACCAGAGCGATGATCGAGCCGTAGTGCCGGACCCACGGGAACGGCAGGAGGAGCAGGCCCGAGAGCGCCAGCGAGAACTTCATGACGCGGAGGGACCCGATCCGGTCGCAGAGGAGGCCCGAGAAGGGGCCGCTGAGGAGAGACCCCACGCCGTAGACGGAGAGGGACAGGCTCGCCTGCGTGGCGGTGAACCCCATGTGCCGCGTCAGGTACAGGACGAGGAAGGGCAGGACCATGGTGCCGGCGCGGTTGATCAGCGTCGTCCCGCACAGCACCCAGATCTCGCGCCTCAGCCCCTTCAGGGACTTCCAAGGGTTCATGTAGTTAGTGTAACGCGGGTGGGGAGGGTGAAATGTGAATTGTGAATGGTGAATGGTGAATGTGAAATGAGAGTCATGCATCGAGTATCGCGAAGTGCGCGCGCCGATCGGACTCGCCCCGACCTTTCGGGTTCACAAGTCACCACTCACCGGTCACTGGTCACCACCTGGCTCTTGGCGCGGACGCCGGCGTGTTCCAGAATGGGCGTAGGAGTAGCCCATGCCCGACCTGCTGGTGAAGCTGTACGAGCTCCCCGACCCGTCGCCGAGGCTCGAGGCCCTGCGCTCGCAGGGCGTCCGCATCCGACGGGCGATGGCCTACGAGAAGGCCGCCGTGGTGGCGTGGGTCCGCGGGCGCTTCGGCGACGGGTGGGCGAGCGAGTGCGAGGTCGCCTTCTCGCGCCAGCCCATCGCGTGCCACATCGCCACACGGGCCGGCCACATCCTCGGGTTCGCGTGCCACGACGCGACCGCCCTCGGGCTCTTCGGCCCCACCGGCGTCGAGGAGAGCGAGCGCTCGCGGGGCCTGGGGGCGGCGCTCCTCCTCGCCTCGCTGCACGCCATGGCGCACCGCGGGTACGCCTACGCCGTCATCGGCGGGGCGGGCTCCCTCGGCTTCTACGAGCGGGTGTGCGGCGCGACGGAGATCGCGGGCTCGACGCCCGGCCTCTACGCGGACCGGCTGGCCCGCGGGCCCTCACCGGGGGACGATGGGTGAGGCGGCCTCCGCCGTCGGGTCGACGTAGACTCCCCGGCCGGCCATGAACCGCACCGACAGGTTGTTGTTCTCCACCAGGACGCGCTGGGCGCACCCCGCGTCCAGGGGCAGAGGCGACCCCGCCGATAGCACGGCGAGGCGGCGCTGGTGCGCGGCGTAGAGCTCGGCGGGGGGCCGGCCCGTGAGATAGGCCATCTCGAACTGGGCCGGGCCGTCCATCCTCCGGCGCAGCGACGTGACGCCCATGCGCCTGCCGTCCGGGAAGCACGACATGCACCAGCTCGCGAGCTCCCTCCTCAGGATGGCGCCCGCGGCCTTCTCCACGAAGACGACCTCCGCGAGGGTCTGGGCGTCGAGGCTGAGAAGGACCGAGGCGCAGCTCCTCATCCCCGGGCTCACCGGGGGCACCGTGTAGTCGAAGAGGTGCACGAAGCCCAGGCCCTGCCACTGCTCGGCGTAGGGGCCGATCAGGCCGGTCATGTCGGAAGGCACGGAGCCCGGAGCCAGGAGGTCGAGGGAGTCGAGCTCGCAGACGCGCGTGTCCATCCGGAGCGGGATGCGCAGCGTCTTGCAGGAGGCGCCCACCAGAAAGCCGGCCCCGGGCGAGATCCGCCAGAGCTCGGCGTAGGT
>JBBIUU010000020.1:30670-38320 GCA_037440125.1 Acidobacteriota bacterium
CCGCCTCGTCGCGCTTGCCCACCTCGCGCAGCATCCACCCGCACGCCTTGTGGATGAGGTCGTGGCGGTCCTTCATCAGGCGGTCCGTCACCGCGAGCGTGTCGCCGAATTCGCCCCGCCGGATGAAGGTGAACGTGGCCACGATCGCGATGCGGCGCTCCCAGAGGTCCTGCGAGGCCGCCAGCTTCAGGAGCGGGCGCCTGCTCCGCGCGACCAGGTGCGCGCCCACGATGCCCGGCGCCGAGGCGTCCACGAGGTCCCAGTTGTTCACGGAGCCGGCGTTCGCCAGATAGAGCGCGTAGACCTCGCGCCGGGCCCTCTCGTCGCCATGCTCGTAGCGCCGGACGAGGAGCAGGAGCGCGAGGAGGCGTTCCTCGTGGACCGGCGAGCGCAGGAGCTTGAGAACCTCGCCCTCCGGGAGCTCGCGGCACGCGGCGGCAATCCTCCGCACGTCGGGTACCGTCACGCCGACGAAGCGGTCGCCGTGGCCGTACTCCCCTTCCCGCGTCTTGAAAAACGACACGCTGACCCGGGCACGCTCGGGCGTCCCGAGGGATGCGAGCGCGGCCGAGGCCTCGCGGGCCGTGCGGAGCATGGGCGCCGGCGTCTTCACGCCCGCCGCGCCTCCCGCCACACGAGCACCGACAGGGCGCCCGCCACCACCGCCGCGGGGATGCTCATCCAGGGCGGCACCGTCACGGACCCGAGGACCGCCGGGATCTGGAACGCCGCGCGCAGCACGTGCGCCACCGCCACGACCATGAGGACCACCGAGGCCGCGCACGAGAACGGCTTGCACTCACCTGCCATGGTTCCCTCCCCGCCGTCACGCTACGGCTTCACCTCGATCACGTCGGTGCCGGTCCTGCCGAACACCTCCGGCTCGTACATCTCCTCGGCGTGGGCCGGGGCGGTCCTGAAGGTCCCCGCCGTAGTCGCGCGGCAGACGTAGTTGAAGGTGTGGTGGCCCTCGGCCAGGCGCGTCCCGAAGAGGAGGACCCGGTCGTCGTGGCGCTCCACGTGGTCGAAGCCGCCGCGCTCCCACCAGTCCATCCAGCCCCCCTGCTCCTCCGTGTCCTCCTGGTCGCCGGCGAGGTCGCGGGCGGTCGTGTTGAACCAGGACTCCACGGGCTCGAGGCCCGCGGGGATGGGGTCGGTGACGGCCACCCAGCGGCGCTCCTTCGTGAGGTCGAAGTCGAGAACCACCCTCACGAGGTCGCCCGCCTTGAAGCTCGTGGCCGCCTCCCCGCCCGAGGCGGGCTCGTAGTGGCGGCGGATGGCGAAGCCGCTGTCCAGGCCCTTGGGGTACATGAGGTCCGTGGCGTACTTGAGGCGCGCCACGTAGAAGAGCGTGCCCGTGCCCTCCTTCTTGAAGGTCAGCGGAAGCTTATCGCCGGGGGCACCCATCTGGAGCAGGTCCGCCATGGGCGTGTCCTGCACGCGCGCCTTGCTGTCGCGGCCCTTGAAGGTCTCCGTCTGGAGGGTCTTCAGGCCCAGCGTGACGACGGCCGTGAAGTCGGGCACCTCCTTCTCGTACTTCTTGTAATAGTCCACCAGGGCCTCCATGGCCGTGGCGTTCTCCTGGGTGTTCCCCCACCGTCCGTTCTTCCGCGCCGCGAGGAGCCAGTGGACCATCTCGTTGACCTGCGCCGTGTCGCCCGAGTTCCTCACGATGGAGCCGAGCGCGATGGCCGTGGAGCGGACCGTGCTGTTCCAGTACCAGAGGAGGTACGGATCGGCGAGCTCCTCCACGTGGGCCGAGCCGCCCTCAGGCAGGATGGCATTGCGGATGCGGCGGAGGATCTCGGCGGGCCTCGCGCCCTTCTCGCCCGAGGCCGCCATGGCGTCCCAGAGGTAGCAGAGGGCGAAGACCGGCATGCGGTCGCGGTAGCCGTAGAGGCGCGTCACGTGGCTGTCCACGGTGCGGCCCTCGCGGGCGAGTGTCCGGACGGCGGAGCTCTGCCACGAGGTGTAGCCGGGCATGTAGGCCTCGTTCTGAGGCGCCGCCTCGCCCAGAGACTGCTCGAGGAAGTCGCAGGCGCGGCTCACCACGTCCTGGTTGACGGGGTAGCCCAGGACCTTGGCCCGGTCGTAGACGTGGAGGATGTAGCCCGTGAGGTAGGGCGAGGCGTACACGCACGGGTCGCCCTTCCAGTAGACGAACCCGCCGCTGTCGCACTGGAAATCCTCGAGCTCTCGAAGCGTGGCCTTCGCGACGCCCTTGAGGTCCTCCGCCTTGATGCCGGGGATCTGGAAGGCGCCGCTCAGGTCCGCCGTCAGCATGAGGGCGAGGGCGCACGAGGCGCGCTGCTCGGCGCAGCCGTAGGGGTAGTCCACGAGGTAGGCGGCGCCCTCGCTCAGGCCCACGAGCGCCGTGGAGGAGGTCTCCAGGTGGAGGCCGCCCACGGAGGGCAGCACCTCCTTGGGCAGGACCACGCCCTCCTGGGCCTCGGGCGCCGCGGTGCCGTAGGCCGCCACGACCTCGGGCGACACGAGCACGCGGACCGAGAGGGGCAGCTCGAATGCGTCCTCCTCCCCGTTCATCTTCACCGTCAGGAGGAGGCCCGCCGTGCCCGTCATCTTCGTGGCCACGTCGAAGCGGACCTCCACGTTGCCCTTGGCGGGGATGGCGACGCTCTGCGTTCCGTTGGCGACCTCCAGCACGCTGGGCGTGAGGCTCTTCATGGTGACCACTGCGGTGCCGGCCTCGGGGAGGAGGCTGTGCACGACGGCGCCGAAGGTGGCTTTGTCGCCGAGCGCGAGGAAGCGCGGGAACGCCGGGGTCATGAGGAGCGGCTTGCTCAGGCGGATCTCGCGCTCGCCCGAGCCGAAGCGGCTGGCCTTGTCCTGCACGACGGCCATGACGCGGTAGGTGGTCATGGCCTCGGGGAGCTTCTGCTGCGTGACGAAGCGGCCCTGCGCGTCGGTGACGCCCGAGCCGATCCAGAACGCGAGGACGCGGAAGTCCTTCCGTGCCTTGTTCTCGGCGCCCTCGTCGAAGCCGCCGCCGCCGCCCTCGTCCGCCCCCTTGGGCGTGATGACGCGCCGGCTGACGATGTTCTGGCGCGAGTCCTCGTTCATCACCTGGAGGCACTTGTCGACCCACACGGAGTCGAGGACCTCGGGCGTCTTGTAGCCCGTGAGGGAGAGGACGCCGTAGTCCACGGCCCAGAGCGTGACCTCGGCCTGCGCGGGCTTTCCGTCCGGCCCCGAGGCCTGCACCGCGACGGTGGCCGTGTCGAGGGGCCGGTACTCCTCCTTGTCCGTCGTCACCTTCACGGCGAGTCGCTTGCTGCCGTTCTCGACCTTGAGCTCGCAGTACCCCAGCTTGAAGGCCGGCTTGCCGGGGTCGCTCCCGTCCTTGCCAAGCGTGTCGCTCGTGCGCCCCTTCACGAGAAGCACCGACACGTAGAGGTTGGGGATCTCGGCCTCGGTGATGGGCACGGTGACGGTCTGCTGGGTGGAGGTGAGCTGGAACTCCCGGTGCGTGCGGATGCCCTCGCGCTCGGTGGTGAGGAGCGCGGTGGCCGTCTCCCACGGGGACTGGATCATGATGCGCGCGGTGTCGCCGGGCTTGTAGGTCTTCTTCTCGGGCACGAGGTCGATGCGGTTGTGGTCGTAGCGCCGCCACGCCGTGTAGCCCGGGCCGAGGGAGTAGAAGTCGGTGTCGGTGGTGGTGCTCCGGCCCTGCGCGTCGGTGGCGGTGACCTTGAGGACGTAGTAGCCCCCCTGCGCGAGGGGGATCTTCACGGGCACGGGGCCGGCGGCCGTCGTTACCTTGCCCGTCCAAACCTCCTTGTCCTCCCGCTTGCTCTCCCAGGAGTACATCCCCTCGCCCTCGGCCGTGCGGACGCTGATCCACTGCACCTGCTGGAGGCTCAGGGTGGCCTCCACGCCGGGCGCGGGCTCGCCGCGCGGGGTGGCGGCGACGACCGCCGTCTCGAGGCCGTCCTTGAGGTCCACGAAGTAGCCCGGGCGCTTGAGGCCGAGGTACCACGGCGCGGGATGGACGGCCATGGAGGCACGCCCCGCGATGGTCTGGCGCGACACGTCGGTCACGTCGCCCTCGAGGGTGTAGCTCACGGGCACGCCCGCCTTGGGGTCGGTGGGCAGGTCGATGTTCAGCACGCCCTCGCCGTCGAGGGCCATGTCCTTCTGGAAAATCTGCTCCTCGCCGTAGTAGCGGTCCTGGTACCAGGCCTCCTGGAGGAAGGCGTAGGTGCCCGGGTCGAACCGGTCCTCCACGGCCTTCGGCACCGACTGGATCGTCTCCTTCGAGTAGGTCACCTTCACGGGCCGGCCCGCCATGGTGGCGCCGAAGAGGTACCGCGCGGTGATCGTGCCCTTGAGCGTGGCACCCGCGATGTCGTCCGCCGAGCCCACCGTGGCGTCCACGCGGAAGTCGGGCTTGCGGTACGCGGCCACGAGGAAGCTGTGGTAGACGCTCCGGTTCTGCCCCGCCACGCTGACGCTCACGGAGTAGTTGCCGAGCGCGCCCTCCTTGGGCAGCTTGACCGCCCAGTCGGCGGCGGACCACGCGTTGAACGTCACGGTCCGCTTGTCCACCTCGGAGCTGTGGCTGTCCTTCAGAACGACCTCGGCCTTGGTGCCCGCGGGCAGGAGGAGCATGCCCTTGGCCGTGTCGCTGCGGAGGATGGCCTTGAAGTGGACCTCCTCGCCGAGCTTGTAGACGCCGCGATCGGGGAAGACGGTGCCTCGCAGGAGGGGCTTGGCCTCCTCGAGGTTGAAGGGCAGGTTGAAGTCCCAGTTCCGGATCCCCTCGTTCCAGTCGCTGACCACGTAGGCCGTGTCGCCGCCCTTCTTCGCGGTGACCACGAAGGAGGGCACCCACGTCCAGTCCCACGGCTCGGTCTTGAGGCGCGTCCGCAGGTCCGTGTTGGACACGAGGGCCACGCCGCTCTTGTCCGTCGGGCCCTTCCAGAAGACCTTGTTGTCGACGGTGCGGATCTCCACCTCGGCGCCCTCCACGGGCGCGCCCTTGTCGAGGGTCGTCACCATGACGAGGGTGTTGACGGGGCTGTCCTTCACGCTGATGCCGAGGTTCGTCACCTGCACGAGCGTCGCGGCGGGCCTTTTCTGGAGCTGGACGCTCTGCGGCATCGGGTCCTTCCCGAGGAGCGCGGCCCACGCCAGGCCCTTCCCCTCGGCGTTCAGGGTCTTGGCGAGGTCGAGGCCGAAGGTGCCCATGGCGTCGGGCACGATTTTGAGGTCGCGCGTAATCGGGGTCACGTCGGGGAGGCGGTTCGTGTCCTGCCGCTCGGGGACGCCGTCGGCGTTGAGGACCCAGCCGTCGATGCGGAGGACCGCCGGGACGAGAGCGTCCTGGGCCACGGGCGCGAGCCACTGATCGGCGCTCTTGACGTTGCGGGCGGAGAAGGGCAACTGGGGCCCGCTCGAGGCTTCCCAGACGCCGTGCCCCGCGCCGAAGCTCGTGAGCGCGCTCTTGTGCCAGTAGGCCACCTGGCCGTACCAGTCGTAGCCCAGGGTCTGGCCGTCCTGCGACTGGAGGTCTCCCTTCACGACGAAGGCGTAGGTCCGCGCCGGCTTGAGCTTGAGGCCCAGGAGGTCGAAGGAGACCTGCGAGCTCCACTCGGGCGGGGCGTCCTCCTCGTCGGCGGCCTGGCCCTCCACCGCCGTGGGCTTGACGATGCCCACGGGCTGCGGCTTGGCGGGGTCGGTCACGTCGAGGACCGCGAGCTTGCCGCGCAGGGCGTCGAGGTTCACCGCCCGCGTGAAGTCGATGGAGTTGTAGAACTCCACGCTGCACTGGTCGGGGCAGTGGAACCCCTCGCCGAAGAAGGCGGGCTCCACCTCGAAGGTGTAGTCCTGCGGCTGCCCCGGCGCGGCCTTGCCGCCAAGGCCCGGCAGGGCCGCGTCGAGGACGAGGGCCAGGTGGGACTGGGGCGGCGGCGCGAGGGCCGTCTCCAGGACCACGAGGTCGGCCCCGGGCTCGAAGCGCTTCTTGTCCCAGTCCGCCGCAATCTTGAAGCCCACGTCGCCCTTGGCGCTGGCGGCCTGGATGGTCTGGGCGACCTTCTTCTGGAAAGCGACGAACGCGCCGGGGTTCTCCTTGGCCATCCGTTGGAAAGCCTGCTTCTGAAATTCCGGGGGCTTCCATTCGTACGCTGCGTACTTCAGGGACGCGTGGGCCACCACGGCGGAGGGCGAGACGGGCTGGTTGAAGCGGAGCGCCAGCTGGACCGGCGCGTCGTACCGCCCGTTCTTCCTCACCCAGTCGGCCCGGAGGAGGCGGACGGTGGGCGTCTTGAAGGAGAAGGTGTAGGGCCCGTCGAGCCTGCGGCCCGAGGCGGCGGTGGCCGTCGCGGCCACGGTCACCTTGTACTCCGTGCCGAAGGGCAGCTTCTGCGTGGGGTCCGGCGTGAAGATGAGGAGCCTCGTCCCCGACCAGCGGAAGAGCCCCTTGAGGGGCGGGGTGATCTGGACGTAGGGCGCCTGCACCACATCGGGGATGCGCCCGAGCTCCACCATGGGCTCGGAGAACTGGATCCTGATCTCGCGGCACTCCTCGAGCTTGGCCGTCTCGCCCGCGGGCGAGGCGTTCACCACCGAGAGGGGCGTATCCGCCGCGAGGACCGCGCCCGACAGGACCGAGAGGAGGAGGAACGCCGTCACGCCCAGACACGTCAGCCGCCGCATGGAGGTCTCCTCCGAATCCGTCGTGCGAATGGAATCCGAATCCCCTTCCGGGCGCTCCCCGGGGAGCGTTTCACCCTTTTCAGGACTGCCTCCACCCTAGCACCAGGCCCCCTGCTCAACAAGTGAGGGGGGTCACACTCCTGGCCCGCGGCCTTTGCCGCGCCGAGCGTCGTCAGAGAACCAAGCTCGATGGGATCGTCACCCTGAGGGCATCCTCGAAGCGGCGCTTTCTCAGGGTCTCGGCCAAGATTCCGTGCAAGTGGCCCCTTGGGTGAATGCCACGGAATGACCCAAACCACTGTGCGGCGAGCGTTCCCAGGCAAGCCGCGGCTACTGGGTTCTAAAGTAGACTCGCTTGCCTCGGGGGGCGGCATGGGGCAACATACGGTGTCCGGAACGGGCCCAGGGCCCGGCGTCCGGTGGAGCCCCCGATGAAGAGATCGTTCCTCGCCCGATGCGTCCTGCTCGCCCTCCTCCTGATCCTGGCGGTGGCGCCCCTGCCCGCGCAGGCGCCTCCGGCCGTCGCCGCCCCCCCGACTTCCCCAAGGGTGGGCTCGAAGGCTCCCGCGCTGAGCCTCCTGCCCGTGGGCGGAAAGGTCCCCGTGACCCTCGCGCAGTTCAGGGGGAAGCCCACGCTCGTCGTGTTTTGGGCCACATGGTGCGGGTACTGCAAGCGCGAGATGCCCCTCCTGAAGAAGCTCTCCGACGACTACGTCGCGAAGGGTTTCCGCGTGGTGACCGTGACGCCGCCCTCCCGCCAGACCGAGCAGGACGTGGCCATGTACCAGATGAACGAGCAGCTCCCCTTCATCGTCCTCTGGGACCCCGAGGGGAAGGTCATGCAGGACTGGGCCATCACCGCCTTCCCCACCAACTTCCTCATCGACGCCGACGGCGTCGTGCGCTACCGCGGGTCCGTCATCGACGACACCGTCGTCCAGCTCGTCAGGGACGCGTGCCAGGGCGCGCAAA
>JBBIUU010000020.1:38420-39721 GCA_037440125.1 Acidobacteriota bacterium
CCCGACGGCCCGTCGGTGAAGCGCGTCACCCTCGGCGCCGGCCGCGCGGCCCGAGCGCTCCACGTCGGGCCCTACTCGGAGCTCCACCGCACCTACTCGGAGCTGCACGCCTGGTGCAGGCGGGAGGGGCTGCGCCTCGCCAGCCAATCGTGGGAGATCTACGGCGACTGGCAGGACGACCCTTCCAAACTCGAGACGGAGCTGTACCTCAGGCTCGCGTGACGCCCCGAAGGACCCCGCAACGGAACGAGGAAATGAGGGACAGCCAACCATTTACGGCTGCTCGAGTGGGTGCTAGGGTGTACCCATGCCTCGGCTCCCTCGGATCGCCATAGCCGGTGTTGCGCACCACGTGACTCAGCGCGGCAACAACCGGCAAGACATCTTTTTCACGGTCGAGGACCGCTCTTTCTATCTGGAATGGCTCACGAGGTACGCCGCGGAGGCTGGTCTCGACATCGTGGGCTACTGCCTCATGACCAATCACATCCACCTGCTGCTCGTCCCGCACGAAGCGGATTCACTTGCGGAGGGTCTTGGGCGGGCTCACTGGCGCTATTCCCAGATGGTGAACCGCATGCACGGCCGCTCCGGACACCTCTGGCAGGGGCGCTTTTTCTCCTGCGCCCTAGATGAAGAGCATGCCTATCGGGCCCTCGCGTACGTGGAGAGAAACCCCGTGCGCGCCAAGATGGTGAGAAACGCCTGGGACTATCAATGGTCCAGCGCCGGGGCACATACGGGCCAGACGACCCCTCCGGCATGGCTCGACATGAAGCGGTGGTCTCGGTGGACGGACGCCGATACCTGGAAGTTTGAGCTGCGACAAGATTCGAAAGAGACGATGGAGGCCGTGCGCTTCCACACCCGGAGGGGAAGGCCCCTAGGCAGTGACGACTTTGTCGCCAAGATGGAGAGTGCGCTGGGTCATCGCCTGCGGCCCATGCCCGTAGGAAGGCCGAAGAAACAGGAAAAATAGGTGGCTGTCCCTCTTTTTTTTTCGCTTACCTTTTACGGGCAGTTAAAGGAGTCCAAACCGCCCACACCCCAATTAGGGTTGTGGCTCATGTCTGGAAGACCGCCGCCAAACCCACCATACAGTTCGGGATTGTTCATGACATACCGCCAGAGGAACTGATCACTTACAAGCGAGTACATTGACTGAAGATCTGCGGGCCCGAGCGGGAACGAAGAAATGCCAGGGGTTGGCCAGGGTTCTTCATACATCATGATTCCTACGGTTTCAAGACTGCCACTGTTCCAATTGAAAGGGCTGATCGCATGACACAGATCTCCGTTCG
>JBBIUU010000021.1:0-14395 GCA_037440125.1 Acidobacteriota bacterium
GCCTTGGGCGCTCCAAGTACACCAGTACGTGTCGGCCCAGGCCGCTCGCCTTCCTGGCCATAGGCCCAACGGCGTTGGAACGCCGCTTTCTCCGCTTCGCTCCGAAAGCGAGGCCTGTTGGAGCGCTGCCATCCGTCTCAGACGACAAGACCTCGGCTGTCCTAATGGCTTGCGCCTTGGCTCGAGAGGGCTTTGCGTGGGCCATTTGGCGCGCCCGACTCAGCATTTTTTAGGGTAGGGTTGAACGGTCACTTGGCCGGTAACATATTGGAGTCCCTTGCAGGCGGTGCCTGCGGAGGAGGCCCGGGGTGGCGGAGCAGACGGAAGGCGGTAGGCGGCCGGGCGGAACGGGCGCCGTGAGCGCGACGAGGTTCCGGCGGCTGGTGCAGCTCGGCTTCCTGGTCCTCATCGCGGCCATCGGCGTGCAGTTCTACCTCTTCGTGGCCTCCTGCCTCGACCCCTCCCGCTCCGCGGTCTCGCGCCCGCCGGGCGTGGGGGGCTTCCTGCCCATCGCGGGCCTCATGGGCCTGCGGCATTGGCTCACCACGGGGCACCTCGACGCGGTCCAGCCCTCCGCGGCGGTCCTCCTCCTCCTCGCCATCCTCGTGAGCCTGGCGCTCAAGAAGTCTTTCTGCGCCTGGATCTGCCCCGTGGGAACCCTCTCGGAGTGGCTCTGGCGGCTGAGGGGGCGACTCTTCGAGCGATGGCCCGGGCACGGCGTCCCGTGCTGGCTCGACGCATTCCTGATGGCGCCCAAGTATCTGCTGCTCGCGTTCTTCGGCACCTTCGTGCTCTGGAAGATGGCCCCTGCGGACCTCGCGGCGTACATCGAGGGCCCCTACAACCGCGTGGCCGACGTGCGGATGCTCGCCTTTTTCCTCCACCCCTCGACCCTCACGCTCGTGGTCCTGGCCTTCCTGGTCGTCCTCTCCTTCCTCGTGAAGAACGCTTGGTGCCGCTACCTCTGCCCCTACGGCGCGCTCCTGGGCCTGACGAGCGCCCTGAGCCCCGTGAAGGTGAAGCGCGTGGACCCCGTCTGCACCCACTGCCAGGCCTGCACACGGGTCTGCCCTATGCACCTCAAGGTCCACGAACTCGGCACGGTGCGCTCCCCCGAGTGCACGGGGTGCCTGCTGTGCGTGGACGCGTGCCCCGTGCCCGAGTCCCTGGTGGTGACCTCCGTGCCCACGCCGAACCGGAGGCGCATCGCCTGGGCCTCCCTCGTCCTCGTCCTCCTCCTTTACCTCGGCGGCATCGCCGTTGCACGAATCGCGGGACATTGGCGCAACGGCATCACCCGGCAGGAGTACGAGCGCATCGTCCCGGCCGCCGTGCAGAAATACCCGGAGAACATCCCCCACCCCGGCTCGGAAGCACCTGGCGCGAGGCCGTGAACCCCTCGTCTCGGCGGCTCAGCCTTGACTTGTCGGGCCATCTCGGCAATCCTACTCCCAACTTTTGAAGGCCGGCGGGCGCGTCGCCCTCCGGACAATCTGGGAGGAGAGCGCCATGCAAGAAGCGGGACAGCAAGCGTTGGGCAGCGGGATGTTCGCCGGGCTGATGGGCGTCTACTGCTGCACCATCATGGTCTTCTACGTGTACTTCTCGTTCTGCATCATGAAGATCGCGCAGAAGCTCGGCGTCGAGAACGCCTGGCTCGCCTGGATTCCCATCATCAACATTTGGATCCTGGTCCAGTGCGCCGGGAAGGAGTGGTGGTGGATCCTCCTGTGCTTCATCCCCATCGCCAACATCATCGCCGTCATCGTCATCTGGATGGCCATCGCCGAGCGCCGCGGGAAACCGAGCTGGCTGGGCATCCTGATGATCGTGCCCATCGCCAACCTCATCATCCCCGGCTACCTGGCCTTCTCCGAGTAACGGCGGGATTTAAGGCCAAACGCGCGGCGGGCGGGCCCTAGGGCCCGCCCGCTTCTTGTTTCCGACCTGTAGTCCAGGCGGCCCTACGAAGCCACCGCGGCGTTGACCTTCTTGAGCACGAGGCCCAGCAGCCCCGCCGCGACCAGCGCGGACACGACGAGGAAGAGGAAGAACGCGCTGTGGGTCCACTTGTCCCAGAGGGGCTCCACGGCTCCGGCGAGGTAGTTTCCGCACGCGGTGGCGCCGAACCAGAGGCCCATCATGAGGCCGCGCAGGCGCGGGGGGGCCACCTTCGAGCAGAAGGCCAGCCCCATGGGGCTCACGTTCAACTCGCCGAGGGTCACGAGGGCGTAGGCCGCGATGAGCCAGAGGGGCGCGACGCGCCCGAAATCGCCGCCCGCCTTGCCCGCCATCGCCAGGAGGCCGAAACATCCCGCCACCATGAGCATGCCGATGCCCATCTTCGCGGGCGTGGAGGGCTCCATCCCCCTCCGGCGGAGCATGGACCAGAACCACACGACGAGCGGCGTGAGCGTGACCACGAAGAAGGCGTTCGCAGCCTGGAAGACCTCGGCGGGAATCTGCCAGCGTCCCAGCAGGGGGCCCGTGGCGTCGCGGGCCCAGAGCGTCATGGTGAACCCGTTCTGGTGGAAGGACATCCAGAAGAGGATGACGATGGCGTAGATGGCGAGCAGTGCGAAGATGCGGCTCCACTCCTGCGACTTCGTGAGGTCCGCGGCCTGGACGACCGACCCCGCGGTCTGCCGGATCTCGGCGTGCTCGACGAACCGCTTGAAGCCCCGGAAGATACCGAGAGAGACGAGCATGCCTACGCCCGCGGCACCAAAGGCCCAGTTCCACCCGAGCGTGTTTCTCAGGGACGCGGCCGCGATGGGCGCGAAGAAGGCGCCGATGTTGATGCCCATGTAGAAGATGTTGAAGGCCGAGTCCTTCAGCGGGCTCCCGTCGGGGTAGAGATTGCCGACCATGACGGAGATGTTGGGCTTGAACATGCCGTTGCCGATGATGATCGTCAGGAGGGCGAGGAAGAAGAGCGTGCGGCCGGAGGTGCGGCCGGGTCCCTTGTAGCGGGGCGCGGGCTCCTCGAACTTCGCCTGCTCGGCTTTCGCGGCGTCGGACCGGCCCTGCCACTCCGCTCGCGCCTGGTGGAAGGCCTGCTCCGCGGCCACCACCTGCTGCTCGACCTGGGGGTTCTCCGGCACCTTCACGGCGAGCATGCCGTACCCGACCGCCATCAGGAGCGCGCCCGCCATGATCGTCCTTCGGAATCCGAGGAAGCGGTCCGCGATCCAGCCGCCGCCGATGGGCGTGAAGTACACCGCCGCCAGGTACCCGCCGTAGATGGCCCCCGGCGTGGCGAAGTGGAAGTACTCGTCCAGGTAGAGGGTGAAGATGGCGAGCATGGTGTAGAAGCCGAACCGCTCCCACATCTCCGTGAAGAACAGGACGTAGAGGCCCTTGGGGTGCCGCTCCTTCGCCACCGACTGCGTCGCCGATTCGACCATGAGACCCCTCCCCGGCCCGCCGGGCGGCGGACGCTCGTGCCACGATAGCCCGAGGGCCCCGCGCGGTCAAGGCGGCCGGCTTGCCCTAAGCCCCTCGAAACTGTACCCTTATCCCCTTGTGCGGGTCCGTCGCGGAGGTCCTGCGGCGCCCGTTCCCTCAAGGGGGGTCACGATCATGAAGCTCAGCCGGTTCACCGTCCTGTGTCTCGTCCTCGCGGCCGCGGCCTTCGGCCTGACGGCCTCCGCCGCCGAGCCGCCCTTCGGCGTCACGTGGCAGGGCGTCCTCTCCCCCATGCCGAGCGGCCTGGGCTGGGGCGCCACCGTGGCCTACAACAACAGGATCTACGTCTTCGGAGGCCTCTCGAGCACGGAGACGGAGACCTCGGTGACCCTCGGCACGACCCAGATCTACGACCCCGTCACGGACTCCTGGTCGCAGGGCGCGGCCATGCCCACGGCCCGCTACCTCGCCACCGCCGTGGAGGTGGGCGGCAAGCTCTACGTCATGGGCGGCCGCACCATCGACTCCACCGGCGCCGGCGGCCCCGTGGACAAGAACGAGGTCTACGACCCGGCCACCGACAGCTGGACCACCAAGCGCGCCATGCCGGCGCCCAACCGGGGGCACATGGCCGCGGCGTGGGGCACGAAGGTCTACGTCTTCGGCGGCAACACGGGCTCCTACCAGCGCACCGTGAGCATCTACGATACGGCGGGCGACTCCTGGTCCAGCGGGGCCCAGATGTCCGTGGCGCGGGCCTACGGCGCCGCCGTGGCCGTGGCGGCCAAGACGCGCATCTACCTCATCGGCGGCGCGAGCAACGCGACCTCCAGCTGCTCCACCTGCTACCTCGGCAACGCCGTGGCCTACGATCCCACGCGGAACGCCTGGGACGCGGGCTCCATCGCCATGGTGACGGGCGAGGCGACCTCCACCTTCGCCGCCTGCCTGGCCGGCACCAAGATCTACGTCTTCCCGGGACAGAAGTGGGACACGGCGAACAACAGGGACGCCGCGAGCTCCGGCGTGACCCAGGCGCTCGAGACCTCCAACAACACCTTCTCGTCGCTCAACACCGTCCCCCCGAGCCCGGTGACGCGGACCGAGGCCGGGGCGGCCTACGTGGACGGCAAGATCTACCTCATCGGCGGCTCCGAGGGCTTCCGCGTCGTGGACGCATTCGACCCGGCCTCCCTCACCTGGACGCAGGGTAACGCGCCCATCCCCGTGTTCCTGAGCGGCGCCAACATGGCGGCCCTCGGCGGCAAGCTGGTCGTCGTGAACGGCGGGAGTTCCCAGGGCCTGAACAACGGCGTCTACGCGTACGACCCCGTGGGCGGCTCCTGGACGAAGCCCACCGTGACCAATCCGCTCCCCAGGACCGGCGGGGTCCAGGGCGTGCATGACGGGAGGCTCATCCTGGCAGACGGGGCCGACGCATCGACCTCCCGGGGCGAGGCCCAGCGCTTCGACCCCGTCGCCAACACGTTCTCTGCACTGGCGACGGACACCGTCGCGACCAATCTCCCCTTTGGCGACGTCGTCAATGGCAAGCTCTACGTCTTCGGCGGCTACGATTCGGTCAGCAAGGCCGACGTGGCCACGGGACGCGCCCTAGACATCGCGTCCAACACCTGGAGCGCGAAGGCCAGCCTGCCCTCCCCCATGGAGAATGCGGCGGCAGTCGCCTACAACGGCAAGCTCTACGTCTTCGGCGGCTACGACGGTAGCGCCGACGACGGGCTGAACGACAACGTCCTCATCTACGACCCCGTGGCCAACGCCTTCTCCACGGGCGCCGCCATGCCGATCCCCGTGTACCGGGCCTCGGCGGCGGTCTACAACGACCACATCCTGATCTACGGCGGGAACAACCTCTACGTGCAGGACATCACGCGCTACTACCGCCCCGCGCCCTTCCTCCAGGTCTACGATCCGGCCTCCAACACCTTCACGAGCACGACCTTGGTGTACAACCGCGTGGACCACAACGTCGCAGTCATCGGCGACGCCGTCTTCGCCACGTGCGGTGCGGATAACTCGTACCTCGAGACCCGCCTCGACATCGCGGCGCTCGGCGCGGTGGGCCCCTCGCCCCTCAAGGCCTCGGCCTCGGCGAACCCGTCGAGCGGCCCGGCGCCCCTCACGGTGACCCTCTCTGCGAGCGCCACCGGCGGCACGCCGCCCTACACCTACGCCTGGGACTTGGGCGACGGTGCCACGTCGACCGACAAGAATCCCACGCACACCTACGCCGTGGGGACCTACACCGCGACCCTTACGGTCCACGATTCGGCCGAAGGCGCGGTGACGGCGTCGGTGGAGATCCACGCGACGAACGTGGCCCCGCCCGTCGTCAACCTCGTGAAGAAAGTCTCCCCGCCCTTCAAGCTCGTCGTCACGGGGAGCAATCTCCAGGACGGGATCAAGGCGTATATCAACGGCACGCAGTGGTCCGGCGTCGTGTGGAAGAAGACGAGCAAGATCCAGCTCACCGGTTCCGGCCTCAAAACCGCCGTACCCAAGGGCGCGACCACGCACCTGCTCTTCGTGAACCCCGACGGCGGGCAGGCCGCGTACGACTTCAGCTGGTAGCTCGATCGCTCTTGAAACACCAAGGGAGCGGCCTCCGGGCCGCTCCCTTTTTCGTGAGTAGGTGAGTCGGGGCCGTCATCCTGAGGGCTTCATCGAAGGGAAGTCGATCTCAGGATCGCGCTCCACCTCACGCCGCATGCCATCGAGATTCCAGCTCAGGAGCCCTTCGAAGGATCGTCTGGAATGACGGATGGGCATGGACCTGCAAGGTGGGCGGACCCGTCATCCTGAGGGCTCCCTCGAAGGGAAGTCGATCTCAGGATCTCGCCCCGCGTCACGCCTCCGCGAAGTGGCACGCCGCGCGGTGGCCCGTGCCGAAGTCTCGGAGCGCCGGATCCTCCTCCCGGCAGCGCTCGACGGCCAGAGGGCAGCGCGGCGCGAACCGGCACCCCTTCGGCAGGTCGGCCGCGGAGACGAGCTCTCCCTTGAGCTCGGGCGTCGTGCCCGGGTGCGCGGGGTCGGGCTCGGGCACGGCCTCGAGGAGCGCCTTCGTGTAGGGATGGAGGGGCCTCTCGAAGAGGTCCCGCGTGGCGCCCTCCTCCACGATGCGGCCCAGGTACATGACCGCCACGCGGGTGCTCACGTGCGCCACCACCTGGAGGCCGTGCGCGATGAAGAGGTACGTGAGGCCGCGCTCCTCCTGCAGGTCCTGGAGGAGGTTCACGACCTGCGCCTGCACGGAGACGTCGAGGGCCGAAACGGGCTCGTCCAGGACGATGAACTTGGGGTCGAGGGCGAGGGCCCTGGCGATGCCCACGCGCTGTCGCTGGCCGCCCGAGAACTCGTGGGGGAACTTGTCGAGCGCCGACCCGTCTAGGCCCACGCGGGCCAGGAGCGCTTCCGCGCGGCGCCGGCGCCCGGCGCGGTCGCCGATTCGGTGGATGATGAGGGGCTCGGCCACGATGTCGCCCACGCGCATCCTCGGGTTGAGGCTCGCCATGGGGTCCTGGAAGACGATCTGGAACTCCCGCCGCCTCTCCCTGAGCGCCAGGCCCTTCAGCGCGAGGAGGTCCGCCCCGTCGAAGGCCACGCGGCCGGAGTCGGGCTCCTGGAGGCGCGCGAGGATGCGGCCCACGGTGCTCTTGCCCGAGCCCGTCTCCCCCACGAGGCCCAGGGTCTCACCCCGGCCGATGGTGAAGCTCACGCCGTCCACGGCGTGCACGAAGGCCGTGGGGTTGCCCCACAGGCCGCGCCTCACGGGAAACTTCAGCCGGAGGTCGCTCGCCTCGAGGAGCGGGGCGCTCACGGCACGGCCCTCTCAGTTCCCGGTGGGGCGGTTTCGGGATAGAGGCACCGCGCGCCCTGGCCGGGCGCCGTCTCGGCCCACGGGGGAAGAGCGGCGCGGCAGTCCTCCCTCGCCCTGGGGCAGCGGGGTGCAAAGGCGCAGGCTTTCTCGAAGGCGCCCGGGGGCGCGACGGCCCCGGGGATCGCCCTCAGGCGTTTCTCACGACGGTTCAGGCGCGGGAGGGAATCGAGCAGCCCTTGCGTGTAGGGATGCGCAGGCGCTTCGAAGATCCGCCGCACGGGCGCAGCCTCCACCACGCGCCCGGCGTACATGACGTAGACGCGCTGGGCGGTTCTCGCCACGACACCGAGGTCGTGCGTGATGAGGAGGAGCGCCATCCCCGTGCTCTCGCGGAGCTCCGCGAGGAGGTCGAGGACCTGCGCCTGCACCGTCACGTCGAGGGCCGTGGTGGGCTCGTCCGCGATGAGGAGGGCCGGCTTGCACGCGAGGGCCATGGCGATCATGGCGCGCTGGCGCATGCCGCCGCTGAGCTGGTGCGGGTACTGGGCGAGGCAGCGCTTCGGATCGGCCATGCGCACGCGAGCCAGGAGCTCCTCCGCACGGGAGAGCGCTTCTCTCTTGGGGGCGCGCTCGTGGGCCAGGACCGCCTCCGCGATCTGTGTACCGATGGTCATCACGGGGTCGAGCGCCGAGAGGGGCTCCTGGAAGACCATGGCCGCGTCCTTGCCACGGAAGGCCCGCAGTTCGGGACCTGGCAGGGACAGGACGTCGCGCCCGCGGAAGCGGACGGCGCCGCCCACGATCTTCCCGGGGGGCGTGACGAGGTTCAGGATAGCCAGCGCCGACAGGGTCTTCCCCGAGCCCGACTCCCCCACCAGCGCCACGGGCTCCCCCTCTTCCACGCGGAAGGAGACGCCCTCCA
This sequence comes from Acidobacteriota bacterium, assembly GCA_037440125.1. Lineage (GTDB taxonomy): Bacteria > Acidobacteriota > UBA4820 > UBA4820 > DSQY01 > JAKAJA01. The sequence goes on from JBBIUU010000021.1 coordinate 8,172, forward strand.
CCACCGGCAGCGGCCCACCCTGTGAAGGGAAGGTCACCCGGAGATCGTCCACCTCGAGGAGCATCGCCATGGCGAAAGGATAGCCCGAGCGATGGCGGAGGACCAAACGTGCCGCGAAGGGAGCGCCTCGGCCTTGACAGGAAGGGGCTTATAAGGGTACTTTAAAAAGCTCGCCGAAGTGGCGGAATTGGCAGACGCGCTGGGTTCAGGGTCCAGTGATCTCACGGTCGTGGGGGTTCGAGTCCCCCCTTCGGCACCAGGACGAGAGGCGGAGAGGGGCAACCCTCTCCGTTTTGCTTTTCGCGCCCTACTCAAGACAATGTCAGAGAACAAGCCCTCGCGACGATGACCCCCGATCCCGAAGCGCAGCGAAGGGAGCGGCGTCCCGACGCCGGTGGGCCTATGGCCAGGAAGCCGAGCGGCCTGGGCCGACACGTACTGGTGTACTTGGAGCGCCCACGGACGCGAAGGCTGACGCCGCCAGAGGTCCGGCGCCGTCGGCGCACGAAGATAGGGGGTGGGTGGCATGTCCTGCTCCAGGCAGGACGGCCAGCCCGAAGGGCCTCCGGGCGAAGGGGCGTCGGGCGGAAAGGCCTTAGAGGTAAGGACCGCGGTGCAGACCTGAGGACAGATCAACTCGGTGTTCCTTTCTGACCGGCGCCCACCGCCCGGAGCCGGGCGCCAAGGGCGCCAGGCCGGCCTGCCTGAACGGAATGCTTCGCCAGGATTGGGTCGTACTCAGAGAGAACAACCACCTTCACGCCCGCAATGTCTATCCCACCGTCAGGACGACCTTCCCGACGGTCTGGCGCTCCTGCATCCTTCGGTGCGCCTCGGCGGCCTTCTCGAGGGGCAGGGAGAGCCCCACGCGCGGCCCCAGCGCGCCCTTCGCGAGCCGGGCGAGCAGGGCCTCCATGGCCTCGCCCATGACGTCGGGGCGCGCGGCGAGGTGGTAGAGGTTGAAGGCCGAGAGCGTGCGGTTCTGGTCGAGCATGGGCAGGGGCGAGACGAGGAGCATCCTCCTCAGCCGCCAGAGCGCGCCGAGCTGGGCGATGGCTCCCGGCTTGACCGCCGCCGCGGCGCCGAAGAGGACGTGCCTGCCGAAGGGCCTCAGTAGGTTCCATGACTTGCGGAAGGTATCTCCGCCGATGGAGTCCATGACCACGTCGATGCCGCGCCCACCCGTCTCCCGCAACACGGCCCTCGCGAAGTCCTCCTCGGCGTAATTGATGGGGACCGCGCGAGGGCACTCTTCTCGCACGATCTTCGCCTTCGCCTCCGTGGAGACCGTAGCCAGGACGCCGCACTTCAGCGGCGCGAGGAGCTGGAGGCACGCGATCCCCACGCCTCCCGCCGCCGCGTGCACGAGGACCGTGTCCGCGTCGCGCACGTGGGCGAGCTGGAAGAGGCCGTGGTAGGCCGTGAGGTACTGGACGGGGAAGGCCGCGGCCTCGCTGTAGGTCATGCCCTCGGGGACCCTGGTCGCGAACGCCGCAGGGACGGCCACCTTCTCGGCGTAGCCTCCGAAGGTGCAGAAGGCCATCACGCGGTCCCCCGCGTGGAAGCCGGCTACGCCGGCGCCGCAGGCCTCGACGGTCCCCGCCACCTCGATGCCGGGCACGAAGGGCGGCTTGGGGGCGGCCTTGTAGATGCCCAGGCGCGACAGGACGTCCGCAAAGTTGACGCCGACGGCCTTCACCGAGATCAGGAGCTGCCCCTCGCCGGCGCGCGGCTCGGGGACATCCCTCATCTCGAAACGGTCCACGTCCCCATGCTTCCGAACCACCATGGCTTTCATAGGTATCTCCGAAAATCCTGCTGCTGACCGTGAGCCGTTAGCCGTGAGCAGCGGCGTCAACCCAGCGCCACAACGGCTGCACGGCCCGAGGTCCCTGCTATCTGCTCACCGCTTACTGCTCACCGCCCTCGAATCACCACTCACCTATTTCAGATAGAACATCACGCCCACGGTGACGAAGATGAGGATGACGAGCCCGCGGCGCATCCAATAGAGGCGCGCCGACCAGGTGCCGTCCCTGGGGATGCCGCGGTCCATGCTGAAGAGGAGCCCCGCGGCGAGGACCACCCACAGCGCGATGTTGGCCCAGGGCCCCACCTCCGGCGGCCTCCAGAGCCCCCGGTATGCCGCGACGCGGCCGGCGATGGTCGCGGCGCAGATCAGGTACATGGCGCCGACGAGGAGGCACAGCCGCTTGGCGACGGTCTCGGTCCATTCCTTCATGGGGTCGGGCCCGTCACCGCACCGCCTGCGCCGCGGCGTAGGCTTCCGGGCGCGCGGGGCGCGGTTTCACGCGCATCTTCCACCAGAAGAGGGGCTTGGCCGCGGCCTTGTAGGCCTTGAGCTTGGCTTCGTAGAAGCCTTTTCTGAGGGAGCCGGGCACGAGGAACCGGGCGTCCTCGGGGTTGACGATGAGGCTCACCTGGATGTTCGGCGCCATGCCGATGGGGAGCCCCGCCTTCATGCACGCCTCGTACATGTGGCGCATGACGACGACCATGTCCTCGTAGGGTGGCGAGGGGTGCTGCTCCATCTCGGCGCCGATGACGGGGCGGAAGATGCAGACCGTGGGGAAGCACCCCGCGGAGACGATGTAGTCGATGCCCGCGAGCGTGTCCTCCAGGGGCTCCACGCCGGCGATGATCTCCCCCGAGTTGCGGCCTGGGCCCATCTTCCGCGCGCAGTACTCCATGGCGTCGAAGAAGGCGCGCTGGCCGAGGGTCGCCTGCTTTCCCGGCAGGAGGCGCGCGAAGTAGTCGGGGTTGTGGAACTCGTAGCAGAAGGAGAAATGGTCGGTACCGAGATCCAGCAGCCAGTCGTACTTCCACAGATCCTTGCTCGGCGTCACCTGGACGCCCACGAGAGCGCCCACGCGCTCCTTCACGGCCCTCACGTAGGGCGCGGCCTCGTCGAGCCCCCTGCCCGTGGGCTGGAAGCCCGAGTTGAAGTGGACGAAGGTCACGCCGCTCTCCCGCTTGGCGGCGAGGGCCGTCTCCACCACGTCGTCCACGTCCTTGACGGCCACCTCGTTCACGCCCACGTTGAGGCCCGTCGTGCAGAACTTGCACGCCTGGCTCGGGCTCGTGTACCAGTAGCTGCACGAGTTGCTGATGTAGATGCCGAGGTAGGTCCCCTGGAGGACGCCCACCTTGCTCATGGGCGTGCCCTTGCTCGTGACGCCCTCGTACCACGCCGGCTGTCCGGGAACCGTCACGGCGTAGGACAGGGTCGCGTCCCGGTCGTCGCGCACGAAGTAGCTCGCGCCCCACTTCACGAGGCGGTAGGGCGTGACCGCGACGAAGTCCTCCTCGACGGGGACGTTGAGCCAGATGTCCTTGCCCGGCGCCGGGATGACCAGCTCGAGGCCCGAGCCCAGCCCCGCCCGCGTGCGGGAGAAGAAGCGGCCGTCCTCGGAGAGCGCGCAGGACGCGTCGATCTTGATCCCTTTGCAGAAGAGGTCGATCTCGAGCTCGCAGGGGTTGAGCGGCTTCATGGGGCGTTCCCCTCCCCGAGAAGGGTAGGACATGTGGGACGGTGGGGCAAGCTGGAGCAAGGGTGAAGGTGAAAGGTGAAAGGCGAAAGAAGAGGGGCCCCTGCGGGCCTGGACTCTTCGTCTTCGTCTGTTACTTCCGCCTTCCGACTTCCGACTTCCGCCTTGCCCTTACGTGATCCTGCTCCCGGGCGGCACGTCCTCGAGGAACTGGAGGAGGATGGGCTCTCCGCCCAGGTTCCCGGCCATGATCATGCCGTTGGACTCCACGCCCATGAGCTTGGCGGGCTGGAGGTTCGTGACGAAGGGACAGGTCTTGCCCACGAGGTCCTCCGGTGCGTACTTCTTGCCGATGCCGCCCACGATCTGGCGCTTCTCGTCGCCGAAGTCCACGATCATGCGGACGAGCTTGCTGCTCTTGGGCACGCGCTCGGCCTCCACGATCTTGCCGGCACGGAGCTCCACGCGCCGGAACTCGTCGATGGAGATGCGCTCGAAGGCGGGCGCCGCGGGGGCCGGAGCCGCCGGCGGGGCGGGTTGCGCTGCCGCGGGAGTTTCCGTGGCTTGGGGTTCCTGAGGTTTCTTCTCGTCTTCCATCTTCTTTCCCTTTTCCTTTTTCTCCCCGGCTCCCCAGCTCCCCAGCTCCCCGGCTCGTTCCTTCTCTCCCCCCAGGCGGGCGAAGTATTCGGCCTTATCCACCCTCGGAAAGAGCCCCGAGAGCTTCTTGGCGGGTCGGTGCTGGCGGTCCTCCCAGCGCGCGTTCACGAAATCGGTGGGGTCGTAGCCGAGGGCCTGGGTCACCATTCCCGCGGAGGCCGGCATGGCGGGCTCGAGCGCGAGGGCCACGAGGCGCAGGGCGCGGGCGCCCTCGGAGAGCGTGGCGAGGGCCTCGGGCGTACCCGGCTTGGACCAGGGCTCGCGCTCGACGAGGAACTTGTTCAGGTCGGAGATGAGCGACCAGAGCTCCGTCAGCGCGTCGCGCGGCGAGAGCGCGTCCATGGCAGCGTGGTAGCCCTCGAGGGCCCTCTCGGTGCGCGCCTTCAGGCTGCCGTCCCCCGGCCCCACGTCGCCCCCCGCCTGTTTCTCAAGGAGGTTCGTGAGGCGCGACGCGAGGTTGCCCAGGTCGTTCGCGAGGTCCGCGTTCAGCCGGTCGAGGAAGGCCTCGTCGGAGAAGGAGCCGTCGGTGCCGATGGGCTTGTCGCGGAGGAGGAAGTAGCGCACCGCGTCGGCGCCGAACTCGTCGATGTAGGGCCGCGGGTCCACCACGTTGCCGAGGGACTTGGACATCTTGCTCGCGTCCTTCATCCACCAACCGTGGCCGTAGACGTGCTCGGGGAGGGGCAGGCCCGCGCTCATGAGGAAGGCGGGCCAGTAGACGGCGTGGAAGCGCAGGATGTCCTTGCCGATGAGGTGGACGTCCGCGGGCCAGTAGGTGCGGTAGTTGGCCTCGTCCTCGGTGCCGAAGCCGAGGGCCGAGATGTAGTTGGAGAGCGCGTCGAGCCAGACGTAGAGGACGTGCTTCTCCTCGCCCGGGAAGGGGATGCCCCACGTGATCGTGGTGCGGCTGATGGAGAGGTCCTTCAGGCCGCCCTCCACGAAAGCCTTGACCTCGTTCATGCGGCTCTCGGGCAGCACGAAGTCGGGGCGCTCGGCGTAGAGCCTCAGGAGGGGCTCCCGGTACTTGGACAGCCGGAAGAAGTAGGACTCCTCCTCGAGCTCGGTCATGGGGTGGCCGAAGTCGGGGCACTTGCCGTCCACCACCTGGTTCTCGGGGAAGAAGGCCTCGCAGGACACGCAGTAGGGGCCCCGGTAGCTCGCCTTGTAGACGTCGCCCGCGGCGATGAGGCGCTCGAGGATGGCGAGGACGCCGCGCTTGTGGCGGTCCTGCGTCGTGCGGATGAAATCGTCGTGGGTGATGTCGAGCTGGCGCCAGAGCTCGTGGTAGCGGGCCACCACGCGGTCGGCGAGCTGCTGGGGCGTGACGCCCTCCTTCGCCGCGGACTTCTCCACCTTCTGGCCGTGCTCGTCGGTCCCCGTGAGGAAATACGTGGCGTCGCCCTTGAGGCGGTGGTAGCGCGCGAAGAAGTCCGCGCAGATCGTGCAGTAGGCGTGCCCGATGTGCGGGTAGTCGTTCACGTAGTAGATGGGCGTCGTGATGTAGAAGCGGGGCATGTCGTCCTCTGCGGGTGGGCCTTCGCTAGGCGCGAGGCTCGAGGCGTGAGGCGTGAGGAGGATCGAAGAGGTCGCCGTGTTTCACTCGCCGCTCACCACTCGCGCCTCACGACTCGATCAGTGATGCGCCGCGGGCGCGGGGCCGCTCTCGGGCTTGGACTCGGCCTCGCGGGAGAGCTGGCCGGCCTCCTCGGCGTTCTGCGCCCGGTACTCCCGGCCCGCGCGGTAGACCGCGAGGCCGTAGACGAGCGTGCAGAGGAGGATCCACGGCGCGCCGTGGGGCATGGCCGACCACGAGGTGATCGCCACGGCCAGGAAGACCAGCGCGACGACGTAGCCCAGGCCCTCGCCCACGGTGCAGGCGGTGCGCGCCTCCTTCAGGTTGACGGTCTTCGTGCACTCGTCGAAGAGGTGGCACGAGGCGCACTCCTGGAACTTGTTCGAGTCGATGTACTCCTGCGAAAAGCAGTCCTTCTTCATGGAAACCCCCATGGCTGAAACGGAAGTGTATCACGAGGGAGGACGAGTTAGGAGGATAGGAGG
>JBBIUU010000021.1:14495-38943 GCA_037440125.1 Acidobacteriota bacterium
TCCTCACTTCCTCACTTCCTCACCTCCTCACTTCCTCACTGCCCCTTGTCCAGCAATTCCCTGTAGAACTGCTGGAAGAGGGCGTGGAACTCGCCGGACTCCTCGGGGATGTTGCGGCGGATACGGCGAACCTTCTCTCGGGCTCGCTCCTCGCGGGCGGCGTCGTGCGCCATCTCGTGGTCGAGGGCGCGCAGGATGGCGTTGCGGAAGTCCTGGTCCTTGACGAAGTACTCGATGTCTGGGTCCTTGAGGAAGAGCCCGAAGACTTGCGTGGTGAGGTCCTGCAGCTTCTCCCGCGAGAGCTTCCCGGGGCCCGTGGAGAGGACATAGCCGCGGCGCGCGGCGACCTGACCCTTGGCTTTGGCGATGAGCGCGTGGTACTCGAGGTCCATGCCCTTCAACTCGCCCTGGTGCTCGAGGAGGATCTGGCGGGCCTCCTCGGTGACCTCGTCCTCGACCTTCAGGTCGGCGGCGATCAGGTGGGCCACGCCCTCGATGGTCCTCTCGGGACGCTCGCTCGAGATGACGCCTTGCTGGATGAGGCCCAGGACCAGGCGCCTCGCGACGAGTTCGATGAGCGGCGGCGGGAGTCTCACGGCGTTCCTCCTGCATACGAAAAAAGGGCCGCTGGAACGGCCCCTTCACACGTCACGCCTCGGCGGCGAGGTCACCCATCCTGGCCGTCGTCCAGGAAGAGGACGCGCTGGCAACCCTCGCAGGACACCACCTCTTCCCCGTAGTGGAGGTCCTGGACGAGCTTGGGCCGGACGCCGATGAAGCATCCCTGGCACGTGCCGCCCTTGACCGCGACCACCGCGAGCCCGTTGCGCTGGGCGGCGATGTGCGTGTACTTGCGGAACCAGCCGGGGTTCATCTTGGTCTGGAGCTCCTGCCGCTCCTTCTTCTTGGCCAGCAGCTCGGCGGAGAGCCTGTCCTGTTCGGCCTTCAGCGCCGCACGCTCGGCGGCCACCGACTCCTCGCCCTTGTCGTAGGCCTCCTTGAGGGGCGGCAGCTCACCCTCGATGGCCTCGAGACGCTCCATGGCTTTGAGGGAGCGGTCCTCGGTCTTGTCGCGCTCGCGCTTCGTGGCGTCCATTTCGCGGAGGAGGGCGCTGTATTCGTCGTTGGAGCGGATCTCGGGCATCTTGAGCTTGAGCGCCCGCTCCTTGTCCTCGAGGGACTTGACGGCGGTGTCCATCTCCTCGCGCCCGGCCTCCAGGGAGGCCTTCTCCTCGAGCGCATTGTCGAGGGGCTCCCGCACGGAGCGGACCTTGTCGTCGATGAGCTTGCTCCGCTTGGGGATCTGCTGAAGATCGTGGCCGAGGGCGCGAATGTCCGTATCGAGCCGCTGGAGCCTCAGGAGCTGTTCGAGGATCGGATTCACCGGTCGGACCTCCGAGAAACGAAAAAGGGGTGCACTTCAGCACCCCTTTCCTATCTGCCTGAAACGAACCAGATCAAGCCTGAGCGGCACGCGGCGCCCCTTCCTTTGGTGGGCCCTCCAGGATTCGAACCTGGGACCGACCGGTTATGAGCCGGTGGCTCTCACCGCTGAGCTAAGGGCCCCGACCTAACCAATTTAATGTAGCACGGATCATGCCATGGAGTAAAGGGGGTGATGGGGGCACTGGCTCCGAGGATTGCCGCCGCCGGGAGACGCGAAGGGGCGGGCCGGGGCGACCCCGGCCCGCCGCGCGCAACCTGGTGATGAAGAACTACTTCTTGTGCTGCTGTTGGATCGCCTGCTGGAGCCCCGCGATGGCCTGCTTCCAGGTTTCGGCGTCGTCCGCGTTGGGTTTCATCTTGAGGTAGATGTTCAGCTCGTCGATAGTCGCCTGGAAGTTGCCCGTCTGGGCGTAGCAGCGGGCGAGCTCGCGGTGGGAGTCCGGATCGTTCGGGTTCTCCTTGATGGCCTGCTTGAAGAGTTCGGCCGCCTTGGCGGCGTCCCCCGCGTTGAGGGCCTTGACGCCGTCGTTGTAGGTCTGGCCGGAGATCGTCCCGCCCTTGGCGAGGAACTCCTTCTTGTAGGCCTCCGCCTTGGTCTTGTCGCCCTTCTTGTCCGAGAGCTTGTAGAGCTCGCCGAGGACGTTCACATCGCCCGGGTACGCCTTGTTGTAGGCCTCGAAGGCGTCCAGGGCCTCGTCGTTGCGCTCCAGGCGCTCCAGGGCCGTGGCCCGGATGAGCATGGCGCTCTTGACGTTGTCGTTGGCGGAGATGGCCTCGCCCGCCTTGGCGACCGCGCCCTCGTAGTCCCCCATCTCGAACATCTGCTGGGCGTCGGAGGCCTTGCTGGCCACCGGGGTGCCGCCGCCGGCTCCGGCGCTGGGGTTGGCGAAGTCGAAGGGCATGTCCACGAAGACGAGCTCGAAGGTGGGCCGCTCGCCGCTGGGCTCGCGCTCGGGGGCGCCGATCATCTTGGGCGGCATGGAGAAGTTCTTGACGAAGGGCTGCTCGCCGGGGATCTGGGCCGTGACGCGGTAGCCCTTCTCCGAGTAGGGGAGCTCGCCCTTCTTGTAGTTGCCCTTGGCGTCAGACTTCACGGTGTAGGGCGCGGCCTCGTCGGCGAGGTTCACGATCGTGACGGTGGCGTTGGGCACCACCTGCCCCTGCTTGTCCTTGACGAAGCCCTGGACGCCGAAGCACTTGCGCGGGTCGATGATGAGCTCGAGCGTGTCCATGAGCTTGGCTCTCATGAACATGCCCATCTCGCCCATGCCTGGGATCTGGGCGGAGATGATATACCCCTTGTCCGAGTAGGGGATGCCGATCTGGATGAACTCGCCGTGCTCGTCGGTCTTGATCTCGTAATGGTTCCCGGCGTTGGCCTGGTCCTGCAGCGTGACGGGGACGCCGGCCAGGGGCTTCCCGTCCTTGTCCAGGACCCGACCCCTGAACCCCTTGCTGAGCTGAGCCGAAGCGCCCACCGCGAGGAGCAGGGCGATCGCCGCGACCCCCAGAACCTTGAACGTGACTCTCATGGATGCCTCCATCGGATCAATCCCGCGGCCGCCGGCGCCGCGCGCCCTCCAGGCCGTGAACGGTTGACTTAAGAACCCCCGAAACGAGGGCCACACGGCCCTCCCGCATAGCGTACTCCCCTGTCCCATGAACGTTCAACCCCGCCGCCGCCCGTGGCGGGCGACGGCGGGGCATTTGGCGACAGGGACGTCGGGCGGCGAGCTACCCCCGCGTGCCCTCGAGGAAGGCCCGGAGGTGTCGGCTGCGCGAGGGGAGCTTGCGGAGGGCCTTGGCCTCGATCTGCCGGATGCGCTCGCGGGTGACCGCGAAGGCCCGGCCCACCTCCTCGAGGGTGTGCTCGGTGTCGTAGCCCAGGCCGAAACGCATGCGGATGACGCGGGCCTCGCGCTCGGGGAGCTCGTCCAGGAGCTGGGCCACGTGGTCGCGACGGTCCTCGGAGATGACGTGGTCGATGGGGGAGGGGATGTCCTGGTCTTCGATGAAGTCCCCCAGATGGCTGTCCTCCTCCTCGCCGATGGGCGTCTCGAGGGAGATGGGCTCCTGGGCGATCTTGAGGATCTTCCGGACCTTGGGGACGGTGATCCCCATGCGCTCGGCCACCTCCTCGGGGGTGGGCTCGCGGCCGATCTCCTGGACCAGGGTCCTCATGGTCTTGAACAGCTTGTTGATCGTCTCGATCATGTGCACCGGGATGCGGATGGTGCGCGCCTGGTCGGCGATGGCCCGGGTGATGGCCTGCCGGATCCACCACGTGGCGTAGGTCGAGAACTTGTAGCCCCGCCGGTACTCGAACTTCTCCACGGCCTTCATCAGGCCGATGTTGCCCTCCTGGATGAGGTCGAGGAACTGTAGGCCGCGGTTCGTGTACTTCTTGGCGATGGAGACGACGAGGCGCAGGTTGGCGCGCACCAGGTCGCTCTTGGCGTTCTCCATGTCCTCCTCGCCCTTGGCGATGAGCGACGCGATGTGCTTCACCTCGCTCACGGGCGAGCCCATGTGCTGCTCGATCTCCTCGAGCCGCACCTGGATCTCCGTCATGCGGGTCCAGAGCTGCTTGCGCTGGGCCTTGTTCTGGAGCTTCTGGTGGCGCACCTTGAGGCGCTTGTAGGTGGCCTCGAGGGCGCGGATCTCCTGGTTGGATCGCTTGAAGGAGCTCATCATCTCGTTGATGAAGCGCGTGTTGAGCTCCAGGCCCCGGATCTTCTGCGTGAGCTCCACGTAGATGCGGCTCAGGGCCCAGCGCAGCTCGCGGGCGCGCTTGGAGCGCGGGTCCTTGAGGCGGCCGAGGCGCTTGGAGAGCCCCTGGACCTCCTTCTGGATGGCGGCGATGCGGTCGATGATCTCGATCTGCTCTTCGAGCTTGGCGACCACCGCCTCCTCGTCCTCGAGGTCGTCGAAGAAGGAGAAGTACTGCAGCGCCGCGGCCGGGTCGCTCTTGATTTCGCGGCCGATGTCCAGGATCATCGCGGCGGCGTAGCGCGAGCGACTGAGGGCCTTGATCATGACCTTCCGGCCGCGCTCGATGGCCTTGGCGATGCGGACCTCGCCCTCTCGGTTCAGGAGCGGCGTCTGGCCCATCTCGCGGAGGTACATCTTCACCGGGTCGTTAGTCCGCTCGAGGTCGGGGTCGTACTCGAGGAGGGCCTCGGTGGCCTTCGGCTTGGTGAAGACCGGGATCTCCTCCACGACCCTCTTCTCCGAGATGTCGATGCCTTCGTCGTCCAGGAGTTGGAAGAGGAAGTCCATGTCCTCGGTGGAGCTCAGCTCCGCCGGGAGCATCTCGTTGATCTCGTCGTAGTTGACGTAGCCCTTGCTCCTGGCGTAGGCCACGATCTCCCTGAAGTCCTCGATTCGCTCGTCCATCGTCATGCGTGCTCCTGGTCGTTCCTCGGTCATCTCTCAGGGCTGCCCCAGAGCGTGGATGCGCTCCAAAACTGCCATTTTCTCACGATTCAGGATTTGCACCAGCCCCAGATCGCCCTTCCGACTCGCGTCCCGGATCTGCTGCTGCAGGTGCCTCTCCTGTTCACGCAGGTGGTCCTCCACGATGCTGGCCGCGGCAGACTCGAGGTTCGCCTCCGACAGCGCCTCGTGGCACCCGTTCTGGATGTAGGCCAGGAGCGCCGTCTGCTCGGTCCCCTGGGGCGCCCCGGTCCGCCTGAGCGCCCCGAGGAGCTCCGCCGCGGTCAGGCCGGAGAGCGCCTCCTGCGGGATGCCGTCCACGAGGGCTGAGGCCCTCGCCCTGAAGCCGGGCTCCATGAGCCCCTTCACGAGCATCTGCTCCGCCACGGGCACCTCGTGCCTGGGGCCCGCGGGGGCCTCGTGGACGGCCCGGTCCCCCGCCGCGGCTTTGGCCAGCCGTCCGAGCACCAGGCCCACGTCCAGGCCCGCGCGACCCGCCACTTCCTTGGCATACTCCTGGCGCTCGATGGGGTCCGCCACCGCCGTCAGGTAGGGGGTGACCTCTTCCAGGAACGCCATCTTGCCCTCGACGCCTCCGCGGGCCAGGGACCCCCGGGACTGGTCCACGAGGAACTCGAAGAAGGGCTTGGCCTCCGCCACGAGCCGCGCGTAGGCCTCCGCCCCTTCTCTGCGGACGAACTCGTCGGGGTCCTTGCCCTCGGGCACGGAGATCACCCGGATCCTCATGCCCTCTCCCAGGAGCACCTGGATGGCGCGCTTGGCTGCGGCCACGCCGGCGGGGTCCCGGTCGAAGTTCAGCACCGCCTCCCTGGCGTAGCGCTTGACGAGGCGGACCTGCCCCTCGGCGAGTGCCGTCCCCAGGGTCGCGGCGGCGTTTCCCACGCCGGCCTGGTAGACGGCCAGGAAGTCCATGTAACCCTCCACGAGCACCAGTTGTTCCTTCTCGCGCACGGCCCCCTTGGTCCAGTTCAGGCCGTAGAGCACCTCGCGCTTCTGGAAGACCGGGCTCTCGGGCGAGTTCAGGTATTTGGGCTCGTCGTCGCCCAGGGCGCGCCCGCCGAACCCGACGGTCCTCCCCAGGAGGTCGACGATGGGGAAGATGAGACGGTTGCGGAAGCGCTCGTACCACTCGCCGCGGTTGCGCTCCAGCAACAGCCCCGCCTCCTGGGCCTCCTCCGCCGTGTACCCGGCCTTCCGAAGGTGGGCCAGCAGGCCGCCCTGTCCCGGCGAGAAGCCCAGCTGGAGGGCCTCCTCGGTGGCGGGCGCGATGCCGCGGCGCTCCACGTAGGCCTTAACGGGCGCGCCCTTGGGAGCCGCCACGAGGCAGCCGCGGTAGTAGTCCCGGGCGCTCTGGAGGCACTTGCGGAGGCGCTCCTTTCGGTCGGGAGCATGGTCCCGCGCCCCGTCCTGGGAGCGCCACTCCAGGTCCACGCCGGCCTTCCGCGCCAGGAGCTCGAGGGCTTCCTTGAAACCCACGCCCTCCATCTCCTGGACGAACTGGATCATGTCCCCGCCCTTGTGGCAGCCGAAGCAATAGAAGAGGCCGTTCTCCTCGTCCACCGAGAAGGAGGGCGTCTTCTCCTTGTGGAAGGGGCACAGTCCCACTCGGCGGCGACCCCGCGCCGTGAGGCGGACGTAATCCTGGTAGACGGCGAGCGGACCGATGAGGTGCTTCAGCTCGTCCAGGTTGTGCGCAACGCCCATGTTCCCTCGCAGTCCACGGGTAATGTAGTGCCCCACCTGCCCCTGCGCAACCCGTTGTGGCCCTTCGGCCCCGGGCCCGGGTAAAACAGTGCTATTCCAGCCTGCCGGGCCGCTGTCCGGCCCCGCGGAGGGCACGTCCTGACCCCCCTCAGCCCTTGAGCGAGACGAGGGTCACCCCGGCGCCGCCCCCCGCGGGGGGCGCGTCCTCGAAGGAGGCCACCTGAGGGGTGCGTCTCAGGAGACCCCGAACGGCCGACTTCAGCCGGCCGGTCCCGATGCCGTGAATGATGCGGAGCTCGCCGAGCCCCGCCAGGACCGCGCGGTCCAGGAAGGGCTCGAGGGCGGCTTCGGCCTCCGCGACGGTCTGGCCGATGAGGTTGATCTCCCACGTGGCGTCCATGGGTGAGACGCCCACGCCGCCGCGCCTGGCCTTGACCGCGGGGGCGCCCTGGAGGACTTCCACGTCGCCCGAGCCCACGGTGAGGCTCTTGCCGTCGCAGTCCAGCACGAGGCGGCCGCTGCCGGCGTCGGCTTCCACCACGGTCCCCTCGACACCGAACCCCTTCACGCGGACCCGGTCGCCCTTCTGGGGCAGGGCCGCTGCGGCCCGGGCCGCGGGCTGCGCGACCTTGAGCTCGACGGCCGCAGCCTCCACCACCTCGGCGGCGGCCTTCCGGGAGACCTTCTTCACGGACTGCCGGTTGACCTCCGACTTGAGCTGGGCCAGGAACGCCGCCTCCCACTCGCCCGCGCGCTCGGGGATGGTGGCGAGGAGCTTTTCCTTCTCGCGCTCCACGGACCTCTTCGCGGCTTCGAGGTCGCGCGTGGCGCCTTCCAGGTCGGCCATGCGGTGCTTCAAGCGTTCCTGCTCGCGCTCGTGGGCCTCGATCTCCGCCTCCAGCGCGTTGAGGACCTCCCTCAGGTGCTTCTCACCCTCGGGGAGGAGGGCTCTGGCCTCGGCCAAGATTGCGGCCGGGAGTCCCGACCGCTCGGCGATCTCAAGGGCGCGGCTCGCGCCCACCTGGCCCATCTTGAGGCGGTAGGTGGGCCGGCCCGTGGCCTCCTCGAACTCCATCCCCGCGTTGCCCATGCCTTCCGTGACGAGGGCCCGCGCCTTCACCGCCTCGTAGTGCGTGCTGCAGAGCGTGAAGCCCTGCCGCGCGTGGAGGTGGAGGAGGATGGCCTCGCCGAGGGCCGCGCCCTCGTGGGGGTCCGTGCCCGAGCCCACCTCGTCGAGGAGGACCAGGAACGGCTCCCGGAGCTCGTGGAGAGCGTCCCGGATGGCCGCCATGCGGGCCGAGAAGGTGGAGAGGCTGTCGAGGATGGACTGGGCGTCGCCCACGGTGGCGTGGAAGAAGGGGAAGACGGGCAGGCGCGTGCCCTCCGCCGCCGGGATGGGGATTCCCGCCTGGTGCATGACGCAGAGGAGCCCCACGGTCTTGAGGGCCACGGACTTGCCGCCCGCGTTGGGGCCGCTGATGACGAGGGTGCGCGTGCCGTCCTCGCTCATGGAGAGGTCGAGGGGCACGGCGGCGCGCTCGCCCTCCTCGCCCCAGGCCTCGCGCCGCAGCCGGGCGAGGCCCTTGTCGAGGAGCGGATGCCGCCCGGCGATGACCTCCATCCGCCCCGCCTCGTCGAGCAGGGGCAGGATGCCCGAGCACGCCTTCCCCAGGCGCCCGCAGGCGAGGTCCACGTCGAGGCGCTCCATTTCGTCGAAGGCTGACTCGAGGGCCTCGGAGCACGCCGACACGGCGCCCGTGGACTCCAGGAGGATGCGCTGGATCTCCTCCCGCTCCTCGGCGTCGAGGGCGGTGAGCCGGTTGTTGAGCTCCACCACCTCGAGGGGCTCGATGAAAGCCGTCGCTCCCGTGGAAGAGGTGTCGTGCAGGATGCCCTTCACCTCGGACCTCCGGCTCGACTGGACCGGGAGGACGAGCCGCCCGTTCCGCACGGTGTAGGTGGCCTCGCGGAGGACCTCCGTTCCCAGCGTGCTCGAGAGGGTCTCCATACGGGCAAGGACCTGTCCACGGGCGCGCTCGCGCTCCCTTCGGATGCCGCGAAGGCGGTCGCTGGCGGTGTCGGCCACCTCGCCCCGGTCGTCCAGGAGGCGCTCCATGCGCGCGCTCAGGGCGTCGAGGGAGGCGTTCCCCGGAAAGCTCGCGGCGAGCGCCGGCTTGGCCACGGACGGCTCTGCGAGCCATACCCGGACCTCGCGGTAGGCGCGCAGGTTCCGGCGGAGCTGGCGGAAGACTTCCAGGTCGAAGGAGAGCCCCGCGGGGAGCCGCGAGGGCGTCCGCGCGTACCCCTCGAGGGAGAGCCGCCCGGACAGGGCTTCGCCCGCGAGGCAGTCGGCCACGCGGGCGTGCCGGTCCTTCACCGTGTCTGTGTCGGCCCCCGGGAGGAGGGCCCCGGCGCGGGCTTTCCCCTCGGCCGTCGAGGCACAAAGAGAAAGAAGCGCCAGGACCCGGTCCCACTCAAGGGCCCGAAGAGTCCTGACGTCCATTTGAGGTATGGAAACCTTTATGCGTTGAACTTGCGTTCTTGGGCCAAGCGCTTCAGGAGCTTCTTCCGGGCGGCCAGGGCCTTCTTCTTGCGCTTGACGCTGGGCTTCTCGTAGTGCTGGCGCTTCTTCAGCTCGGAGAGCACGCCCGCTTTTTCGCACTTGCGCTTGAACCGGCGGATCGCGCCGTCGATATTCTCGCCTTCTTTGAGTACAATCGTGGGCAAACTTATCGCCTCCCCTCTTTTCTGATTATGCGCATCTTGGGAAAGGAACCGCGCACGGGACATAGCTTATACCATCATTATCAGGAGGATGCAAGCCCCCCCGGGGGGGATGAGCCGGAGAGTCAGAGAGCCGCTGAGATGGCAGAGGCGAGCTTGTAGGAGGCCTCTCCAGAGGCCGCTCCCCTTCTTTGCAATCGTCGCAAACCTGGGGAAAGGATCGCGGTCAGGAGACCGCTCCTACAATGAATCATCATCAGCCGCCGGCTGTGAGCTCACCGCTGCCATCCCCGCCTCACATCTCACGTCTTACGTCTCACGTCTTTCGCCTTCAGTAGTACATCCTCCGCTGGAGGGGCGCGGCCTTGAAGTACTCCCTCGCGGCGGCGGTGTCTTTGGCGATTTGGGCCATCAGGTCCTCGATCGAGGCGAACCTCGTCTCCGGCCGCAGGAACTTGAAGAAGAGACACCGCACGCGCCTGCCGTACAGGTCACACCCGCCGGTGAGGCAGTGGACCTCCACGGCCACCCTGCTCTCGCCGAAGGTGGGGCGAGTGCCCAGGTTGGCCACGCCGGGCAGGAGGAGGGGCTCTCCCACGTCCACGGCCACCGCGTAGACCCCGTGCGCGGGGACGAGCTCGTTCTCGATGGCCAGGTTGGCCGTGGGGAACCCCAGCGTCTTTCCCCGTCCGTCCCCGTGCTCCACCGCGCCTTCGATGACGTAGGGCCGGCCGAGGAGCTGGACCGCGTGCTCCATCTGCCCCTCGAGGAGGAGGCGGCGGATCCGTGTGGAGGAGACCTCCTCGGCGCCCACCTTGAGCTTCTCGAAGGCCTCGGCCTCGAAGCCGAGCTCGCCCTGCAGGCGCTGGAGGAGCTCGATGCTGCCCTCGCGGCCCCGGCCGAACCGGAAGTCCTCCCCGATGTAGATCTCCTGCGGCTTGAGGCGGAGCGCGAGGAGGCGCGCGAACTCCTCCGCGCCGAGATCGCCGAACTCCCTCGTGAAGGGGATCTCCACGAGGACCTCCACGCCCAGGTGGGCGAGGATGTCCCGCTTCTGGGTGAGCGTCTGGATGAGCTGGGGCGCCCGCGCGGGGTGGAGGACCTTCAGCGGGTGGGGCTCGAAGGTCACGACGCAGCTCGTTCCGCCCTCCTCCCTGCCCCGGCTGATGACCTTGCGGAGGATCCGCTTGTGGCCGCGGTGGAGCCCGTCGAAGTTCCCGATGGTGAGGATCACGGGCGGCGTGAGGTCGGGGATCCGGTCCAGGTCGGTCAGCAGGATCATGAGAGCCTCGTCAGGAGGATCGTCACGAGGCCGGCGAGGAGGCCCGCGGCCAGGTCGTCGGCCATCACGCCCCAGGCGCCGGGGAGGCGCTCGAGGCGGTGGATGGGCCAGGGCTTGAAGATGTCCAGGAGGCGGAAAGCCACGAAGGCCAGGACGATCCGCACCACGTCGGGGCCCGCAAGGCCCAGCGCGCAGAGTTGGCCCGCGACCTCGTCGATGACCACGTATTGCGGGTCCTTCAGGCCCGACGCCTTCACCACGCGGGGGACGGCGAGGGCCGACAGGAGGAGGACGGCAGCGATCTCCGAGAGGGCCAGGGTGAAGACCCAGTCGCTCGGCATGAAGTGCGCGGGGAGGTAGAGGAGCACGCCCACGAGGGCGCCGAGGGTGCCGGGCATCCTGGGCGCGAGGCCCACGCCGCCGGCCGTGGAGAGGGCCACCGCCCACCATGGGCCCCTGCTCTTGTGCTCGGACGCTTCGGCCATGATGGTTCCCCGCGGACGCTCGTGGAGCAGTGTAGCAGGTCTGATCGGTCAGCTCAGAGGATCTCCCCCACGAGGTCGTAGGGATGGGCCTCGGTGATCTTGACGCGGGCGAAGGTCCCCGGCGCGGCGAACCCGTCGTTGATGAGGACGGCGCCGTCGATGTCGGGCGCCTGCGTGGCGAGGCGGCCCTGGAGGAGGTGCTCGGTCTCGTCAGAGACGCCTTCCACGAGGACCTCCAGGGTTTGGCCCACGCGGGCCCGGTTCTTGTCCCAGGAGATGGCCTGCTGGGCCTCGAGGAGGCGCTCCTGCCGGCGGACCTTGGTTCGCCGGTCCACGGGATCGCCGAGGGCGTGAGCCGCGGTGCCCTCCTCGCGGGAGTACGTGAAGGCGCCCACGTGGTCGAGGCGGGCGGCCTCGATGAAGTCGAGGAGCGTCTCGAAGTGCTCGCGCTTCTCGCCGGGGTAGCCCACGATGAAGGTCGAGCGCACCGCGAGGCCGGGCACGAGCGCACGGGCCCTCTCGAGGAGCCGGAGGTAGGCCTCGCCGCTCCCGCCGCGCCTCATGGAGCGCAGGATGTCCGGGTGGGCGTGCTGGAGGGGGAGGTCGAGGTAGGGCACCACGCGGGAGCACGAGCCCATGGCCTCGAGGACCCTCTCGCCCAGGTGGTTCGGGTAGGCGTAGAGGAGCCGGATCCAGGGCACCTCGGTCTCTGCCTGGAGCCGGCTCAGGAGCGTGGCGAGGCCGTCCTTGAGGCCCAGGTCGTTCCCGTAGTCGGTGCTGTCCTGGGCGACGAGGAGGACCTCCTTCAGACCCCGGTTCGAGAGCCCGCGCACCTCCGCCACGATGTCGTCCGCGGGCCGCGAGTGAAGGCGGCCGCGGAAGGTCGGGATGGGGCAGAAGGAGCAGGGGTTGTCGCATCCCTCGGCGATCTTCACGTAGGCCATGAAGGGCGGCGTGGAGAGGATGCGCGGCGAGAGACCGTCGTAGAGGGCCACGTCCTCCTTCACGGGCACCGCGAGGTCCGGGTGAGCCAGGAGCTCGGCTACGGCCCCCGCGGAGCTGAGGGGGATGAAGCCGTCGATCTCCGGGATGCTCTTGCGCAGGTCGTCCTTGTAGCGCTGCACGAGGCACCCCGCCACGATGAGGCGCTTCACGGCGCCGGCGCGCTTGCGCTCCGCCACCTCGAGGATGGCGTTCACCGACTCCTCCCTGGCGGCGTCGATGAAGCCGCAGGTGTTCACGATGACCACCTCCGCGTCCGGGTCGGAGGTGACCTCGTGGCCGGCCTCGCGGGCCTGCCCGAGCATCCACTCGCCGTCCACCAGGTTTTTCGGGCAGCCGAGCTGCACCATCGCGACGCGCATGGTTTCTCTCCGGACGAGGCACCCTATCACCCCTGGCCGGCCCCGCGCAACCTCTCCCGCGGCTCCCCCGCCGCCGGCCGGGGTGCGCCGGGGCGCCAGTGGCATTATAATGAGCGTCCCACTGAGGCAAGCTCCTCGAAGGAGGCACAATGTCCCACCGCTCGAACCCCGTTACCCTTCTGGCCGGCGCCGTGCTGGCCTCCACCCTCGCCCTGCCCTCCGCCGCGCAGACCCCCGCGGCGGCCGAGAAGGCCCTCATCCCCGTGGTCACCACCGCCGTGGCCTCGGACCTCTCCATCCCCCTGCGCGAGATGAAACGCATCCCGCCGCCCTGGCAGGGAGCCGAGCGCGAGGCGGAGGAGGTGCCCAACCGCGTCCTGCCCAAGGCCGACAAGGCCCGCGCCCCCGAGCGCCTCGGCGCCGACACCGCGGTCCAGTCCTGGCCCGGCACGGCCGCCACGCCGGCGCCCTCCAGGAACTGGGAGGGCATCGGGAACCTCGGCAACGTGGTCCCCCCCGACACTCAGGGCGACGTGGGCCTGAACCACTACGTCCAGTGGGTGAACCTCTCCCTCGCCATCTGGGACAAGAACGGGACGCTCGTCTACGGGCCCGTCAACGGCAACACGATCTGGCAGGGGTTCGGCGGTCCGTGCGACAACTGCAACAGCGGGGACCCGGTGGTCCTCTACGACCACCTCGCCAATCGCTGGCTCATCAGCCAGTTCGCGCTCCCCAACTACCCGGCGGGGCCCTTCTACGAGTACATCGCCATCTCGCAGACCTCGGACCCGACCGGCGCCTGGTACCGCTACGCCTTCCAGACCAGCGCCACCAAGATGGACGACTACCCCAAGCTGGGCGCGTGGTCCGACGCCTACTACATGACGTGCAATCAGTTCAGCACCTCGGGGAGCTGGGCCGGAGCCGGCGTGCTGGCGTTCGAAAAGGCCAAGATGCTCACGGGCGACCCCGGTGCGCGCATGATTTACTTCGACCTCGCGTCCGTGAACAACGGGTACGGCGGCATGCTCCCCGCGCAGCTCGAGGGCAGCACGGCTCCGCCCGCCGGCGCGCCCTGCCCCTTCGCCGAGGTGGACGACGACTCCTGGGGCTGGCCCCACGACCAGTTCAGCGTCTGGCTCTTCCACGCCGACTGGACTAACCCCGCAAACTCCACCTTCGGCCTCTCGGGGAACCCCAATGACGTCCTCCAGACGGCGCCCTTCACGTCCTACTTCTGCGGCGTCGCGGGCTGCATCCCCCAGCCGGGCACCTCGCAGGGCCTCGACGAGCTCAGCGACCGCCTGATGTTCCGCCTGCAGTACCGCAACTTCGGCGACCACCAGTCCCTCGTCACGTGCCACACCGTCAACGCCGACGGCGCGGGCACCGCGGGCGTGCGGTGGTACGAGCTCAGGAGCACGGGCGGCAACTGGTCCATCTTCCAGCAGGGCACCTACCAGCCCGACACCACGAGCCGCTGGATGGGCAGCGTGGCCATGAACGGCCAGGGCGCCATCGGCCTGGGCTACAGCGCCTCGAGCTCCAGCGTCTACCCCTCCATCCGCTACGCGGGGCGTCTCGCCACCGACCCCCTCGGCACCATGGGCCAGGCCGAGCAGGTGCTCAAGGCGGGCACGGGGGTCCAGACAACCCGTTACGCGCGCTGGGGCGACTACAGCTCCATGAGCGTGGACCCCGTCGACGACTGCACCTTCTGGTACACGCAGGAGTACGTCGCCACTTCGGGCGACCGGAACTGGCAGACGCGCGTGGGGGCCTTCAAGCTCGCCGACTGCGCGTCGGCGGGTGGGCTTACGGTGACGGTGACGGCCAACCCCACGTCCGGGACCGTCCCTTTCACTCCCGGCGTCACGGTCGATGTCAGCGGCGGTGACGGAAACTACACTTACGCCTGGAGCTACGGCGATGGGGGTCAGGGCTCGGGAGGCTCGTTCTCCCACACCTACACCACCCCCGGGGCCTATACGATCGTCGCGACCGTGAACGACGGCTCGGGGCACACGGGCACCGGCGTGGCCTACGTTACGGCGCTCGCCCCGCCGCCGATCATCAACTCGGTGACGAAGCTCGGCAACCCCCTGCGCCTCAAGGTCACGGGCTCGAACTTCCACGCCGACTTCAAGGTCACGGCCGGGGGCCAGCAGCTCCTGCTCTACAAGTACAAGGGCACGACCGAGATCGTCCTCAAGGGCGCGACGATCCTCAAGTCGGTCTTCCCCAAGGGCCTTCCGGTGCAGATCGTCATCACCAACGACGACGACGGCGGCGTCTCCGCGCCCTTCACCTACACGAGGTAGGGTAAAGACAAGGCGGAATTCGGATTTCGGATTTCGGAAACGGAAGAGAACAACCATGAACACGGACGCCCCGCGGGCCAAGCCCTCGGGGCGTTCTTTATTCACCTCTTCTCACCGACTCCCTGGCTCGCTGGCTCGTTGGCTCTATCTCTCTCCAGCTCGCCAGCTCACCAGCTCTATCTGTTCCGCCTGCGCGGCCTCCCACCTCCCCCGTGCGGCTTGTCGGCGGAGGGCGCGTGGCTGCGCACCGGCCGTGACTCCTTCTCCTCCGCCGCGGGCGCGGCGTGGAGGCTGCGCTGGTAGTGTTCGTCCAGGAGCATGGCGATGACGGCCAGCTCGTCATCCGCCTGGCCCAGGCTCGAGGCAAGGGGCACGAAGCGCCGCATCCGCTCGACCTGGAGGGAGTCCAGCCCGCGGAGCTTGGCCTCGAGGATCGCCGTGAGCCTCTCGGAGACCACCGCTTCGACCTCCTCGTCGGTGGGCACGGGGCGCTCCTGAATGTCGATGTGGTAGGCCTTCGCGATGCGCCTCATCTCGATCTCTTCCATGCCGGCCACGAGGGAGATGGCCACGCCGCTGGCGCCCGCCCGGCCGGTGCGGCCCGCGCGGTGGATGTAGGCCTCCTGGTCCTCGGGCGGCTCGTAGAGGAACACGTGGGAGAGGTCGGGGATGTCGATGCCCCGCGCCGCCACGTCGGTGGCCACGAGGAAGCGGAGCTTGCCCGCGCGGGCCCGAGTCATGACCTTCTCGCGCGCGCCCTGAGCGAGGTCCGAGCTGAGCTCGTCGGCGTCGTAGCCGAAGCGCTTGAGGACCTCCGAGACGTAGTGCGTGTTCGCCTTCGTGTTGCAGAAGATGATGGCGGAGACGGGGTTCTCCACCTCGATGATCTTCACGAGGGCGCGGTCCTTCCGCATGGGCGGCACGCTGTAGTAGACGTGCTCCACCTCGGCGACGTGCACGTGGTCCTGGCTCAGGCTGAGCATCTCGGGCCTGCGGAGGAACTCGCCCGCGAGGCGCACCACGAAGGGCGGGAAGGTGGCCGAGAACATGTAGGCGTTGATGGGCCGCTCCGGCAGGTGGCTCCTCACGCGCCTCATGTCCGGGTAGAAGCCCATGGAGAGCATGCGGTCCGCCTCGTCGAACACGAGGATCCGGAGCTGGCCCAGGGAGAGCGTTCCCTTGAGCAGGTGGTCGAGCACGCGCCCGGGGGTGCCGACCACGAGGTGCGCGCCGCGCTTGAGGGCGTCGAGCTGTGGGCCGTAGGCGGCGCCGCCGTAGAGGAGCGCCGTCCTAAGGCCGCCCTCGGCGCCCAGCGTCTCGGCATCCTTGGCCACCTGGACGGCGAGCTCGCGCGTCGGGACGAGGACGAGCGCCTGGCACGCGTCCTTGCCGAGGTCCGTCCGCTCGAGGATGGGCAGGAGGAAGGCCCCCGTCTTGCCGCTCCCCGTGCGCGACTGGACCATGAGGTCGCGGCGCGCGAGCATGTAGGGCATGGAGCGGGCCTGGACGGGCATGAGCTGGGTCCAGCCCGCGCGGGCCACGGCCTGCCGCAGCTTCTCGGGCAGGGCCTCGAGGGAGGCCGGCGGCAGCGTGTCCCCCGGCTCCTTCAGAGTATCGGGTTCGGGCAGCGCGTGGCTCGAGGGTCTGTGGGACGGGTCCGCGCCGTTCTGCGCGGAGGGGTCTTTCGGTGCGGATTCGTCGGGCATGCATTCTCCTGAGGCACCGATTGTAGCCCAACTATAGCAAGATGTGGGATTGGGGACCGCGAAATTCGGAAAGCGGAGTTCGGAGAGCGGAAACAAGTGAACGATACTGGACCTCGGGAGTTCCTCTTTTCCGACTTCCGACTTCCGAATTCCGAATTCCGAATTGCCCTTTCAGCTCACCGCCGGAGGGCAGTCTGAGGCCGGAATGTTCTGCCCCGGCGCGCGCTTGAGGATGACGAGGGAGAGGTCGTCGCTGGGGCGCTCTTCGCCGATGAAAGCGTCCACCGCCTTGAGGATGGCGCGCCCGGCCTCCCGCGCGGTGAGATCGGCGAGCTCGGGCAGGAGCTGCATCAGCCGCTCCTCGCCGAAGAACTCGTCCCTGCCGTTCATCGCCTCCGTGAGCCCGTCGGAGTAGGCCACGAGGAGGTCCCCCTCGCCCAGCTCCATCTCCTGCTCCACGTAGGCCGCCGCGGGGAGGACCCCCATGAGGGGCGCCACGGGCGGGAGGCGATGCACCTCCCCGGCGGAAAACCGGATCGGCGGCATGTGGCCCGCGTTGAGGAGGCGCACGGTGCCACCGTCGTTGCCCAGGTGCAGGACGAGGAGGGTCGCGAACCGGTTGGCGAGCCCGTCCCTGCACAGGAGGCCGTTCACCTTGGCGCCGACGCCCGCGAGGCCGCCGCGCTCCACGCCCTCGCCGATGTAGGCCCGGAAGGTGGCCTGGAGCTTCGCCATGAGGAGCGCCGCCCCGAGACCCTTCCCGGAGACGTCGCCCAGGGCCAGCGCCACGGACTCCCCGCCCATGGGCACGAAGTCCACGAGGTCGCCGCCCACGTCGTTGGCCGGTCGGGTCGTGAGCCACACGTCCCAGCCTTCGACGTCGGGGCTCTCGCACGGCATGAGGGCGAGCTGCACAGCACGCCCCACGGCGAGCTCGTCGCGCGCCAGGAGCTTGTCCTTCAGCTCGAGCATGAGGACCACGAGGAGGACGACGTAGCCGAGCTTGCTGATGGCGAACGTCACGTCCACGTTGCTGGCCCCGTACTTGAAGCTGATGTCGCCCATGACGATGAGCCACATGGAGAAGAGCAGGAGGAGGCGCCGCACGGGAGAGAGCTTGAGGATGAGCGCCTTCAGGAGCCACCACGTCACGGCGAGGGCCCGCTTCACGCGGCCCATGCGCTGCAGGCGCCCCCTCGACTCCTCGTCGAGGTAGAAGTGGTAGAGGTCGTGGAGATCGCGTTTGACGTGGCGCCAGAGGTTGCCGCGCTGGAAGTCCTCGATGACGCGGTTGCCGAGCTCCGCGAGGTCCTCGCGGGCCTGCTGGCCGGTGGTCCCGTAGTGGCGCGGCCCGTCCGTCATGGCCCCTTTCCGGCCGCCGGCGGCTCACGGAGCCGCGAGGCGACGAAGGCTCCCCCCAGCGCCGCCACGACCGGGAAGAGCTCGATCATGTACCTCGGCTCGGGGTTGGGCATCGTGGAGAGGAACGCGAGCCTCGGGAGGAAGAGGAGCCCCGCGAGGGCGACCCATTCGCGGCACCCCGGTGCCTTCCAGAGGACCCGCGCGCCTCCGATCCCGAGGGCAGTGTACACCCACACCAGAAGGTAGAAAGCAGGGAGGAGCCAGTCCTCCCTCCTCTCGAGGCGCATCTCTCGCAGGGGCGGGAGGTAGCCGTCGAAGGGAAAGTAGATGCTGTGCGTGTCGAACCAGAGGTTCCAGGCGCGCCGGAGCGGCAGCCAAACGTAGTACCGGAGGGGGTGGGCCGCGATGCGCTCCCGCGCGAGGCGGGCGAACTCCCCGTCGATGGTGCGCGACAGCACCGCCGTGTTCTCGGAGACGGCGTCTGGAGGCGCTCCGGGGTCCACGCCCCGGTTGTACCAGGAGAAGAGCGCTTCCACGCGTCGGCGCTCGTCGGCCGAGTCGCACGCTCCGGGGGGGAGGCCCGCGGGGTCGATGGCCTTCTCCTCCATGGGCCAGACGAAGAACTCCACGTCCCTCGGCCGGGTGATCCACGTCCTCACCCAGCCCGCGTAACCGCGCGCCACGTATTCGTCGGGCATGTTCGCAGCGGCGGGCGCGAGGGGCTGGAAGAGGTGGAAGCGGAGGGCGTTCCGCACGGCCCACGGGGTGAGGACCGCGGCGAAGGCGAGGGAGAGGGCC
The DNA here is from genome assembly GCA_037440125.1 of Acidobacteriota bacterium. Lineage (GTDB taxonomy): Bacteria > Acidobacteriota > UBA4820 > UBA4820 > DSQY01 > JAKAJA01. Next base: position 33,147 of record JBBIUU010000021.1, read on the forward strand.
AGGCCCCCGAAGAGCGTCCGCCGCGTCGGGGGGACGACGGCCCTCCATCCCGCCTCGGCCCGCCCGCCCTCCTTCATCTCCCTGACCCACCTCGCGAGGAGGAGGGCGCCGAGCGCCGCGAGGTAGAGGCCCATATCGGGCCGGAACATGCACGCCGCGGCCCCCGCCGCACCCGCCGCCGCCCACGTGAGGAGGCCGGGACCGGGGCTCTGCAGCGCCCAGGTGCCGAGGAGGACGCAGAGCGAGCCGAAGAGGAGCGCCCACGTCTCGGTGAGGACCATCCCCGTGTAGACGAGGGTGTACGGGCAGAGCGCGAGGAACGCGAAGGCCGCCAGGGCCCCGGCGTCGCGGCGCCTGCGCCCCCACGCCGCGGGAAGCCAGCGGAGGCATAGAGCGGCCGCGAGCCAGCAGGTGAGCGCGTCCGCGAGCACCTGGAGCGTCAGGAGCGCGTTGTGCGCGTGGCCGCCGAAGAGAGCGACGACCGCCGCGACGACGAGAGGCAGACCGGGCATGCGGATGAGGCTCGGCGCGAAGGGCGGGGCGCTCGCCACGGAGTAGACGCCGTGCTCCACGAGGTTCTGGCCGAGCCTCCAGTAGATGGGCCCGTCCCCGCTGCAGTCGCTGGTCACGGCGAAAGCCACCCAGAAGCGCACGCCCAGAGCGAGCGCCGTCAGAAGGAGGGCCCACGTCCAGAAGCGTTTCATGGACAGCTGCGTCCATCCATCGCATTCAGGCCTTCAGGATTCATGCTCTCACATAGCTCCAGTCAACAAGCATCATTATGGCACCCCACCACTTGTAGAGGAGCCTTGGCAGGTGCGGGCCCTGGGGCTAGCATGTCCGCGGAGGTGCCACATGCTTCATCGCGCGCTGGTCCTGGGTGCCCTCCTCCTGGTCGGCCTTTCGGCTCTCGGCGGGGACGCCAAGAAGCCCGTGACCGTGGTCATCTCTACGTCGCTCGGGGAGATCGAGGTGGCCCTCGACCCCTCCCGCGCCCCGGCGACCGTGGCCAACTTCCTGCGATACGTGGAGAAGGGCCTCTACGACGGCGGGCGCTTCCACCGGACGGTCACCCCCGAGAACCAGCCCCAGAACAAGGTGAAGATCGAGGTCGTCCAGGCCGGCATCGACCCGGCGAAGGAGAAGGACGAGTTCCCGCCCATCGCCCTGGAGCGGACGAGCGTGACGGGTCTGAAGCACGTGGACGGTGCCATTTCCATGGCTCGCGCTGACCCCGACACGGCCACCTCCGACTTCTTCATCTGCATCGGAGACAAGCCCGAGCTCGACTTCGGCGGGAAGCGCAACCCCGACGGCCAGGGCTTCGCGGCCTTCGGGAAGGTGGTGAAGGGCATGGAGGTGGTGCGGAAGATCCAGCGCTCCCACGCCGAGGGCCAGACGCTCGAACCGCCGGTGCCGATCCTGTCGATCAAAGTGAAAGCGTGAAGGCGTGAGGCGTGAGACGTTAGACGTTAGACGTGAGACGTGAGACGTGAGAGGCGAGACGCCGGACGCAGGGCCTGAAGACAAGCAGCGAAACGGACAGGCCGATTCCGGACGCGCTGCGCCATCCCGGCGAGCGCCGCGAGTCCGACACATAGAATGACGGCGAGGGTGGGCTAAGAAGGCCCTCCGGTCCCGTCATCCTGAGGGCCCCTTGGAAGGGAAGTCCATCTCAGGATCTCTCTCTCTTTAGCACCCACTGACATCGAGATTCCAGCACAGGGGACCTTCGAAGGAACGCCTGGAATGACGGGCTTTGAGCCGTCATCCTGAGAAAGACTTTAAGGAGAAGTCGGCCTTAGGAACTCGCCTTGCCCTTGCGGCTCGGCACCTGCTCCATGACGCGGTCGATGAGGCGGTCCTTCTCGGCCCACATCTGTCCGACCCAAGCCTGGAAGCGCTCGCGGATGGCCGGGTTGGCCTCGTAGCCCCCTTCGACCAGGACCTCCTTGGGGATCTCCCGCTCCCGCACGCGGATGACCACGCGCCCGATGCGGTTGGTGAAGAGGTCCCAGAACTTCACCTCCCGGTCCGGGTAGACCACCGTCACGTCGAGCATGGTCCGGAGCTTGTCGCCCATGGACTCCAGAACGAGGGCCACGCCCCCGGCCTTGGGCTTGAGCAGGTGCTCATAAGGCGAGGCCTGGCGCTCGTGCTTCTCGGGCGTGAAACGGGTGCCCTCCAGGAAGTTGAGGACCGTCACGGGCGTCCCTTCGAACTTCTGGCACGCTTTCCGCGTGGCCTCCAGATCCTTGCCCCGCTTCTCCGGATGCCTCTCAAGGTAGTCCTTGGAGTAGCGGTGCATGAAGGGGAAGTCCAGCGCCCACCAGGCCTGCCCGAGGACCGGAACCCATGCCAGGGACCGCTTCAAGAAGAACTTGGGAAAGGGGATCCTGCGGTTGAAGGCCCGCTGGAGGGCAACGATGTCGATCCACGACCGATGGTTGCAGCTCACGAGGTAGCTGCCCTTCCGGTCGAGCTTCTCCACGCCCTGGACGTCCCACTGGATCCGCTGGGTGATGTTCAGGCCGATGATGTTGAAGGTGACCCACGTCTCCGCGATGCGCGTCATCAGGGCGGTGCAACCCCGTCGCCACGGGCGGATGGGCACGAGGACCTTGGCCGGGATGATGAGGTAGATGAGGGTTCCCCAGAAGGCCGTGTTCAGGATGAAGAGCCCGAACGTGAAGGGCCCCAGGAGGAAGGATTGGAGGAAGGACTGCATGCTCGCTCCGCCGTCTCCCCTCGACAGAAGACCACCGGGAGGCGGGGCAAGACTTTAGCAAAAAGGACGGACGACCTCAACCCGGCCCGGCCCGGCCCCAGCGCCATTAGCGCCCGTCTCACCGGCGAGTCTCAGCGTGAGACGGGCCGTCTCAGATGTGGACAAGGCTGAGATTGTCCGGCCCCTTGCCAGAGGGCCTCAGGCGCAACATATTGTGAATGCATTCCTTCTCTGACGGGGCACGGTGACGGCTTGGGGCGCACCCTTGGCATCCTTCTTGCCTCGGATGGATCGGGAACGAGAATCCCCTTTCCGGACGGAGGACGCCATGGACCCGAAACTCGAACTCAAGGTGAACCAGGAGGAGGAGGAGCACTACTGGGTCTCCTGCCTCAACTGCGGAGAACTCTTCGACGCGGCGTGCAGCCCCTGGTGCTACTGCGTCACGGACAGCCCGACGGTCCTCTGCTCCAACTGCAACAGCTGCTTCTGCACGGTGGGGCCCAAGGCCAGAATCAAGTTCTGGCAGGAGGCCCCCTCGGTGATGTGGCGCAGGAGGCTCAAGCAGTTCGAGCGCGAGTACCCGCCGCCGCCGACGGAGCTCGGCAACCCCCTGCGCCGCCCCCTGATCCTGGTGGCGGACGACGAGCCCGACACGCGTCGCATCGCCTTCCACGTGCTGGATGGCCTCGGGTACGGCGTGCTGCTGGCAGAGGACGGCGTCAGCGCCTTCGCTCTCGCCAAGCAGTACCGGCCCGATCTTGTGCTCACCGACCAGATCATGCCCCACATGGACGGGAAGCACCTGGCCAAGACCATCAAGGAGGACCCCGAGCTCAAGGACACTTGCGTCATCGTCATGTCGGGGCTCTACAAGAAGGAGTGCCAGCGCATCGAGATCATCCGGGAGTACCAGGCCGACGACTTCCTCATGAAGCCCATCGCTTTCGACAAGCTGGGAGAGGTCCTGGCCAGCTGGCTCGCCGTGAAGGCCGGTTGAGGTCCCTCCGGGGGAGGGGGGAAAGCCTCGTGGTAGGATGGGTTTGGGCACATCTGACATCTGGGGAGAGCGATGAGATCGGTCCTGATCATCGACGACGAGGCGGCCATCCGACTTGGCCTTAGGGCCTTCCTCGAGAACGTGGGGTTCGAGGTCGTGGAGGCGCCGAGCCTTGCGGACGGGAGGAAATCGCTCACGGAGATCCGCTACGACGCGGTCCTCCTCGACGCCTACCTGACCGACGGGTACGGCGTCGACTTCATCAACGAGGTCCGCAACGTGGACCCCACCGTGCCCATCCTCATGATGACGGGCCAGGGCACCATCCCCATGGCCGTGGAGGCCATGCGCCGAGGCGCCGACCACTTTCTCACCAAGCCCGTGGACCTGAAGGAGCTCGAGGTCTACCTCGGGAAGTCCCTCCAGATCGGCAACCTGCGGCGGTCGAACCGGGCCCTGCGCGAGCGGCCGCCCGCCATCACACCCTTCTTCGGACAGTCCGAGGCCTGGCGGGCCGTCACGCCCCTCGTCGAGGCGGCGTGCAAGCACAAGACCAACGTCCTCATCCGCGGCGAGACGGGCACCGGCAAGGGCCTCCTCGCCCGCTACATCCACGCCAACAGCTGGAACGCCTCCGAGCCCTTCGTGGAGCTCAACTGCGCCGGGCTCAAGGGGGAGTTTCTCGAGACGGAGCTCTTCGGCCACACCAAGGGGGCCTTCACGGGGGCCGGCGAGGCCAAGGAGGGCCTCATCGAGCGGGCCCACCGCGGCACCCTCTTCCTGGACGAGATCGGCGACATGGACGCGGTCATCCAGGCCAAGTTCCTCAAGGTCCTCGAGGAGAAGCGCTTCCGTCCCCTGGGCCGCGTGGATGAGAAGGTCTCGGACTTCCGCCTCGTCAGCGCCACGAATCAGGATCTGGAAAAACGCATCGGGACGGGGGACTTCCGCCGGGACCTCTTCTTCCGCATCAACACGCTGGTGATCGCCCTCCCGCCGCTCCGCGAGCGGAAGGAGGACATCCCCGGGCTCGCCCGCCACATCCTGAGGTTCATCTCGGGCCACCGGAGGGAGCCCCTCCTGTCGGCCGAATTTCTCTCGGCCCTCGAGTTTTACGACTGGCCCGGCAACGCCCGGGAGCTGCACAACGTGCTCGAGCGCGCCTTCATCCTCGCCGACGGGGGCGACCTGCGCCCCGAGCATCTGGCGAACCTCTCCGGCGCCGTGGACGTCGCCCCGCCGGCTGACCACGCCCCGGGCCTCGACCTCGACGCGGCCGAGAAGAACCAGATCATCCGCGTGCTCAAGCAGGTCAAGGGGAAGGTCCCCGAGGCCGCCAAGATCCTCGGCGTCTCGCGACCCACCCTCTACCGGAAGATCTCCCAGCACCAGATCGACCTGAAGCAGACGCGGTAGGACACGGTCGGTCCACCATCCCAGACGACCTTTCGAAGGCTCTTTCCACACCGTCATTCCAGGCGTTCCTTCTAAGGTCCCATCCACATCGTCATTCCAGGTGTTCCTTGGAACGGCTCCTGTGCTGGAATCTCGCACTTTCCCGAGGGACAAATCGAGATCCTGAGATAGAAGCCCATTGGAGGGTTCCTCAGGATGACGGAGGTGTGGCTTGGCCTCTCGGAGGGCCCTCAAACACCGTTATTCCAGGCGGCCTTTCGAAGGTCCCATCCATACCGTCATTCCAGGCGGCCCTTCGAAGGTCCCATCCACACCGTCATTCCAGGCGTTCCTTGGAACGGCTCCTGTGCTGGAATCTCGCACTTTCCCGAGGGACAAATCGAGATCCTGAGATAGAAGCCCATTGGAGGGTTCCTCAGGATGACGGAGGTGTGGCTTGGCCTCTCGGAGGGCCCTCAAACACCGTTATTCCAGGCGGCCTTTCGAAGGTCCCATCCATACCGTCATTCCAGGCGGCCCTTCGAAGGTCCCATCCACACCGTCATTCCAGGCGTTCCTTGGAACGGCTCCTGTGCTGGAATCTCGCACTTTCCCGAGGGACAAATCGAGATCCTGAGATAGAAGCCCATTGGAGGGTTCCTCAGGATGACGGA
>JBBIUU010000022.1:0-7304 GCA_037440125.1 Acidobacteriota bacterium
CGAGTTCAAGGACTACCTGTCCGTCCGCTTCAACTTCGCTTCGCCGGACCCGGTGTACGTGTACGACTGGGAAAACTGGACCGGCGAGGGCGTCAACCCGGGCGACCAAGGCACCGGCATCGCCGTGGGCTTCACGGTCCACACCACCGACGCCCTCCTCGGCCCAACCCTCCTGAAGCGATTTCCCCTCGATGTGAAACAGACCGGGACCGACGCCTACACCTGGACCATCCAACCCGTCACGAACGGCGGCTGATCCGGTCCGGACCGATGCAGAGGAAGCGCCGGGAGGCTTCAGCCGCCCGGCGCCTTTTCTTTCAAGTGGGCTGACTCCTCAGGTATCCCTTCGGACGTAGACCTGCTCGGCCATGTGGCGGTCGATGGCGAACTGGCTGTGGCCGCAGCGGAAGACGATGGAGGGCGTCTGACGCACCACGGCGATGTCGTCGCCGGGGTGGACGCCCATGGCCAAGAACTTCTGCAGATCGCCGCTCTCGTGCGCGCTCAGGTAGGCGATGGTGCCGCCCTCCCCGGGCCTGAGGCGCGCGAGGCTGAGGACGACGGGGTCCACCGTGCGGCTGGCCTTGGCGCAGCACTCCCCCTCGGGGATCGGATGGCCGTGGGGGCAGACCCGCGGATGGCCGAGGAACGTGCAGACCTTGTCGTCGAGGCCCTCGATGAGGGAGTGCTCGAGGACGCAGGCGTCCTCCTCGGCACGCTCCCGGCCGGCGCCCATGAGGTCCGCCAGGAGCCTCTCGGCGAGGCGGTGGCGCCGTATCGCGCGGCGGGCCAGAAGCTGCCCCGCCTCGGTGAGCATGAGCCCCGAGCCGAGGACCCAGCCCTTCTGCACGAAGGCGTGGGCCTCCACGTCGGCCTGGAGCCCCTCCGCCGCGGGCCTTCCCTCCATTTGGTGCTGCCAGAGGTCCTCGAGGAGTTCCTGCTCGTTCTCGGTAAGCTCGATGCCGTGGGCCATCCGTCCCCCCTCCGAAGACCTACGAGCCTTGCGCCTTCGCCCCCCGCACCCTGCGGAAGGCGTCGAACCACTTGAGGGCGGCGTCCTTGAGGGGCCGCTGGTTCTCGTAACCGCAGTAGGGGCACTTCACCTTCCCGCAGCCCTCGGCGATGAGGGTGCACGAGGCGCACGCCCCCGCGCTCTGGTCCGAGTCGTAGTGCCTGCGGCACATCGCGCACTCGATCACAGCGCCAACCCCGTCCAGGCCAGCGCCACCTTGAGGAGCCAGCCCACGCCGAAGGCCGTGGCGAGGATCGTCCCCGACATGGCCAGCGTGACCCCCCAGCCGCGCTCCTTCCGCATGATGAGGAACTGCGCGATGCACGGCAGGAAGATCGTGAGCACCACCGTGGCGATGAGCAGCTGGTTGCCGCCCATCCCGCCGCTGCGCTGGAGGTCGTAGAGCCCCGCGGCGCCGTAGTCCCGCCGGAAGAACCCGAAGAGGAACGCCACCGCTGCCTCCGCGGGGAGGCCGAGGAACTTCACGAGGGGCACGATGGCCGCCACCAGCTTGGGGAAGAGCCCCGTCACCTGGCCGATCCAGATGAGGAACGACGCCAGGATGAAGAGCGGGAAGACCTCGAGGAAGTACCACCCCATGCGGCTCACCGTCTTGCTCCACACGTTCTTGAGGGAGGGCCAGCGCAGGGGCGGGAGCTCCATGAAGAAGGTGGGGCGCTCGCCCGGAAGGAAGCCGGCCATGAGCGTCCCCGCGGCGACGAAGATGCCGAGCATGATGAGCGCCCAGAGCGCCAGCGCCCCCGGGTGCCCCGACAGCAGCCCGAGGATCACGCCGATCTGGGCGGCGCACGGGATCGAGAGCGCGAGGAGGAAGGTGGCGATGACGCGCTCCCGCCTGGTCTCGAGGATGCGCGTCACCATGGTGGCCATGGTGTCGCACCCGAACCCGAGCACGAGCGGGATGACGGCGCGCCCGTTGAGCCCGATGGCCTTGAAGAGGCGGTCGAGCATCATGGCGAGGCGGGGGAGGTAGCCCGTGTCCTCGAGCACCGAGAAGGCCAGGAAGAAGGTGCCCACCACGGGCAGGATGATGGCCGTGGCGTAGCGCAGGCCGAGGGTCAGCATCCCGTACTCGCCGACGAAGAGGGAGCGCCAGGTCTCCGAGGGCAGGAGGACGGCGAAGATCCTCTCGAACCACGGGTTGACCCAGGTCCCGAAGACCGTGTTCTCGAGGAAGTCCACCACCGTGCCGCCGCCGAAGACGCCGACGAACTGGTAGAGCCCGAAGTAGATGACGAGGGCCAGGATGGGGAAGCCCGTCCAGGGGTTCAAGAGGAGCGCGTCGAGCCTCTGGTGGATCGGGACGCCGCGGCGGACGCCGTCGTGGAAGACCCCGGCCAGGATGCGTTTGGAGGCCTCGTGGAAGGCCTGCGCGATGTCTGCGGGGAGGGCCCGGGCGCGCGACGCGCCGCCCAGGCCGCGGGCCTCGGCGGCCGCGCCTTCGGCCGCCTCGGGGAAGAGGGCCGCCGCCGCCGGATCGCGCTCGAGGAGGTGGAGGGCCCAGAAGCGGCCGGCCTCGGGCGGCAGCCCTCGGGAGATCCTCTCGAGAGCCGCCTCCACCGACGCCGGGAACCTCACGGCCGGGGGCGGGGGCGGGAGCGGCGGCGCGGCGATGGCCGCGCGCAGCGCGTCGAGCCCCTGCCCCTTCGTGGCCACCATCTCCACCACCGGGATGCCGAGGGCCCCGATGAGCGCCTCCGTGTCCACGGCCACGCCCGCGCGGCCCGCCTCGTCCATCAGGTTGAGCGCCAGGACGACCGGCCGGCCCATCATGCAGAGCTCGAGCGTGAGGGGCAGCATGCGCGGCAGGTTCTTGGCGTCGACCACGTGGACCATGAGGCCCTGGCCCGCGAGGAGGATGTCCCGCGTGACTCTCTCTTCGTCGGTGATGGGCCGCAGGGAGTACATGCCCGGCGTGTCCACCACCTCCACACGCTCGCCGTCGAGGGTGGCGTGCCCGCGGGAGACCTCCACCGTCGTGCCGGGGTAGTTGGAGACGACGGCGTAGGAGCCCGTGAGCGCGTTGAAGACCACGCTCTTCCCCACGTTCGGGTTGCCCACGAGGAAGACGCGGCGGTTCGCGGCCGCCGAGGCGTGCTCTGGAATCTGGTCTGTCCGGACCTGGGCCGCCGTGCTCATAGCCATTCGCGCGACTTGCGCCCCTCCTGGAGGTAGTCGGAGACGTGCTCGAGGGCCTCCTGGAAGAGGATGGCCACGTGCGGGTCGTCGAGGGCGTAGAGCGCCTGCTGGCCCTCGCGGCGGAACCGGACGAGGCCCATCTGCCGGAGCATCCTCAGCTGGTGGGAGACCGCCGACGGGGTGACGGTGAGGTTCTCCGCGAGCCTGTTCACGGAGCTCTCCCCGAAGGAGAGCAGGTGGACGATGCGGGCGCGCGTCGGGTCCGACAGCGCCCGGAAGGTCTCGGCGATGGCGTGGTAAGCGCGGTCGCTGAGGGCGTTCGCCCTGGTCGGGCCGGGCGGGTCGCCCTTGGGTCTTCTCGCCGTCGCTGAGGCGCTCATGGGACCTCCCCCACAATAACTGAGCAGGTGCTCATATATTCAATTATAGGGTTCGGGGGCCGGGTTTGTCAACGGGGCCGAGGAGCCCGGCGACGCCTATCTGGACGGCGGGAGGAGGTCCGCGAGATCGGAGCCGGTAACCTCCGGTTCCTCGGGGCCCTCGGGCCCCGGCGCGGCCGGCGCCTCCTCGGAGGGCGCCCTAACCTCGAGGAGCTCGAGGACCAGCAGGGCCCAAAGGAACTTGAGGAGGGGGGCGGGCTTGAGGAGCGAGGAGCCGCAAACCTGGCCGAGCGGGACAGGCGCACCCACGGCGTGGACCAGGGCCGACTCATCCGCAGTGAGGGAGAGGATATTGGCGGTCTCCACCGGGGTCTTCTTCAGGTGGAGGACGAGGCGGAGGTCGTAGAAGGTGTCCACGGGCCGGGCGATGCTGTCCATGCGCCCGATGCCCTCCTTGAGGAGGTCGGGCGTGTTGATGTTGAGGGTGATCATCTCTTCGCCCGCGTCCTCCTCGGGCACGAATTTCCACGCGCCCGACGGGAGGTCGAAGAGGGAGAAGACGATCTCCTTCACCTGCATCTTGACGGCCCAGACGAGCTTCTCGGGGCCGATGACCTCCTTCTCGACGAGGACCGTGCCGAACCGTTTCCCGCGGGAGATGGCTGCCGAGCACTGCAGGAACTGCGGGAGGGTGATCTCGCCGAGGCGCAGCAGCATCTCTCCCAGGCGGTCGTTGCGATCCGTGGAGGCGGCGAAGACCACCGAGCCCTGGTGCACGAAGACCCGCTTCGTGTGAGGCCCCGCAACGATTTGCAGCGCGCCCGTGGTGCCGCTGTGGTGGAGCCGCTTGAGCAGGAGCGGGAAGGGCGTCCCCGCCAGGTCGCCCGAGGCCATCGGTCCTCCCTTTGTCTAGAGTGTAGCCCCCGGACGACCCCGTGTCAGCCCCGCGGGCGAGCCTCCCGTATAATGCCCCTCGCGGAGGTGCGGCCGGATGGAGAAGGGACGGACTCGCGCGAGGTTGCCGGGGGTGGCCCTCTGGGCCCTGGCCCTCGCCGCCTGCCTCCTCCTCGCCTGCGGCCCGGCGCCCGCCGGACGGGACGCCTCCCCCATCGACACGGCCTCCGACCCTGCCCAGGAGGAGACGGGGCAGGCGCCGTTCGACCTCCGCCGGGGGGGGGTCGACTACCACCTCACCCCGAAGGCCCACTACGCCCTGCGCGGCATCGTCCTGGGCCGCTCCTCCTACCGCTTCGACGGCAAGCACGCGCTCGCGCCCTGCGACGTGGCCATGTGCTGGGGGGCGCTCGTGGAGGGCCGCCAGTACGCCCAGCTGCATTGGTCCCAGAGCGCGAGGTGGTACTGGTGGCGCTACGACGACTCGTTCGGGCACGACAACGACTGGGTGTCGCGGTGGTCCTCCAACACCCACATCATCCCCGCCAACCGCAACCTCCAGCGAGCCGCCAAAGGCCTGGCCATGGGCACGCCCGCCGAGCTCGAGGGCGAGCTCGTGTCCGTAGAGTGGAACGAGGGCGGGTACAGGAGGTGGTGGAACACGTCCCTCGGCCGCACCGACCAGGGCGACGGATCCTGCGAGATCCTCTACCTCACCAAGGTGAGGCAGGGGGGGAAGGTGTATGAGTGAGGAGTTAGAAGTTAGAAGTTAGAAGTTAGACGTCAGACGGAAGATGGAAGACGTTGAGAGCTAGTGACCAATGCCGCTGAGCTTCTTTTGCAACACGTCTCTCGTCTCACTTCTCACGTTTCACCTCCTCCCACATTGACGCGCAACCCCCGCTCCCTCTAGCATAGGAGTCGTTTTGGGGAGGAGCGCCCATGGCCCGCATCGAGTTCACCGACAACTACCAGGACCTGAGCACGGGGAACGGATACCAGTTCAAGTTCTTCTGCCAGTGCTGCGGCAACGGCTACATGTCCTCCTTCAAGGCCAACACCCTGGGCGTGGCGGGCGGCCTCCTGAGGGGCGCCGGCCAGCTCTTCGGCGGGGTCCTCGGCCGCGCCGGGTCGGGCGCCTACGAGGTCCAGCGCGCCATCGGCGGGCCCGCCCACGACTCGGCGCTCAAGGACGCGGTGGAGGAGATCAAGCCCTGCTTCATCCAGTGCAAGCGATGCGGCCAGTGGGTGTGCCGGGACATCTGCTGGAACAAGGAGCGCAGCCTCTGCAAGAACTGCGCGCCCATCCTCCAGCGCGAGCTGGCCGCCAAGCAGGCCTCCATCACCGTCGAGCAGGCGGAGCAGAAGCTCCGCACGCAGGATCTGACGGAGGGCATCGACCTCAAGGCCGAGGCCACCGTCACGTGCCCCCACTGCGGCGCCGAGGCCCAGGGCGGGAAGTTCTGCCCCGAGTGCGGCAAGAGCCTCCAGCCCAAGTCCGAATGCTCCAAGTGCGGCGCCCAGGTCAAGGCCGGCACCAAGTTCTGCCCCGAGTGCGGGAACAAGATGGCGTGAGTGGCGAGGCGTGAGACGCGAGGCGTGAGGGGTCCATCCCCCCTTACTCCTGTCCCCTGTCCCCTGCCCCCTGTCCCTATTCCCACAGAGGCCTCCTCCATGCCTAGAACCTGCACCTACGATTGGAACGGCACATCGGGCAAGGCCTCGTGGACGCTGGAGGAGGACACGCTCCTGCTCCTGCCCGAGGGCGGGGCGCCCCTGCCCTTCGCGGTCCAGGAGTTCTCGGGGATCGCCGGCGACGGCTTCGCCCTCGAGCTCCACCTGCCGGGCGGTCTCCTAGAGCTCTCCAAGCTCGGCCAGGACGGACCCACGCTCCTCGACCAGCTCCAGCGCTCCTGGCCGCTCCTCCGGGCCGACGCACTGCGCCTGACGGGCACGGGCGAGCCGGCCCGCTATCTCTGCCGCGCGTCCACTCCGGCAAGCGCCAAGCCCTCCGCGGCCCTGCTCTACGAGGACCTCCTCCTCCTCGCCCCCGAGGGCCAGGACCTCGGCCCCGTGCTGCTGCCGACGCTGACCGCCGTCGAGTTCGACGAGGCGACCTACGCCGTCGCCCTCGAGCGCCGCGACGAGCCGCCCGTCGTCCTGACCAAGCTGGCGGGACAGACGCAGGAGGTGCTCGACCGCGTGAAGGCGGCGCGGGGACGGCTGACGGAGGAGTCGCTGAAGGTGCTCTCCGCGTGGATGCCCGCCCTCACGGCCATCCAGAAGGCGACGCTCGCGGGCGCATGGCCTCCCGGCCTGCTGCTCTCCTTGAGAGAGCTCGAAACGCTCTGTCCCGGCTTCACGGCGGCCTTCGAAAAGGGATGGCTCGCGCAGGCCCTGCGCAAACGGGAGGGCAACGTGCTCCTCGAAGGGATGGACCCTGCCGAGCGCTACCTCGGGTTCGCCCGCCCCCCCGAGGGCATGCCGCAAGCGGCCACGGGCGACGAGGATGCCCCCGCCGAGGAGGGCGCGGAACTCCAGGCCGAGCCCGCACCTCCGCAGGGCCCCATCCTCCTCTGGCTCCTGGCCCGCCGCGGCGGGAGCTGGTTCCTCGAATCGCTCACCGAGAAGGACCACGCCACCTACCGGTTCGAGGGCGGCGACGAGATGCCCGCGCTGTGCACCGCGCTCCTCTGCTGCCCCATCTTCTCGCGCGAGGCGCTCTACACGGCGATCGAGAAGCTCACCGGCGAGCGCGCCGACTACGCCATCGCCGCGCGCGACCTGCCCTTCCTGAGGGAGCTCCGCGCCCGCTTCAGGGAGAGGATCATCCACTCCACGCTCGAGGCGTGGAAGAG
>JBBIUU010000022.1:7404-19571 GCA_037440125.1 Acidobacteriota bacterium
GCCATGATCGCCTTCATCATCTCTGGGTCCTTGGGGAGGAGGTCCACGCCGGGGAGCCTGGGTGTGAGCTCGGCCCACCGGGGCTCCTTCGCGAAGACCTCCTTGAAGATGGGCAGCGCGTCCTTGAGGTGGCCGTTGCTCGCGAGCGCCACGGCCTGCCAGTAGGGCAGCTCCAGGACCTGGGGCGCGAGACGGGCGGCCTCAGCGTATTCCCTCAGGGCGTCGTCGAGCGTGCCCGCGGCGGTGAAGTCGTCCCCCGCCGACGCGTGGTTGTAGGCGCGCTGGAGCTGGACGAGGCGGCGGAGCTCTTTGAGCGGCTCCGGATGGTCTTCGACCCTGAGGTTGAAGATAGTGTCGGCCCACGGGCGCCCCGTGGACTTCCCCTTCACGACCACGATGGCGGCCGCCTGCATGCCGCGGATGTCGCCGCCCACCGACTGGGCCGCGTCGAGCGCCGCGAGCATCCGCTCGGCCAGGTCACCCTTGGCTTCGCGGTAGGCCTTGGCCATGGCGGGCCACACCTTGTCGTTCCCCATGAGGTTCGCCTCCACGGAGAACTGGTCCCCCACCTCGTGCCCCGCGGCGGGGATGCACTTGGACCCCGTGTGGGCGGCCACCTTGCCCTGCGCGTCCACCATGGCGACCTGGCGGACCTCTCGGCCGGAGTCCGCCGCCAGGAGACCGGCGAGGGCTTCGGGGGCGCTCCTGCCCGCCCGCATCAGGTCGAGGCCGAGAGGCCCGTAGGAGGGGTCCACGAAGGATTGGGTGGCAACGGCGCCCACGCCCGCCTCGGCCCACGGGACGGCCGAGCCCACGGAGAACCAGTGGGACTGGACGGCCACGCCCATGTCCCCCGTGGCGGGATCTCTCGCCACGATCGAGTAGGTGAATGCCCTCGGCGAGGCGGCGAGGAACGGGAGGGCGAGGAGCGGGGCGAGTGCGAAGATGACGCGGGCGCAGGACCTCATGGACGGCCTCCTTCAAAGCGCGGGGGGAGCCCTAAACCCGCGGGGCCTCCCGATTGTCCTATACGGCAGACACTCCCCGTCCGGAGACGGCGTCCGACGGACGGAACGGCGAGGAACCCGCCCTGGGGCGCGGGTTTGCCCGGAGGACGGATTGGCACGGACGATGCTTCTTAGGGTATGTCCGGCCGGCTCGGCTCCATTGTAGCTCCCCCGGACGCGTGGAGTTGTTCGGGCATCGAATGGGGATTATGATAGGTTCGTGCCAAGGGGGTGCGCCATGAGGACCCTGAAGCTCTTCGGAATCGCCCTTCTCCTCGGAATCCTGATGACCTCCTTGGGCGCTGCTGCCCAAAGCAGGTCGAACCCGCTGGAGGCCGAGGCCTTCGTCCTCTCGCCCCCGGCCTCTGCCGCCCCCGCCGGCAACTGGTCCTACGCCCCCTCCCGGGGCTACATCTGGCTGCCCGTGGCCACTCCGGGCATGACGGAGGCCGAGTGGGCCCCGTGGGACCCCTGGTGGATCATGCCCTACGGCCAGTGGGCCTGGGCCGACGGATACGGCTGGGGATGGACACCCATGATCCCCTACCATTCCATGAGCCCTCTCGGCTGGGGGTTCGACAGCTGGTACGGGGGCTGGTACGGGTTCACGCCCGACGGGAACCCCTCGAACACTATCTGGGAGACCGGCTCCTTCCAGACCGATAAGGAGCGCGCCCAGGCCTGGGTCAACCGTCATGGGGGGGTCTCCAGGGTCAACGACCCGGACGCACGGCCCCGTGCCCAAGTGAAGGTGAACACCGTCGTGGCCGCGCCCCCGCCTTCACTCGCACCGCCGGAGTGGAAGGGCGCCCGCATGGTCGACAGGGCCCAGGACGCGCAGGCCGACCAGGGCAAGGGCTTCGCGCAGAACCGCGACCGGGGCGACCGCCAGCACGGTGACCGCCCTGGGAAGGGCCATGGTCAGGGCCCGGGCTCGGTCAAGGGACAGGGCCAGGGCAAACTCCAGGGCGGGGGCGGCCACTCCGGTGGAGGTCAAGGATCGGCTCCCCCCACCGGTGGTTTCGGAGGCGGCATGTCCTCCGGGCGCTCCGGCGGTACGGGTCAACATCCGAAGCATTGAGATTCGAGCCCTCCGCGGGCAACGGGAATCGTCCAGGGGCGCCAGGTGGCGCCCCTTTTCTTTTCGCGTGGTCACCATCTCTCGGGGTGTGTGGTTCAGGAACGGGCGGGTGGCTCTAGCTCTGCCCCGGGAAAGGCCTGCCCTGGCCCATCTGGTGGGCGCGCGCCCAACCGTCGTCGGTCATGCGCGCCCTGCACTGGCGCATGAACTCCTCCGCCTCTAGCCGGAGGTCCTGAGGCAGCCGGTCCTTCCACCGGACGACGGGGTACACCTCCGCGTAGGCGGCGAGCACGCCGGGATCGTCGGTCCGCGTGCCCCGCACGCGCGCCAGGTCCGCCACGCCCTGGTCGAGCATGGGCCGCGACGCGGCGGCCAACTCCTCCCTGACGCCCGCCGACGCGGAGGCCACGGCCTCGCTCCCGCGCCGCAAGGCCCCCTCGTCCGCTGGCGAAGCGTTGAGTTTGAGCGCGTTCATCCGGGACTCGAGGCCGTCGAGCGACGCGAAGGCCTTCCCGAACCGCCTCCGGGAACCGAGCGCCCGCGTCTCATGGGCCTCCTGTACGACGGCGTCCACGGCCGCCACGACCTCCGGCGAGACCGCAGCCGACTTGGTGGGCTCCGCCTTGGGCTTCTCGGCCTTCGTCGAGACCCCCGCGCCCGGGCCCTTCGTCGCCGGCTTGGTGGACGGGTTGGCGGGCAGGGTGCCCTCCGCGGTGGCGGTCTGGAAGGCGTCGGTCGCGGACGACGGGTTCTGGCCGGTGGACGCGCCCGAGGTTGGGCTCTCTCCCGGCGGTATTCCGGTGGACGAGGGCGCGCCGATCTCCGTAGGCGTGGGCTCGGTCGGCTTCTCGCCTCTGCCCGAGGCGAGCCCGAAGACCACCACGGCGACGACCACGATGACGAGGAGGCCGAGGAGCGCCCCGCCACCCAGGACGATGGCGAGGACCAGGCCCTTCTTCGAGCCGCCCGCGGGTCGAGCGGGCGCTTTCATCGGCTGGGATTGCGCGGCCCGGATGGGTTGGGATTGGGACGGCCTGGCCGGCGGCGCCGCGGGCGTCTTGAGCGGCTGGGACCCCGACGCCTGGACCCTCTGGGATTGGGCCGCCGGTATCGGTTGGGACCGTTGCGGCCTGGACGCTGGCACGGGCTGAGACTGCGCCGCTTTGGGCGGCGGTCCCTGAGCCGCTGGGGGAGCCTGCGCCTGGGTCACCGAAGTGGGCGCCGAGGGCGTGAGAGGGGCCTTCTGAGTCCCGGGCGTCGGCGTGCGCACGTCCCAGGTCTCCGTCAGCTGGCCCAAGGCCGACGCGTCCTCGGAGGGCGTCTCCGCGTCGAGGGCGTTCAGTGCCTCGGCGAACTCGAGCCCCGATTGGAAGCGCTCTTCCCGATCCTTCGCCAGGGCCCTCTTCAGGATGGCCGCCGTCCTGTCCGCAAGCGGAAGGTTCTCCGGCACGGGCTCCGGCGCGCTGTGGACGATGTGGTAGCAGACGGAGGAGATGGTGTCCCCCTTGAAGGGGCGCCTCCCCGTCAGGAGGAGGTAGAACACCACGCCGAGCGAGAACAGGTCCGAGCGGCCGTCGATGGCGTCGCCCATGACCTGCTCGGGGCTCATGTAGTGGGGCGTGCCCAGCACCTCGCCCGTCCGCGTCAGCTCACTCGTGTTGAGGTGCGCCGCGCCGAAGTCCGTGATCACGGCCCGGCCGCCCCGGTCCAGGAGGATGTTGTCGGGCTTGATGTCGCGGTGGATGACACCCCGCTCGTGCGCGTAGGCGAGGCCGAGGGCCACCTGGCGCACGATGGCCACCGCCTGGTCGATCGGCACGGCCCCCCGCTCCTTCATGAGCTTGGCGAGGGAGCCTCCCTCCACGTACTCCATGGCCATGAAGGGTGCGCCGTCCGCCTCGTCCACGTCGTGGATCGTGACGATGTTGGGATGCCGCAGGCCCCCGGCGGCGCGAGCCTCGACGAAGAACCTCTCTTTGAACTCGGCCTTCTGGTCCTCGGGGATGAGGTCGCTGAGCGAGATGCGCTTGAGCGCGACGAGCCGGCCGATGTAGGGATCCCGGGCCTTGTACACCACGCCCATGGCGCCGCGGCCGATGAGAGACAGGACTTCGAACTTGCCGATTCTCGCGGGCAGGGGGTCCATCCCTGGTAGGATAAGGCACCCCGTGAACCTGGGCAACCGGGTTCAGCGCCCGGGCTGGGCCCCCCGCTTCTCGGGGACGAGGACCACGGTGCACGCCCCCGGCTCGAGGTAATAGCTGAAGAGCATGAAGGTCTCGCGACCGAGGATGCCGAAGCACCCCTCCGGCAGAGCTCCCGAGAGGTCCACGACCCTCGCCGAGCGGATCCCCACCTGCGCCTTCCCGATGCGGATCGAGGCCTCCTCCGCCAGCCCGCCCTTCACAAGCTGGTTCTTGCCCACGTCCCCCGTCGGCTTCATGGGGACCTCCGCCCGCTGGGCGGCCGCGTTGTCGACGGCGCTGTGGGGCTGGGCGGGGTTGAGCAGGAAGTACCCCTGCACCTTCCCCTGCAGGACCGCCTGGAGGAGGAGGGCCCCGCCCTGGCAGCGGGCCGCCACGGGGAAGGCGCCCTCACGGGAGGAGGGCCCGCCGGCCGCGCCGGCCGCGTAGAGCGTGATCCGTTCCGCAGAGGGTTCCCAATGGACGCCCAGGCCCGAGAACGTGCCAAGGGGCAGGACGCCGTCCACCGAGTCGGACGGGAGGTCGCCGCCCGGGACGACCCGCGCCGACACGCCGGAGAACGTGACGGTGCCCAGCCTGAACGGCGGCAGCGCCACCTCGCCGTTCTTCTCCGGGAGGATCCCCAGCTTGCGCGCGAGCGCCCGCCCGACGAGCGCGCCCTCCCGCGTGATGTCCAGGACCATGGTGGCCTTCGGCCCCCGGTCGAACCTCGCCTCGAGCGTGTCCAGGCGCGTCTGCGGCCCCGTGTTGCCCCGCTCCGTCAGGCCCGCGTAGAAGCTCAGGTCGGCCCCGAGCGTGGAGAACTCCGAATGGCCGTAGGCGATGGCCGAAGGGGCGATGTAGGTGGGCCGCTTCGCGCTTTCGGCGAGGCTCACGCGGTCCATCGCCGCTTCGCGCACCTTCACCTTCAGGATCGCGGGCAGGGCGCCCGAGACCTCGACCTTGGCCGTGGGGGGGGTGGTGGGAGGAGCCTGCTGGCAGAGACCCGAGAGGCCCCAGAGGAGGAGGATCGACGTGGCGCCGAGCCGCATGGTGCCCTCCCTTCTTCGGACCGGAACAGAGGTGGCCCAGACGACAAGATAGGAATCTTCGCGGCGCCGCGCCACTCGATCAGGGAGACCCGCGCAGAATCCTCTCCACCGAGGCCACCTTCTCCTCCATGTGGTAGGCCTTGTCGCGCCGCTCCGAAATCTTGAGGGAGGCGCTCACGCGGGGAGCGCCCATCTCGAAAAGCCGGTCCTGGCATCGGCGCACGAGGGCCATGACCTCGTCCCACTCGCCTTCGATGTTCGTCCCCATGGAGTGGAACTCGTGCGTCAGTCCGCTCTCCCGGATGAGGCGCACGGTCTCGGCGACGTAGGCCGAGAGGGACGCGCCGACCCCCAGGGGGACGAAGGAGACCTCGACGATCACGTGCGGCATGGCGACTTCACCTCGTTCCTTTCAGGAAAGGCCGGCCCGGCAAGAGGAGGAGGGCCCCGGCGGAAATCGGGAGGAGCCTCGGCGCTCCGTCCCGTCAGTCTTTGGTGCCGCCGGAGGTCTCGTGAGCATCGCCCTCGCGGCGCACGGTGGCGCGCACCTTGTGGACGCGCCGCCGGTCCGCGGCGAGGACGTCCACCTCCACGCCGTCCAGCGACAGGTGCTGGCCCTGGTGCGGGATGACGCCGAGGGACGTGGTGATCCAGCCCGCGACCGAATCGTAGTCGCCCTCGGTGAGGTCCACGCCCAGGCGTGCGGCCACGTCGTACAGCGAGGCGCGGCCCAGGGCCTCCACCACGCCGGGGGCCACCTCGCGGAAGGGCTCCTCGCCGGGCTCGCCCGCCTCCTGGATCTCGCCCACGATCTCCTCGACGAGGTCCTCCGTCGTCACGAGTCCGTCCACGCCGCCGTACTCGTCCACGACGATGGCGAGCTGGAGCTTCTGGGATTGGAACTCGCGGAGGAGCGCGGAGATGGGCTTGTTCTCGGGCACGAAGGGCACGGGGCGCGCGAACTCCGAGACGGGGCGGTCGCCCTCGCCGGAGAGCACGTGCGAGAGGAAGTCCTTGAGGTACGCCACGCCCACCACGTTGTCCACCTGGCTCTCGTAGAGCGGCAGGCGCGTGTGGCGGGCCTTCGCCATGAGCTCGGCGGCGGCCTTGAGGGAGGTGGTCGCGGGCGCGCACACCATGTCGGTGCGCGGCGTCATGACCTCGCGCGCCACCGTGTCCCCGAACTCCATCACCCCGCGGATGAGCTCCGAGTCCTCCTTCTCGAGGATGCCCTCGCTCTGGCCCACGTTGAGCAGGGCCGAGATCTCCTCCTCCTTGTCCTCGTCCTCCTGGTCCTGCCGCTCTCGGTGGGCGCTGAGCTGGCGCGACAGGATCGCGGCGAGGGGCAGGGCCACGACGGCGAAGAGCCAGAGGAAGGCGCGGAGGACCGGAAGGGTGTAGAGGAGGAACCCCTCGGGGTTCAGGGCCACCGCGAGCTGCGCGACGACGGACAGGAAGACGACGAGGCCGCACGTCATGCCGAAACCGTAGAGGAGCGGGTGCGGAGACGCGGCGTCGTCCAGCGCCTGGGCGAGGAGGAAGGCGGCGGCCACGCCGGTGAGGAGGAGGCCGAACTGCAGCGAGATCTGGTAGGCGAGGCGGCGGGCCCGGAAGGCGCGGACCCCAAAGGCCATGGGCGAATCCCCGTCGCCGAGCTTGCTCACGGCCATGGCCGAGAGCGCATTGAGGCTCGAGCGCACGAGGAGCAGCAGGAAGAGGGCCAGGAGGTCCAGGGTCAGGAGGATCGTCGTCATCGCAGGCAACTCACCCTATCGCGTTCGTTCCCGAGGTCACTCTGAGGTGATGTTGAATGCTCAATCGTGAATTATCAATTGCGCATTCCGAAATCCGAATTCCGAATTCTTCCTTCGCCTTCCGCCTTCCGCCTTACCACTTTCAACTTGCCTTCAGATCCCCCACTCCTTCCGGAGCGCCTTCTCTTTTCTCGCCATCGTCCCTCCGTCGGTCTCGTGGTCGTAGCCCGCGAGGTGGAGGATGCCGTGGAGCAGGAGGCGCTTGAGCTCGGTGACGAGGGGGTGCCCCGCCTCCTTCGCCTGGCGCGCCGCCACGGGCAGGGCGATGAGGATGTCCCCGATGTAGACGCCGCCCTCGGGGTCCGTCGCGCCGTCCGCGAAGGAGAGGACGTCGGTGGGACCGGCCTTGTGGCGATAGGTGCTGTTGGCCTCGGCCATGGCCGCGTCGGTGCAGAACTTCACGCCGAGCTCGCCCTCTAAGCCGAGGCGCCCGAGGGCGTCCAGCGCGAAGGCGGCGAGCTCGTCCCTAGGGATGGCCGGTTTTCGCAGGCGGCAGTGGAGCCGGACCTCGCGTCGCGTCATGGTCCTCCTCCTTGTCGAAGGTGTAGCCCGGGTAGGAGATGCGGCGGCTGAAGACGCCGAGCAGAATCTGGAAAAACGCGTCCTCGACCTTCGCGAGGTCCTTGAAGGTCAGGGTGCACTCGCTCAGCTGGCCCTCGTCCACGACGCGCTGCACGACCTCGGAGATGAGGGCCCTGAGCCTCGAGTGGGAGGGGTCGCGCAGGACCCTCGAGCCGGCCTCCACCGCGTCCGCGAGCATGACGACGGCGGCCTCGCGCGTCTGGGGCTTGGGCCCCGGGTAGACGAAGTCCGCCTCGCTGATGGACTCCTTCTCGGGGTCCACCATCGTGAGCGCCTTGTCGAGGAAGTAGCTGATGTGCCGCGTGCCGTGGTGCTGCGGGATGACATCGAGGACCGGCTGGGGCAGACGGTACTGCCTCGCGATGGCCATGCCCTCCTTCACGTGGGCCGAGACGATCAGCGCCGAGACGCGCGGCTGGAGCCGGTCGTGGGGGTTCTGTCCGGGCGCCTGGTTCTCCACGAAGTAGGACGGGTAGAGCATCTTGCCGATGTCGTGGTAGTAGCACGCGACGCGGCAGAAGAGGGCGTTGGCGCCGATGGCGTTGGCCGCCGCCTCGGAGAGCGTGGCCATCATCATGGAGTGGTTGTAGGTCCCCGGCGCGTCGAGGGCGAGCCTGCGCAGGATGGGGTGGTTCATGTTCGAGAGCTCGAGGAGGCGGACCTCCGTGAGGATCTCGAAGGCGCCCTCGAAGAGCGGCAGGAGCGTGGACACGAGCATGGTGGCGAGGGGGAACCCGCCGAGGAACGCGAGCCCCACGGGCAGCAGGTAGGCGTGGAGCCCCTGGCCGGGCGGGAAGGCTGCGACCACGACGCCGGCGGCGAGGCCCGCGTTCACCGCGCCCACGAGGAGCGTGGCCTTCCACTGGGCCGTGCGCTGGGCGAGCTTGGCCGAGGCGTAAATCGCGGCGAAGCAGGACAGCATGCAGTAGAGGAGCATGCCGAAGTTGAAGTCCATCAGGATGCCGAAGAGCGTGGAGTAGAGCAGCGTGTAGACCACCGCGATGTTCCGGTCCACGAGGAGCGTGACGAGCATGGCCCCGGCCGAGACGGGGATGAGGAACATGAGGAGCTCGGGCCGCTCGGCCCACGGCGCCTTGCTCCCCTCCGCCGCCATCAGGAGGAGGGCGTGGAATGCCTCGGCGAGGACGAGGAAGAACGTGGTGATCTGGAGCGTGAGCACGAAGAGGTTCAGGTGCGGGAAGCGCTGCTTCCGGTAGGTCTTGAGGTACATGAAGGTGAACGCGAGCAGGAGGAGAAGCAGGAAGAAGAGCGCCGCGAGGAGGGGGACGTTGATGACCGCCCGGCTCGCCTGCTGGAACGCGTCGATGACCTGGATGGCGTTCTCGTCCGCCTTCTCCCCGGCCCTGAGGATCATCTGGCCCTTCTTGATGACCACGGCGAGGGGCTGCACCTGGGACGCCGCGGCGAGGCGCCGCGACTCGGTCTCCTGGCTGTTGAAGGTCAGGTTGGGGCGGATGAGCCCGCGGGCGTACTCCTCCACGGCCCCGCGGAGCTGGACGGGCACGCCGAGGACCTGCTCCGCCATGGCGCCGGGCAGGCGCCGTGCCTCGCTCAACGAGATGATGTCGCTCGCCGTGGGGTTCCTCTGGACCCAGACCATTCCAGGCTTCCGGATATCCCGGATGGAGACGGCGTCCGCCGAGAGGATGGGGTCGCCGTCGGGGAACACCTTGCGCCTCTCCGCCTGGGAGGCCATGTCCTGCACGGTGCGCTCCAGGGAGACGCTGAACCCCTCCTGCTGGAGCTGCTTGAGCGCGAAGCGCGGCAGGTTCCCGCCCAGCGCATCGGAGAGGTGCTGGAGGAACTGCTCCTCGCCCTCCTGGCGCTTGGCACGGTCGGGCTCGGTCTTGAGGAACTGCTGGAGGTCGCGGAGGTTCGTGCGGGCCGCGGCGAAGGAATCGGCCACGCGGCGCACCACCTCCTCGGGGGCCTCCGAATCCCAGTCGTAGATCGGCAGGACCTTGCCCCGCGCCTCCTCCTGCCTCCGGCCCGTGGCCACGCGGTCCACGATCTGGAGGTCGAAGGGCGCGCGGATGTCGTGGGCGGGGACGCCGCCCATGGGCAGGGTGGGCGGCGGCTGGACCCGGAACTGGTGGGCGAACATGGCGAAGGCGGCCACGAGGAAGGCGGCCGCCCAGAACCACCCGTTCTCGCGGAGGAAGGTCAGGGCGCGCTGCCTGTAGCCGGCCTTCACGTTCCCGCGGAAGCGGGCACGCTGCGCGGAGACCTCCGGATCTGTCGGATCCGGCGCGTTGGGGGTCACGTCGGGTGCTCCACGGGCGCCATCATATCAGAACGCCGACCGGCGGTCAGCGTTTGTCCTTCGCCCCGGCCCGGTCGTAGGCCAGGATGATCTGCTGGACCAGGGGGTGCCTCACCACGTCCTTCTCGGTGAAGTAGGCGAACCCGATCCCCTCGATGCCCCGCAGGAGCTCGGCCGCGTCCACGAGGCCCGACTTCCGGCCGGGGTCCAGGTCGATCTGGGTCACGTCGCCCGTGATGACGGTCTTGGAGTTGAAGCCGAGGCGGGTGAGGAACATCTTCATCTGGTCGGGCGTGGTGTTCTGCGCCTCGTCGAGGATGATGAAGGAATCGTTCAGCGTGCGGCCCCGCATGAAGGCGATGGGCGCGATCTCGATGATCCCCGACTCCATGTGCTTGTGGACCTTGTCGCCCTCCATGAGGTCGAAGAGGGCGTCGTAGAGCGGACGGAGGTAGGGGTTCACCTTCTCGGCGATGTCGCCCGGGAGGAAGCCGAGGCGCTCCCCCGCTTCGATGGCCGGGCGCGTGAGGATGATGCGCTTGACGCGTTTCTCCTTCAACGCCGAGACGGCCATGGCCACGGCGAGGTACGTCTTGCCCGTGCCGGCCGGCCCGATGCCGAAGACCACGTCCTTGTCGCGGATTTCGCGGACGTACCGGCCCTGGTTGAGCCCCTTGGGGAAGACCGTGCGCCCCGAGGAGCACGCGATGCGCGCGTCCCGGTAGAACTCGAGGATGTCGCCCTTGAAGCCCTCCGTGCGGAGGTTGTGAACGGTGCGCAGGTCGCCGCGTCCCAGCCGGATGCCCGACTGGTGGAGCTTGAGGAGCTGCTCCATGAGGTCGCGGCAGGCCTCCACGCCGGCGGGGTCCCCCTCGAGCAGGAGGGTCTCGCCGCGCGAGGAGAGCTGGATCCCCAGGGCCTCCTCGAGGAAGTCCCCGTTGCGCAGGTTCTCCCCCAGCACCTGCTGGAGGAACTCGGCGGGATAGCTCAGGCTGTGCATGGTTCAAGGCCGCCGGAGGGGCGTCCGCTGGGATCAGGGGGTTCGTCGGGACTCATGGGGACGGGGCGCCGCTGGGGCCCACAGGAGCGGGGACCCGGCTCAGGGCCCCACTTCCACCTGCAGGATTTCGCCGGTCTCGGGCACTTCGGGGACGACGGCTTCCTTGACCGTCCACTCGACCTTGTCCGCGAGGACCTCCTGCATGGCGACGTAGGCAGGCTTCTTGATGGGCAGATCGACCCGCTGCTGGGCGCCTTCGAGGATCTGGCGCGTCCTCTGGGCGCAGATGTTAACGAAACGGTATTTGCTACGGGCTTTATCGGGGGCGATGAACATCGTGGCTCCTCAACCAATCTTGGATATCCAGGCTCAGTCCGTGGGCTCGGTCGCCCTCGCCCGAGGGCCTGAGTCTCGCTACCTCGAGGATCTCCCGGACCTGGCCCACGGCCAGCTCCAGGTCCTCATTCAGGATATTATAATCGTAAACTCCTGCTGAATCAAGTTCTTTGAGGGCGGAACGCATCCGCGTCGGCAGGTCGAACCCCGGCTCCTCGGACCGGCGGCCGAGGCGCTCGAGGAGCACTTCGAGGCTCGGGGGCAGGATGAAGACCAGGACGGCCGAAGGGTCCGACTGCTTCACCTGGAGCCCGCCCTGGACGTCGATGTCCAGCAGGAGGGTCTCGCCACGGCCGAAGGCCTCGTCCCGCTCCCTCCGGGCCGTCCCATACCGGTGCGTATGGACCTGGGCCCACTCGAGGAACTCTCCCGCCGCCACCATGGCGTCGAAGGTGGCGTCGTCGACGAAGTGGTAGTCCACCCCGTTCCGCTCGCCGGGCCGGGGGCTCCTCGTGGTGTGGGACACGGAGAAGCGCACGGTGGGGTCGAGCGCCACCAGCCGGTGAGCGATGGTGGTCTTCCCTCCCCCCGTGGGGGCCGAGAGGACCAGGAGGATGCCGTTGCGCTGCGTTTCCATCCAGTTACCCCTCACGCCTTGAAATCAGCCAAGACAGGTGCTGCCGATGTCGAATGGCGGATGTGGAATGGTGAATGTGAAACCCTTCCAAAATGCGAATTGCGAATCGCGGATTGCGGATTGCGAATTCGCAACCCCGGAGGCTCTCTGCGTTCGTCTCACGTCTCACGTCTCACGTCTCACGTCTCACG
>JBBIUU010000022.1:19671-28306 GCA_037440125.1 Acidobacteriota bacterium
CTCACGTCTCACGCCTCACGCCTCACGCCTGCCCCCTCACGCCACGTTCTGCGCCTGCTCGCGGAGCTGTTCGACGAGGAGCCTCATCTCGAGCCCCTCCTGGGTGATCTCCATGAGGTTGGCCTTGGCGAGCAGGGTCGAGATCTCCCGCTGCATCTCCTGGAGGAGGTGGTCGAGGCGCTTGCCCCGGTCGGCCACCTCCGTCTCCAGGAGCTTGCCGAGGGCCTGGTGGTGCGACTTGAGTCGCTCGAACTCCTCGGCCACGTCGGCGCGCTCCGCCGCCAGGGCCACCTCCTGCTCGAGGCGGGCGGGGTCCACGCTCACGGCGATCTGGGCCACGCGCTGGGCGAGCTTCTGTCGGGCCGCCTCCACCTGGGCGGGGAGCATGGGCTCCACGCGCTCCAGGAAGGACGCCATCGACGAGGCGCCCCGCTCGAACTGGCCGCGGATACGAATCCCCTCCTCCATGCGCGTCTTCAGGAGCCCGTCGAGAGCACCCTGCAAGGCGTGGAGGAGCAGGGCGCCGGCGCGCTCCTCGAGGGCGGGGTTCAGGCCCACCTGGACGGCGCCGGGCATAGAGAGCAGGTCGCCGAGCGTCATGCCCCGCGCGAGCGAGCCCTCCTCGGTGAGCCGCGAGGCGAGGCGCCCCAGCGCGTGCGCCACGCCCTCGGCGTAGCGGACCTCCACCGACTCTTCGCCCAGGAACTCCAGCGAGACGCGCACGTCGATGTGCCCTCTGCCCACGCGCTCGCGCAGGACGCGCCGACATGCGAGCTCGTGGCACAGCAGCACGGGCGGCAGCGACAGGTGGACGTCCAGCCCCTTGTGGTTCACGCCGCGCACCTCGCACGCGATGCGAATCCCCTCCCCCTCGGCCGCGGCGCGGCCGTAACCCGTCATGCTCTCCACAGATCCTCCTGCTCCAGGGCCGCCTCGGCCCGTTCCATGGCCCCGTTCAACGCCCGCTCGACCTCGGCCCTCACTTTGTCCACGCGCGACGCGTCCAGGTCTCGAGGGACGGCGATGGGCTCGCCGTAGGCGAAGACGACGCGCGTGAAGGGCCTCGGGACGATGAACCCGTCCCACGACCCCATGATCTTCTTCCGCCTCGCCGCCATCCCGATGGGCACGATGGGGAGCCCCGAGAGGCGCGCGGTCTGCACGACCCCCTCCTGCGCGACACGGGCCGGGCCCTTGGGGCCGTCAGGGGTGAACGCCACATCGTACCCCTCTTTGGCGCGCTTGAGCAGGCCGTGGAGCGCCCGGATGCCCCCGCGCGTCGAGGACCCCCGCGTGGGCTCGGGGCCGAAGTACTTGATGATCCGCGTGATGAGCTCGCCGTCGCGGTGCCACGATACGAGGAAGGTGAGGCGCCGGACGTCGCCCACGTGGGCGTAGACCATGAGGAGGAGCGTCCCGTGCCAGAAGGCCATCATGTACTGGCCGCCCGAGGCCTTGAGGCGCTCGAGGGGCTCGCGGCCCACGGTGCGGACCTTGAGCGAGCCGTGGAGCGCTTTGAGGAGGAGAGCCGCCGGCAGCGGGGCCAGCGTGATGAGGAGCCACTCTTTCAGGCGCTTCGTCCAGGGCTTCGCCATGATCGTCCAGTGTTAGGGATCAGTATCGCCGCTGGACGGGCCCGAGTCCACCCTGGCGGCGAGGGGCCCGAGCCTCCTGTCCCCCGGCGGGACGAGGGCTTTCAGGCGCCCGGGCAGACGGTCGAGGCGCGTGTAGCGAGCCCAGCGGAAGAGGGCCCCGCCCGAGGCGCGCGGCGCCTCCGCGTCGAGCTCCCAGGGGTGGAACCAGTAGACCGCGGGGCGGCCCGCCCGGAGCGCACGGTCCCGCGCCCGCGCCAGCAGCGGCAGGGGCGCCGTGCGCAGCGCCACGGTTCCTCCCGCGGGCCAGGCGAGCGGCCGAAGCCCGGCGCTCAGCGCGGGGAGCTCCAACACCTCGCAGACCCGCGCGACCCGCGCGTCGCCGCCTCCCAGCCCGGCGATGGCGAGGCGGCTCGAGGAGTACGCGAACCCTTGCTCCGCGAGGACCTCGTAGGGCCAGGCGGCCCGGGGCATGGACCAGCAGGGGGCACGGAAGCCGGCCAGGGGGAGGCCGCACGCCTCCTCGATCGCGACCTTCGCCGAGACGAGGTCCCTGGCGAAATCGGCGGGCGTCATGCCGCCCACGAGGCGGTGCTCCATCCCGTGGCAGGCCAACTCGTGGCCCTTCTCCGCGATGCGCCGGACCACCCCCGGGTACCGTCTCGCGAGCCACCCCAGGACGAAGAACGTGGCCCTCCATCCGCCCTCCTGGAGGAGGTCGAGGGTGCATTCGAGAGCGCGCGGGAACGAGGGTTCGAGGGCCCCCCACCGTTCGGGGCGGGCATAGTCCTCCCTGCCGGGGACGTGGAACCACTCCTCGGCATCCACGGTGAGAGCGACGGCGGGATCAGTCCTCGTCAACCGGCTTCTGGGGCTGGGCGCCGGGGTTGTTCTGCTGCGGGAAGACGCCGGGCCGAGGGGCCATGCCGGGCGGCATCCCCGGAGTGGTCTGCATCATGCCGGGGGGCTGGGGCGCCCCGGGGTTGTTCTGTGGGACGTCGGGCTGCTTGGCGGGAGGTTCGACCGGCTCGGGCTCGTCCACCTCCTCGTCGCCTCCCGTGTCCTCCTCGTCGTCGGGCTCCACCGCGACGGGGGGCGGCGTATTCGGGCGCCGGACGGCGTCGACCCCGCTCGAGGGGGGCGCCGGAGACGACGATCCGGAGGTGGGCTGGGAAGGCGCGCTCGGTTGTGGAAGGACGGCCGCGGGGGCGGTGGTCCGCTCGTTGTCGACCCGGAGGATGGAAGCCGACGGCACGGCCATCTCCCCCGAGCCGCCGAGCCTGAGGTAGGTCCAGACCCCGTCCACCCGGTGGCTCTGAACCTGGAGCGAGCGGTTGTCGGTGAAGATGATGAGCTCCTGGGCGAAGGCCCCGACACCGACCGCCGAGAGGACCGCTGCCAGGAGGATACGCGCCACGGTGACCATCACTCGACCTCCACCAGGTGGCCGCGCTCCACGGGATGGGCGGCCAGCACCCGGGCCCCCTCGCGTTCGAGGGCGGCCTCCACGTCCAATCTTGTGCCCTCCCGCACCAGGAATGCAAGGCACCCGCCGCCGCCGGCGCCGCAGGCCTTCCCCCCCAGCGCACCGGCCCTTCGGGCGGCGGCCATGAGGGCTTCGGTGGCCGGCGTCGAGATGCCCTCCGCGAGGGACCGGCGGTGCCGCCACTCCTCGTCCAGGAGCTCCCCCGCGGCGTCCAGGTCGCCCTCCCGGAGCCTGGCCTCGAGCGACCGCGCCACGGAGGCGATGCCCTCCAGTCCGCGACGCGCGCCCTCCTCGCCGTCAAGGAAGCGCTTGTAGAGCGCCCAGTTCGTGGCGCCGGAGATGCGGGAGTGCCCCGAATAGGCCACCACGAGCCTGGAAGCGAGCGCCTTGAGCGGCACGTCGAGCGCCTCCACGCGTTCGCCCCCGGGGAGGTAGCGGATGCAGAGGAGGCCGCCGCGGAGCGCGGGCCAGAAGTCCTGGACTCCCGTGGGGATGCCCAGCTGGACGGCCTCCAGGTCCCGGCACAGGGCCACGAGGCCGGCGTCGTCGACGGACCGTCCCGAGAGGGTCCGGAGGGCCAGGCCGAGGGCGATGCTCATGGCCGAGGAGCCGCCCAGGCCGCTGCCGGGCGGGACGCCGCTCATCATGGCGATGGACCAGCCGTCGGTGACGCCGAAGGCCTCGCACAGGCGCTCCGCGAGAGCCAGCGGGCCGGGAGGCTGCCCCGGCCTCCACGAGTAGGCCGCGCCCAGGTCCGCGGAGGCGAGGGAGAGGCCCTCGCCGCCGACCGACCGGCACTCCACCGTGGCGGCCAGGCTCACGGCACAGTTCACCGTGGTGGCTCCGGGGATCATCGGGCCGATGGGCCAGAGGTCCAGGCTGCCGCCGGCCAGATCCACCCGCGCCGCGGCGCTCGTCCTAACCCGTTGCATCGTCACGCCTCACCGGTCCACGGCCTCTCGGAGGCCCTGGATCATCTCTTTGAGGTTCGCCGCCTCGGGCCCGTAGGGGTTCACGGCGAGGGCCCGCTCGAAGTACTGGAGGGCGCGCTGCTGGTCCCCCTTCCCGTTGAGATAGAGCGCCCCGAGGGTCGCGAGGTACTCCGCCTTCCGCGGGGCGAGGCGCGAGGCTCGCTCGAACTGGAGGATGGCCTCGTCCACCCTGCCCTGCTTGTAGGCGATGTTCCCGAGGTTCGCCATGGCCTCGTCCCTGCGGGGGTCCATGGCGATGGATTTGGAGAACGCGAAGCGGGCCTTCTCCGGATCGCCGCTCTGCCCCTCGAGAATGCCGAGCTCGAAGTAGATGTCCGCGCTCTCCACGCCCGAAGCGAGGGCCGGTCCGAGGACGGCCCGCGCCTCCTGGAACCGCTTCTGGTCGACGAGGAGCTTGGCCAGGCTCGCCACGGCCTCCGGCATGCGCAGGTTGAGGGCGAGGGCCGCCCTGTACTCCTTCTCCGCCTCGGGCCTGCGGCCCAGCCTGACGTAGGCCGTCCCGAGGTTGAGGTGCGCCGTGTCCATCTGGGGCTTGAGTTTGACCTCTTCGGTGAAGCACGCGACGGCCTGCTCGTTGCGGCCCGAGTTCAGGTAGGCCAGGCCGAGCATGGAGAGGGCCGGCACGTTCTGGGGGTTGCGCTTGAGGATGCCCAGGAGGATCTGGACCCCTTTATCCGCCTGGCCCGTGGAGGACAGCTCCGACGCCTGGCGGAGATCGTCCTCGATGCCGATCACATCCTTGGGATCGAGGAGCCCCGCCTGGTCGGGCCGGGTGCCGCCGCCCGACAGGTAACCCAGGCTCATCAACTGTTTGAGCGTCTCCTGGTTGGAGGGGTCCTTGAGGAAGCGTTCCATCTCGGCCTGCTCGCCCGGGTCCGCGGCCGGGTAGCGCTCCATGGCCTTGCGGAGCGCGGCCACGGCCGCCGCCGGGCCGCCGTACTCATTCTTCTCCTCGCCCCGCTGCCAGTCGTAGAGCTCGGGCCTGGGCGCCTGGATGAACTTCCACTTCGGGTCCATGACGCCGCGAAGGGGAGCCCAGCCGTAGGTGAAGAACCCGTGGTAGGACTCGAGGTAGACGTCGTCCGCGGGGAGCGTCTTGCCCGAGAGGAGCGGTTTGAGGCTGTGCCCGTCGGCCTTGGGCCCCTGCACGCCCATGAGGTCGAGGATCGTGGGCGCCACGTCGTCCAGGCCCACGAGGTCCCGCACCTTCGTGCCCGCGGGGATTTTGCCCTCCCAGCTCATGAGGAGCGGGACGTGCATGGCGTACTCGTAAAGGAAGACGCCATGCTGCTGCTCGCCGTGTTCCCCGAGGCCCTCGCCGTGGTCGCCCGAGACGACCACGAGCGTGTTCTCCATCTTGCCCTGCGCCTTGAGCCCGCTCAGGAGCTTGCCGAGCGAGGCGTCCATGTAGGCGATCTCTCCGTCGTAGGGGTTCTTGGCGAAGCGCGTGGCGTAGGGCTGGGGCGGCCGGTACTCATAGTGCGGGTCGAAGTAGTGCACCCAGAGGAAGAAGGAGCCCTTCGCCTTGGCCGCCGCGGCGAGCGCCACCTGCGTCGTCTCGTCCGCGGCCCTCTCCTCGGGCGGGCCCCCGGTCCTCGGGGGAATGGTCATGTGGTCGTCGTAGACGTCGAAACCGGCGGCGAGGCCCCGCCCCCGCTCGAGGATGACCGCACTCACCGCGGCGCCCGTCCAGTAGCCCCGTGCCTTCAGCGTCCCCGCGAGGGTCTGCGTGCCCTCCTTGAGCTTCATCCCGTTCACGCGGAGGTTGAGCGTGGAGGGCGCGTCGCCCGTGAGGAGCGTGGCGTGCGAGGGGAGGGTCAGGGGCACGTGGGCGTGAGCTTCTTCGAAGAGCGCGCCACTCGAGGCGATGGCGTCGAGGACCGGCGTCTCCGCGGCTTTGGACCCATAGCAGCCGAGGTGGTCGGCCCGCGTGGTGTCGAGGGTGACGAGCAGCAGGTTGGGCCTGGCGGGCTCGGCCGCGCATGGCGCCAGCGCGCCCAGCGCGCCGAGCGTCAGCGCCATCAGGAACGCGGCGTGGGGCGGTACGGGGCTCCTCCGCATGGCCCGCTCAGCTGTGCTTCTTCATCCAGTCGAAGGCCGCCCGGAGGTTCTTGGCCTCCACCAGCCCCGAGGCGTAGCCCTCCACGTCGTACGAGGTGAGCTTGTGCCCGAGGTTGGGCAGGACCATGACCTCCTGCCCGGCGTGGAGGGCCGGGGCGAGGACGTCCTTGTGGTAGGCCATGACGGTCGTGTTCCTCTCGGGGTACAGGAAAAGGCAGGGCATGGTGAGGGCCGACGCGAGGGCGAGCGGATCCACGGAGGCCACCTCGCGGTAGGTGGGCAGGTAGATCTTCTGCCCGGAGAAGGTGCCCCACTCGGTGGTGTTGTCGGCGATCTGGCCCGTGAGAATTTCGAGCTCCGCCTGGGACTTGGCCCGCGTGTCGGGGTCCTGGACCGCGTTGACCTGCTCCCGCCAGAGACGGACGAGGGATTTGGCGGGGTAGGCCGTGGCCACGAAGGCCGACGGCTTGGCTTGGACCGCCGCCGAGGCGGCCGCCCACGCACCCATCCCCTGGGCCGCGAAAATGACCTTCTGGTCCTTGGTCGTGGGCTGCTGGGCCAGCCAGGCGGCGAGCGCCACCGTATCCCCGATCCGTTGCTCCCAGGTGATCTGGTTCGCGGCGCCGCCCGACTCGCCCACCCCGCGGGAGTCCACACGGAGGCTCGCGAAGCCCTCCGTCGCCAGGAGGTAGGCCACCTGTTTCCAGGTGCCGGCCCGGTTGTAAGGGTTGCTCGGATCGTTCCCGTCGCGGTCCAGGGGGTTCAGGTCCTGGATCATCAGGACCGTGGGGAACGTGCCGGCCTCGGAGGGGAGGGTCAGCGTGGCGCCCAGCGAGATCCCGCCCGAGGGGACCCGGAAGGTCTTCTCCGTGAAGGACGCCGTGACGGCGACGGCCTGCTTGGCCACACGGGGCGCCTCGTTCTCGAAGGGCACGGGATTGTATTTGATGAGGCTCGCCAGGAGCCCTTCGTTGGGGAGGGAGACCTGGACGACCTTGTCCGCCTTGTCGATCCAGAAGGAGGCCATGGTCCCTCCCCCGATGTTCACGTCGTAGTGCCGGAGGATGAGGGTGTCCCCGTGGAAGGGCGTCTTCTCGATACCCATGTACTGCAGCGTGCCGTCCTTCAGGCGCATGCCCTGGGGGAAGGCGATGCTGAGGGGCTCGCTGTCGCCCTTCATGGCGAGCGCCCGCTGCCCCAGGACCATGTACAGGCAGAAGGCGTAGGAGTCGAGGACCGCGGGGTTGGCGGGGAGGGGCTCCTCCTTGATGCGCGTGTTGCTGAACCGCGTCATCTTGAAGCTGAGGATCTTGCCCTTGACCAACACCTGGCCCGCGTTCACGCCCAGGTCGATCTTGTCGTTCAGTTCGTCCTGCTGGGCCCGCGCGTACCGGTTGTTGATGTCGTACATGTTGGTCTGCTGGTCGATGTACTCCCGCGCCGAGTTCTCGGACTCGACCATCTCTTTGTTGCTGAAATCGTCCACCGTCATCCGGTAGTAGTAACTGTCGAGCGCCCGGGTTTCGAGGTCGAGGTCGAGGACGGGGTAGACCTTGAGGTCCACGTAACCCCTCTTGGCCTTGGGCACGGGGAACTGGAACCGCACCTCCGACGATATGCTCCAGAGACCCTGTTTGGGCTGGACCTCGATGGTGTATTTCTCGTAGCCCTTCTTGACACCGTTGAGGAACAGATCGAACTGCCCCTTCTCCACGACCTTGCTACCGGCGTTGGTGGAGGCGGCCCAGGCCGCCAGGACTAGCACTGCGAAAGCGCGACGCAACATAAGGATCACCTCCAAAGCTTTAATTATACCCAAGATGGAGGCGGATCAGGGAGCGGGCGGGGGAACGGAGTGCGGGGGACGAGGGTCGCTCCACGGTCCCGCAGACGCCACGCGTCCGAGCAGCACCCGGTCCACGTCCAATAGCCCCGGGAGGCCCGCCCGAGACGCCTCGGCCTGGGCCTCGCGCCATGCCCCTGCCGCGCCGTCCAGATGCCCCAGGAGGGCGAGCCCGACCGCGTAGGAGGCGTGGGTCATGACCGGCCGCGCCGCGCGTTGGAGGGCACCGAGGCCCGTCGCGGGCGCCTCGCCCTCCAGACGGGGCTGGACGAGGGCCTGGGGCGCCATGAGGAGGACCGCCATCCGCTCCGCCTCCGCGCAGCGCCCCGTCAGGTAGCACAGGACGCCCCGCATGGCCACGGCGCGCTGGGTGTCGCCCACCCCGAGACCCCCGGGAGTGAGGTTCAGGGCCTCCTGGAGACGGCCCTCGAGCAGGCAGACGAGCGCCAATCTCCCGCCCCCCTTGCCCGGCCTGGGCTGGGGCGCGCGCCGCGACGCAGCCGCGTCCCCCAGGCGGGCCGGGATCTCGAAGGCCTCCGGCCGCCCGGGGTCCATGATCTTGAGCGCGAGGGACGACCACCCGTTGAGGATCAGGAGGCGCAGGAGGACGATGTCGTCGTTCGCATAGACGGGCCCGATGCTGAGACCCTCCAGCCGGGCC
>JBBIUU010000022.1:28406-37890 GCA_037440125.1 Acidobacteriota bacterium
GCG
This sequence comes from Acidobacteriota bacterium, assembly GCA_037440125.1. Taxonomy (GTDB): domain Bacteria; phylum Acidobacteriota; class UBA4820; order UBA4820; family DSQY01; genus JAKAJA01. Next base: position 28,410 of record JBBIUU010000022.1, read on the forward strand.
GGGCGGGCGCCGGCGGCGGCCAGGAAGCTCGCGCCGCGCGGGTCGGTGAAGCCGTGGGCCACGTACCACCACCGCGCACCGTCCCACAGCCAAGCGCCCCCAGGCGTTCGCGCGCCGACCTTGGGCGCCGCAGGCCCTCGGCGGCCGGTCCACCGCCACCCCTCTGGCCCGTAGTCGACGGCCACGAGACAGCGTTGCCAGAGGACCTGCAGCCACACCTCCATAGCGACGAGGGCCAGGGTCACAAGTCCCAGGTTGGGCAGGATCGCGTCCCGCCAGATCAACTCGTCCGTGAAGACGCCGTGGAAGTTGTACGAAGACTGGTAAAGGAGGAGGTAGCCCTCGCCGGAAACGAGCCAGCGCCCGAACAGGAGCCATGCGGCGAACAGCGCCCACTGGGCCGGGCGGATCCACCGAGGGGGTGATGGCCCCGGGCGCGCCATGAAGTAGGTAAACCGGCGGAGCTCGTTCTCCAAGGGCCTCTCCCACGCGAGTGTAGCAGATGGGGCCCGGAAGCGATTGCGAACCGGCGGTCATCGTGCAACAATCGTTTTATTGTTAGAACAGGGGCGCTGGGGCGCTTCGTGAGGGGAAAGGAGGAGGGGTGATGAGGTTCCCGTACCTTCGTGTCACCGTCTCGATCGCTGCGTCATTCCTGTCCGTCGTGGCCTTCGCCCAGATCACCGCGGGCGAGATCGCCGGGCGGGTCACCGGCGAGGGAGGGAAACCCATCGCCGGGGCCGCCGTCAGGGCCGAGGGCCCGTGCCTCCAGGGACCCCACGTCGCGACCACCGACGAGAAGGGCCGGTTCGACATCCTCCAGCTGCCGCCCTGCGAAGGCGTCACGCTGACGGTCTCGGCCCCCGGGGCCGCGGAGGTCGTCCGCCGGGGCCTCGTGGTGAAGCCCAACACCGTCACCACCCTGACGGTGATCGTCGGCGCGGGGAACGAGGTGACCGTCTCCCCGGCGGCGCCCATGGTCTCCACCCGCCAGGCCGAGATCCCCCTCGTGCTGCCCTCCAAGGAGATCCAGAGCCAGCCGGTGCTCGGCGAGTTCCAGGACCGCTCGTACCAGACGCTCCTCTACCTGACGCCCACGTCCAGCCACTCGCGCCGGGCGGGGAACCCCGCCATCGGGGGCGCCACGGGCGTCGAGAACGTCTACCTCGTCGACGGCGTCACGACCAACGACCCGGTGACCAACGAGTGGGGCACCAACCTGAACATCGCCTTCCTGCAGAGCGTCGACTCCCAGGTCTACGGCGTGGAAGCGCAGGGGGCGAGCAACCTCGGCGGCTTCTTCAACATGGTGACCCTGTCGGGCAGCAACGAGTGGCACGGCAGCGTCTTCGGCTGGTTCACCACGAGCGGCATGACGGCGCGCGTCAACTCCAACGACTTCGAGGTGACCGAGGACCAGGACTGGCGCGCCCAGGACTACGGCTTCACCTTTTCCGGCCCCATCGTCAAGGACAGGCTCTGGTTCGCCGCGGGGGCCAACCCGTACCACCGGTCCGACGACAACCGCGGCTACGACATCGTGGACAACCTCCGGTACGCAAGGGCCCTCGCCCTGCCCTACGACTACTCCAACGTGACGAACACCACGACCTACATGGCCAAGCTCACCTGGCGCATCTCGGAGGACCACCGGCTCGAGCTCGAGACCTTCGGCGACCCGTCCCGGCAGGAGCTCCACGAGGGGCCCACGCCCACGCTCTACCCGCAGACCACGGAGAGCAACCGGAAGGTGGGCACCTCCAACATCGGCCTGCGCTGGTACGCCACCTGGACGCCCCGGTTCTTCACCGAGGCCCACGTGTCCTTCACGCGCCGCTACATCGACCTCGTGCCCTCCGGCGTCCCCATGACCACGCCCCTCATCCAGAGCCAGGACTGGAACCAGAACCTCGCCATCAGCCCGGGCTTCGGGAAGTACACCTACGACGACCGCGACACGGACCAGTACGGGTTCCGGGCGACCTGGCTCCCCGCGGGGGGCGGTCACGAGATCTCCTTCGGCGGCGATCTCATCGACTCGAAGTGGTCGCAGACCTCCGACTACACGGGCGGCTACCTCATGCGCGTGAAGGGCCAGGGCACGGGGCCCCTGACCTCCCCCGCCAGCTACAAGAACTGGTACATCACCTACCTGCAGAACCCCGAACTCAACGTGAAGGGGAGCTACGGCGCGCTCTACCTCCAGGACCGGTGGACCATCAGCGACGTGGTGACCCTGACCGCGGGCCTCCGGTGGGAGCAGAACCGGATCGAGAGCCAGTACGGCAACAGCCTCTCCCTCCAGGACTGGTCGCCCCGCATCGGCCTAGCCTGGGACGTCCTGGGCAACGGCAGGAGCAAGCTCTTCGCCACGGCGGGGCGTTACTACGAGCGGGTGCCCCTCTACATCGGCAAGGTGCTCGACGCCGGGCACGCCTCCTACAAGGACACCTACGTCTGGGGCGCGCTGACCTCGCACACGGCGTTCAACCCCGCGCCGGCCTTCGCCCTCGGCGGCGTGCAGAACCAGTCCCAGGACGAGTTCGTCCTCGGGTTCCAGTGGCAGCCGGCCCCGGACTGGGCTCTGTCCGCCAGGGGCGTCTACCGCAACCTCAACCGGCTGCTCGAGACGTGCTCCTACATCAACCCCGCGACGGGAGCGGTGGACTACATCGTCATGAACCCGGGCTATCAGTGGTCGCCCCTCCAGGACACCTGGCGCGGCAAGATCCCCGACTTCGCGCCCTTCCCCAAGCCCGAGAGGCGCTACCAGGCCCTCGAGCTCGTGGCCGACAAGCGATTCACCAACCACTGGTACCTGCAGGCGAGCTACACGCTCTCCTCCCTCAAGGGCAACACCGCCGCGGGGTACGACCGCACCTACTCCGAGCTGGCGCCGAACGCCAGCACCGAGTGGGACATCCCCAGCGCCCGCTGGTCCCAGAACAGGTACGGCTACCTGCCCACGGACCGGACCCACATGGTCAAGCTCATATCGGGCTACCAGTGGGACAACGGCCTGCTCGTCGCGGGCTCCGTCCGCGCCGATTCGGGTCGCCCCATCAACCGGATCACCGACTGGCCCCAGAACGACCCGGGCTACGGCAAGCTCTTCGTCTCGCCGCGGGGCAGCGCCGGGCGCCTCCCCTCCACCTTCACGCTGAACCTCCACGTGGAGTACACGTTCAAGATCAAGCGCTCCTCGCTGACGGTCTTCGCCGACGTCATGAACGTGCTCAACGACCAGTACGAGTTCACCGTGGACGAGACCTACTACCAGCCGAAGGCGCACTGGAGCGACGCCAGCGTCCTGAACCCCTCCTGGGGCTGGACCATGAAGCGGACCGAGCCCCGCGCCGGGGCGGTCGGGTTCCGCTGGAGCTTCTGAGCGGCGGATTCCGAGAATACGCGCCCAAAGGAAAGGGGGCCCGAAACCGGGCCCCCTTTGGTTTTCGGGGAGTCGCTCCCCTTCTCGGCTAGTTGTCGCGCACCGTGGCGAAGTCGCGCTGGAACTCCTTCCACGCGTCGTCCTCGAGCGTGGAGGCGGCACCCACGGCGGGATGGGCGCCGTCGGCGGCGAGCGCCAGGCCCGGCTGGCCCGTGGCGCGGGCGGCGAGGAAGTCGGAGAGGCGCTGCACTTCGCGGTCCATCCAGCGCTTGGCGGCCTCGCCCATGGTGAAGGGCTTGATGGCCTCGCGGTGCTCCACCGGCCAGATGCTCGTCAGCCAGCCGCTGCCGTAGGGGTCGGAGGCCAGGTCGCCGGGCATGTGCTCGAGGGAGTCGTTGCTGGTCACCACCGTGCCGTCCACGGGGGAGGCAACGGTGAACTTGCGGCCGTTCTTCCAGAGGGAGGCGAGGGGGTCGCCGCGGCGGACCTTGGCGCCGAGGTCGGGCAGCTCCACGCGGTCGGCTCCGCCCAGCGCCTGGGTGAGGAGCTCGTCCACGCCGACCCTCATCTCACCGGAGTCGGCCATGCGGATCCACGTGTGGGACCCGTCGAGGAAGAGCCCGCGGGGCGGGTTCGCGGGGGCGAAGGCGAGGACCGGCTGGGGCACCTTGCCCGTGACTTCACGGCGGCGCTTGAGGTAGAGGCGGGTCGCGTCCACGGCCACGAGCAGCACGACGGTCAGGATTACCAGTAGGGCGGTCATTGTCTCCTCCTATTGCAGGACCTCTTCGGTTGGGGCCCGCGTTGTTTGCTTTTCGAGCTTCCCGGGAGCCCCCGCCATCCCCAGGCGGTTCCGGGCTCCGCCTCTTCTAACGCACGCCCTGTGCCAGATTCTTGGACACGGCACTATCTCCTTGTTTTTCTCGTGGTTGCGAATTTCACAACAGCACCCCTCCTCATCTGTTTGCTGAAGATATGCACAATTCACCGATATGGATGTGGCCTAATAGCGGTATTGCCATTTATTTATATGACTATAGTTCGGAGATTGAATTTTTCACATCCGACGATAATATTTCAACGAGCCAAGCCTAATACACTGAATATGAATGACTTTGCGAAGCCTTCCCCTGCACATCCCCTCTCGCGCCCGCACCTATCCCTCGTTGCCGCACTCTCCTGCAGTGGAGTCTCGCGCCAGTGCCTCACCGCTCGATCCGGGGCGGCGAGGCGGAGGGAGGACGGCCTGCAGGTGCGCTTCACCCGGAACGCGAAGCGGCCCGGTCCGCGAGGGACCGGGCCGCCGGTGTCGAATGGGCTTGGGGGTTACTTCTTCTCGGAGGCCGCGGGCGCGGTGCGGTTGGGGTTCTTCTTGTGGCACTCCTCGCAGGCCGTGGGCCCCGACCCCGCCGTCTTGTGGCAGGCCACGCACCGCTCGTGGTAAGCCAGCTTCAGGGTCACGGCCGAGGGGCTCGACGGATCCACCTTGGCCTCGTGGCAGGTGGAGCAGGCCACGGGGTCGCCGTCCGACTGGTGGTGGCACGAGGTGCAGTCCCCCGAGAGCTGGGCGTGCTTGGCGTGCGTGAAGGTGACGGGGCCGTACCAGTCGCTCATGGAGGAGATGGTGACGGTCTCCGGGGATGCCGGGGCGGCCTTGACGGGAGCCTTCGGGTCGGCGGCGTGGGCGCCGGCCGCCACGAGGGCGACCGCGAGGGCTGCCGATGCGAGATTCGGTCTCATGATCCTTCCCCCTCTGCCGCGACGGGCGCGCGGCTCAATGCCCCACGACGACGCTCGCGCAGGGCGGACAATAGGCCATGTCCTTCAGATCGATCTCTTCGGGCCACCGGGAGGGGTGCATGGCGCACCACGGCGCAGTGCAGTGGACGAGCCCCATGGTGTGGCCCAGTTCGTGCAGCACCTCCTTCGCGGTCCGCTGCAGCAGGAGCCCCGGCGGCTGGCCGTTCTCCGGACGGATTCGGAAGGTGGAAACCACCGCCGCCTGGCCCCCCATCTGGGCGTAGCCGTAGAGGTGCGTGAAGACGGGCAGGAACAGGTCCAGCGGCGTGACCCCCACGCGCTTCACGCCCTCGCCGGGAGGCGCGGCCACGAGCAGGTCCAGCATCCTGGCCGCGGAGTACTGCCGCCTCGCCGCGTCGAGGGCCGGCGCGCCGTCCAGCTCCCCGGCGGGAAGGTGGATCGGCCACCGGAGGAGGGGCTCCAGAAGCTTGGCGGTCTCCCGGAGCACGGCGGGAGGGACCGCCCCCACTCGGACAAGTTCCAGGCGCCACGGGGCCTGACCCAAGGCTCACCTCAGGCCCGCCGCTCGATGTTGTAGCGCTTGATCTTGTTGTAGAGGGTCACCCGGTCGATCCCGAGGATGCGCGCCGAGCGGCTGATGTTGAATCCCTGGGCGTCGAGCACCCTCAGGATGTGCCGCCGCTCGATCTCCTCGAGGGGCAGCGACGTGGCGCTCTCGTGCTCCACCGGGCCGCCGCCGGAGAGCGAGGAGATGGGCAGGTGCTCGCGGTGGACCTCCCCCTCCCGGCAGACGACCAGGGCGCGCTCCACGGCGTTGGCGAGCTCGCGGATGTTGCCCGGCCACGGGTGCCGCCTCAGGAGCTCCTGGGCCTCGGGGGCGAACCCCGTGACCTTGCGCCCCATGGACTGGGCGAATCGCTGGAGGAAGTGCTGGGCGATGGGGAGGATGTCCTCGGGCCGGTCGCGCAGGGGCGGGATGGTGATGGTGAAGATGTTGATGCGGTAGTAGAGGTCCTCCCGGAAGGTCCCGGCCCGGACGGCCTCCTCGAGGTCCTTGTTCGTCGCGCAGATGACGCGGAAGTCCACGGGGACCTCCTGCGTGCCACCGACGCGCGTGATCTTGCGGTCCTCCAGGGCGCGCAGGAGCTCCACCTGCACCTTGGGCGAGATCTCGCCGATCTCGTCGAGGAAGAGCGTGCCGCCGTCGGCGAGCTCGAGCTTGCCCTTGTGCCGCCCTGCGGCGCCGGTGAAGGAGCCCTTCTCGTGGCCGAAGAGCTCGGACTCGAGGACGCCCTCGGGCAGCGCGCCGCAGTTCACGGCCACGAAGGGCCCGAAGCAGCGCTTGCTCCTGGAGTGGATGAGCCGCGTGACGAGCTCCTTGCCCGTGCCCGACTCGCCCCGGATGAGGACCGTGGTGTCGGTGCCCGCCACGGCCTCCACGAGGCCCATCACCTTCTGCATGGCGGGGCTCTTGCCCACCACGAGCTCGGGGGTGGAGGCCTCGAGGCGCTCCTTCAGGCGGGTGTTCTCCTCCTCCAGGCGCATGCGCTCGCAGGCCTTGGCCACGACCCGGGAGAGGGCCTCGGGGTCGAAGGGCTTGGTGACGTAGTCGTAGGCGCCGTCCTTCAGCGCCTGCACCGCCGTGGACACGGAGGCGTAGGCGGTGATCAGGACGATGGCGGCCTTGGGGTTCACCTCGCGGATCCTCCGTTGGAGCTCGAGGCCGTCCATCCCGGGCATCTTGATGTCGGTGATGACCACGTCGTAGTTCCGGCGGCCGAGGGCCGCGAGCGCCTCCTTGGCGTCGGGCACGGCATCCACCTCGTAGCCGTCCTCGATGAACCAGCGCGAGAGCGACTCTCTGACGTGCAACTCGTCGTCCACGATCAGCAGACGCGGAGCGGAGATCCGGGTACTCATGGCGCGCCCTCCTGTACCGAGTCAGGCGGTGTCTCAGGAAGCCTTATGGTGAAGCGGCAGCCCTTGCCGGGCGCCGTCTTGAGGTCGATGGTGCCGCCGTGGCGGCGGACGATGCCGAAGACCACGCTCAGGCCGAGGCCCACGCCGGAAGTGGCGCTCTTGGTGGTGAAGAAGGGCTCGAAAGCCTTGTCCGCCACGCCGGGGGGCATGCCCGGGCCCGTGTCCTCCACCTCGAGGACCTGGCCCTTCTCCCAGGTCTTCGTGCGCAAGGTGATGGTACCGCCCTTTTCCATGGCCTCGCAGGCGTTGATGAGGAGCGCCATGAGGGCCTGCTGGAGCTGACCCTCGTCGGCCTGGAAGGGTGGGAGGTCCGCGAGCTCCTGGACCACCTCCACGTTGGCCATCTCGAGCTTGTGGTTCACGAGGAAGACCGACTTCTCGACGACGGAGGACAGGAGGACGGGGGTGAACTCGCCGCCCCTGTGGCGCGCGAAGGAGAGGAGCTGGGCCACGATCTCGCCGCAGCGGCTCGCCTCCGACGCGATGGATTCCAGGTACTGCGCGTTCTGGTCCCCTTCGGGACTCGCTTCCCGCCCCCCGATGCGCCTCAGCAGAATCTTGGCGTAGGTCACGACGCTCGAGAGGGGGTTGTTGATCTCGTGGGCTACCACGGCCGCGAGGCGCCCGAGGGAGGCGAGCTTTTCCACCTGCAGGATCTGCTCCTGCGCGCGCTCGAGTTCGTCGGTCTTCTGGTCCACCCGGTTCTCGAGCGTCTGGGCCCACTCCAGCAGTTCGGAGTGCGCCTTCTCGAGGTCCCGGGACATGAGGTTGAACGTGTGGGCGAGGACGCCGAGCTCGTCCCGGGTGAGCTCGGGCACGCGCACCGAGTGGTCTCCCTGCGCGAGGGCCCGGGCTCCCTTGATGATCGTGCGCACGGGGGTGTGCACCATGCGCCGGACGGCCACGACGCTCACCACGGAGGCGAGGAGGATGCCGAGGACGCTGGCCACGAGGCCCTGGATCATGTTCCGCCTGCGGGCCTCCAGGTACGGGTCGAGCCGCAGGGCCACGTCGAGGACGCCGAGGAGGCGCTGGCTCGTCGGGTGCACGTGGCACGGTGCGTCGGCGCAGTCTTGGGCGTTGGGGATGATGTGGGTGATGCCCAGGACGCGGTGTCCGCCGAGGCTCGTGCGGCGCACCATCTGGGCCGCGGTGAGGGTGGTGGGCGGCGTGGGTTGTATGTGGCAGGTGACGCACTGCTCCTGCCTGGTGTCGATGACGGTGCCCACCTCGGGCTTGACCGAGGAGTAGGCCACCCTGCCCTCCTTGTCGATGATGCGGATGCGCTCGATCTCGCGCTGTCCGCTGAGGGTCGCGATGGCGGCGTCGATGGCGGCCCGGTCGTTCCGGAGCATGGCCTCCCGGATGGAGCGGGCCACGACGTCGGCCAGCTGGGCGCCGTTGAGCACGAGCAGGTGCGTGCTCGCCTGCTCCTGGACGCGCAGGTTGTACCAGGTGGCCAGCCCGAAGAAACCCACCAGGCTGGCCACCACGAGCATCCCGACCTTGGCGGCGACGCTCTCCATGATTCGCATGAGGGCTCCGGTCCGAGGGTCAGGCCCTCGGCGCCAGCTCCACGAAGGGGTCCGCGGGCTTCGGCTTGGCCACCGGGCCCTCGGGGAAGACGGGCAGATACCGGACGGCCAGGCTGAAGAGCGCCATGCCGATGCCGATCAGACCCAGGGACACGGCGAACTCCTTCCAGGAGGGCGTGTACTGCGCGTTCATGCCCAGCTGGATGGAGGTCACCCCCACGTTCAGGCGGTTGAAGATCATGCCGAGGACCACGAGGAAGGAGGCGAGCACGAGCATGAGTGGGCGGCGCCGCACCTTCTCGAAGAGGAGCATGCCGATGGGCAGGAGGGCGCCGAGCCCGATCTCGCCCAGGAAGAACCACGAGGCCGTGTCGAAGTTCCAGGCGTAGCGCAGGGACCCCCGGATGTAGAGGTCCTCCAGGCGGACGACCGTGTAGAGCATGAGCACCACCGCGCACGCCTTGCCGATCTGGGCCAGGAGGTCCGCCTCCAGGTGCTTTCCGAAGGCCCGCAGGGAGAGGAAGGACTCGATGCAGACCATGGCGAGCCCCAGCGCGATGGCCGAGATGAAGAAGAGGATCGGCAGGATGGGCGAGTACCAGAGGGGGTGCATCTTCTGGGGGACGATGACGTAGAGGGTGCCGAGGCTCGACTGGTGAAGCGTGGAGAGGAGGATGCCCAGGAGAACGAGGATGGGCGAGAGCCTGTGCCAGATATGGAGGCCCTTCGTGTACCCGAAGCGCTCGAAGACGAGGGGCAGGAACTCGAGGAAGAGGACGGTGGTGTAGAGCATCACGCACCAGCCGATCTCGAACAT
>JBBIUU010000023.1:0-1206 GCA_037440125.1 Acidobacteriota bacterium
GTCTTGGCGAGGGTGTACTTCTCGAGCTCGGGGCGCGTCACGAAGAGGAAGTCCGCCTTCTTCGAGTCGCGGTCGTAGAGGTAGTAGGCGGCGGGGCCGTCCTCGACGGAGTAGAGCACCACCCACTTCTTGTCGGCGCGGTCGCGGTCGTTGACGAAGAAGACGCCGCGATGGACCTTGGCGAGCGCGTCGAAGTCGCCCTTGATGGAGGCGTCCATGACGGTCCACTCGGGCTTGAGGATCTCGAACTCCACGGCCTGGACCACGTGGCGGTCGGGCTGGATGAGGATCGAGCCGAGGTCGCACTTGGGGTTCTGCGCGAGGGTCTCGAGCTCCTTGCCGGTGGAGGCGTCCATCTTCACGAGGCGGGAGGTGTCCGAGCCCATGGTGGTCTGGACGTAGAGCGCCTTCCCGTCGGCGGTGAAGTCCACGGGGCCGCCGTCCTCGCCGAAGGGCCAGGTGGCGATGTCGCGCCAGGGCGCGGTCCTGGAGTCGCGAACGCGCAGGATCGTGCTGGCGTCGGCCGGGTTGCTGGCGACGGCGCCGCGGATCTGGAACTCGGGGTCCGTGACCCAGCCCAGGACGTCGCCCGGGTTCTGGGTGTCGAGGACCACCGCGCCGGTGGTGAGGTCCACGCGGTACTGGTCGAAGACCTGGCGGTCGCGCAGATTGAGCCCCACGAGGATATCGTTGGGAAACTTCTTGTCCATCATGATGCCCTGGGCCCGGATGCCCTGGAAGGGCGTGAGGTCGCGGGTGACCTTCGTGGCGAGGTCCACCGAGTAGACGTGCCAGTTTTCATCGCCGCCCACGTCCTGGATGTAGAGCAGGTGCTGGCCGTCCTCGGCCCAGAAGTCCGAGCGGATGCCGCGGTGGGTGTCCTTCGTGACCATCTGGTCGTCGTCCTTGCCGACCGTCTTGACCCAGACGTTCAGGACGCCCTCCTTCGAGGGCGCGATGTAGGCCAGCTTGGTGCCGTCGGGGGAGATGCGGGGGTTGGCCTTGGTGGGGTTGCCGACGAGGACCTGCCTGGGGATGAGGGTGGGCAGCTCCGCCTGGGCGGGGAGGGCCGCGCCGAGGGCGGCCGTGGCCGCGAGCGCCGCCAGGATCATGGGTTTGAATCCGATCGTCATGCCGTGCTCCTTATGGGGTCCGAAACGCCTTGAACACCGTGAGGGCGAACCTATGCCCGGATGCTTCGTTCGA
>JBBIUU010000023.1:1306-3680 GCA_037440125.1 Acidobacteriota bacterium
GTGGCGACCTCGACCTCGTCGTCGGGACGTTTCCCGGCGAGGGCGCGGCCCAGGGGCGAGAGGAGGGACACGGCCTCGGGGCTCTCCCCGGTCTCCTCGGGCGTGACGAGGAGGATCTCCTTGTCGGGCCCGCCGACCAAATCCTCGAGGAGGAGGCGGCTCCCGTATGCGGCGCGGTCCTGTGGGAGAGCCGAGAGGTCGAGCTTCTGGAGGGCCTGCAGGCGCTGGCGGAGGGAGGCCAGGCGTCCCTGCACGTAGTGGGCGCGTCCCGCCACGAGGTACATGTCGGCGTTCTCGCGCACGGGGCCCACGTCCCGGGCGCTCTCCATCTGCGCGGGGATCTCCTCCCGCGCCTCGCGCTCCAGCGCCGCGATCTCGCGCCTCAGCGCCTCGACCTTCTCTCGTAGCGCCTCAGGAAGCTCCGCCATGCCGCCCTCGGGGAGAGTCAAAAGAACTCACCACGGAGGCACGGAGGACACGGAGAAAAGAAGGAGAAGATCTTTCTTTTTCAAACAAATTGATTTTGACCTTCTCTGTGCTCTCCGTGTCTCCGTGGTGAAATGTTCTTCTCTTCAATCCTTCCGTGGTGGGTCGCCCTTACCAGCTCGTCTTGAGGTCGCCGACCTCGGCCTGGACGGCGTCGAGGACGGAGCAGTTCTTGACGGCCTCGGCCATGGCGTTGTGGTCGCGGAAGAGCGGCCGGTCCACGTCGAGGTGCTCCACGACCTTGCGCACGGCGGCGTGGGCGGCTCGGGTGCCTTTGCCCGGTGTGAAATCGCGGAAGTCGAGGGCCTGGGTCGCGGCGATGAGCTCGATGCCCAGGACACCGTTCGCGTTCTCGAGGATCTGCTGGGCCTTGAGAGCGCCGTTCATGCCCATGGAGACGAAGTCCTCCTGGTCCGCCGCGGCGGGAATGGACTGGACGCAGCTCGGCGCGCTGAGGATGCGCTGTTCGGCGATGAGCATGTCGGCCGTGTACTGGCTGAGCATGTGGCCGCTGAACATCCCCGCGCCCTTGGTGAGGAAGGCCGGGAGGCCCACGCTGCACGCGGGGTTGAGGAGGCGGTTGAGGCGGCGCTCGCTCAGGACGCAGATCATGGTCACGCCCATGGCGGCCATGTCCACGGGCAGGGAGACGGGGCTTCCCTGGAAGTTCGCGCCCGTGTAGACCTTGTCCTCCTCGGGCACGAAGATGGGGTTGTCGCCCACGCCGTTGAGCTCCGTCTCCACCTGCACGCGCACCCACGCCAGGGCATCGCGGAGCGCGCCCACGACCTGGGGCGTGGAGCGCATGGAGTAGGCGTCCTGCACCTTCACCTTGAGCTTGCCCGTGACGAGGTCCGAGCCCGCCACGATCTGCCGCAGGTTCGCCGCGCTCGTGACGGCGCCCTTGAACCCGCGAAGCTCGTGGAGCTTGGACTCGTAGGGGCGCATGTTGGCCAGGAGGGCCTCGAGGCTCATGGCCGCGGCGATCTCCGCCTGCGCCGTCCAGCGCTCGGCGTCGTAGAGGAAGAGCGCGTCCATGGCCGTGAGGAGGTTGCTCCCGTTAATGGCGGCGAGGCCGTCGCGGGCCCTGAGGCCGGGGATGGGGATGCCGGCCCTCTCCAGGGCCTCCTTCGTGGGCATGCGCTGTCCCCGGTAGAAGGACTCGCCCTCGCCCATCAGGGAGAGCGCGCACTGGCTCATGGGGCTCAGGTCGCCGCAAGCCCCGACGCTCCCCTTCTCGCACACCACGGGCGTCACGCCGGCGTTGAGCATGGCCACGTAGGTCTGTGTGATCTCGGGGCGGCAGCCCGAGTTCCCGTGGGCGTGCACGTTGCACCGGCCCAGCATGGCGGCCCGCACGTGCTCGACGGGCGCAGGCTTGCCGATCCCCGCGGCGTGGTTGTAGATGAGGTATTTTTGGAATTCCAGAACCTGCTCGTCCGTGAGGACCACGGAGGCCAGCTCGCCGATCCCCGTGTTGACGCCGTACATGATCTCGTGGGCGTCGATCTTTCTCTCGAGCATGGCCCGGCAGGTCTTGATCCGGCCGAGCGCGTCCCCCGTGAGTTCGACTTCCTCGCCGTGGCGCGCGACGCGCACGAGCTCTTCGATGGTCAGGCCGGAGCCTTTAATTTGAACCGTCACGGTGTCCCCCTTCTGGCTGCGGAAAACGCAGGGAGGAGTGTACGCCAAAAGGAAAGAGCTGGGGAGCTGGAGAGCTGGGGAGCTGGAGAGGAATGGAAACTGTTAACGTCAAAACCTTGCGGGGCCTCAAACGGCGGCGAAAGGTGGGATTTGACCCAGCCTCTTCCGCCGGCCCCAAAACAGCCGGCCAAGGCGCTTCCCACCTCACCGTCATTCCAGGCGTTCCTTCGAAGGGCTGCCGAGC
>JBBIUU010000023.1:3780-35212 GCA_037440125.1 Acidobacteriota bacterium
CCTCGGGATGACGGGAGGTGGCCTAAGTGTCGATCGCCTTCATGGCATGCACATGGTAGCGCTCACCTGCAGTGATACCCAGCGGGATGGCCTCGTCGAGGGTCTTGACGTCGTCGGGCGTAAGCTCGACGGTCAGGGCCGCCACGTTTTCCTCGAGGTACTTCCGCCGCTTGGTCCCGGGGATGGGCACGATGTCCTCGCCCTTGGCCAGGACCCACGCGAGGGCGAGCTGCGACGGCGTGCACCCCCTCTCCCGCGCCATCCGCTCCACGGTCTCCAGGAGCTTGAGGTTGGCCGCGAAATTCTCGCCCTGGAAGCGTGGGTGGTTGCGGCGGTAGTCGTCCTCGGGCAGGTCTTCGAGGGTCTTGAATCTCCCCGAGAGGAACCCCCGGCCCAGCGGGCTGTAGGCCACGAAGGTCACGCCCAGCTCGCGGCACGCGGGGAGGATTTCGGGCTCGGGGTCGCGCGTCCAGAGGGAGTATTCGGTCTGGAGGGCTGCGATGGGGTGTGTGGCCGCCGCCCGGCGCAGCGTCTTCGGCGAGGCCTCGGAGAGCCCGAGGAAGCGCACCTTCCCCTCGCCCACGAGGCGCGACATCTCGCCGACCGTCTCCTCGATGGGTACGGTCTGGTCCACCCGGTGCTGGTAGTAGAGGTCCACGGCGTCCGTGCCCAGGCGCCGCAGGCTCGCCTCGCAGCACGCGCGCACGTAGTCGGGCCGCCCGTTGACGCCGAGGAAGGTGCCGTCCGCTCCCCGGACGTTCCCGAACTTGGTGGCGAGGAAGACCTCTTCCCGGCGGCCCCTGAGGGCGCGGCCCACGAGTTCCTCGTTGGCCCCGACGCCGTACATGTCCGCGGTGTCGAGGAAGGTGATCCCGAGGTCGAGGGCGCGGTGGATCGTGGCCACCGACTCGGCGTCGTCGCGCCCCGCGTAGAACTCCGACATGCCCATGCAGCCCAGGCCCAGGGCGGAGAGCTCCACGCCCGCGCGCCCCAGTTTCCGCGTTTTCGTGGTCATGGTGCCTCCCTTCGAGCGTTCCGGGAGCCCTTCCGATGGAAACTTTCGGGCTCCTCGCACCGTAGCTATTTTAACCCGCCGGCGGCGGGTCCCGGGGAGGGAAACGCCTTTGAAATCGTCCTCCAAGCTCGCCCTCTTTGCGCTCTCCCTCTTCCTGTGCCCCCTCGCGCACCGCTCCGAGACACCGACCCACCCCCAGATCCCCGCCGTCCGCATCTCGACCCCCATCAAAGTCGACGGGGACCTCTCCGACCCGGGCTGGCAGGAGGCCGCCAAAGTAGACCTCCCCTACGAGATCAACCGGACCGACAACGGCAAGCCTCCGGTGAAGACCACGGGGTTCGTGGGCTACGACTCCAAGTACTTCTACGTGGCCCTTCTCTGCGAAGACCCGGACCCGAAGGCCATCCGCGCTCCGCTGACGGACCGCGACGGCGTGGGCTCCGACCAGGACTTCGCGGGCATCTTCCTCGACACGCGCCACGATGGACGGTCGGCCCTCGAGCTGTTCGTGAACCCGCGCGGCGCCCAGAGCGACGGTGTGACGAACGACGCCACGGGGCAGGAGGACTTCTCCCCCGACATGTTCTGGGACACGGCGGCGCGCATCACCGATCGCGGGTGGGAGATGGAGATGCGCCTGCCCCTCACGAGCCTGCGCTACCCCAAAACCGACCCCCAGACGTGGGGCGTCATCTTCTACCGCAACTACCCCAGGGACTTCCGTTACCAGATCGCCAGCGTCCCCCTGCCGAAGGGTACCAACTGCACCGTCTGCCACGAGGCGGACCTGGCGGGCCTGAGCGGGCTCCCGACCTCGAACCACCTCGTGGTGGCGCCCTACGCCACCGCCAAGAAGGTGGACCAGGCCGAGTTCGCCCCCGGGACGCCCTTCGTGAAGGGACCCGTGGTGGGCGATGCGGGCATCGATGTGAAGTGGACGCCCACGCCCGACACGGCCCTGGATATCACCATCAACCCCGATTTCTCCCAGGTCGAGTCGGACGTCATCCAGCTCGCCGTCAACCAGCGGTTCGCCCTGTTCTACCCGGAGAAGCGGCCCTTCTTCATGGAGGGCGTGGACCTCTTCCAGACGCCCATCGACGCGGTCTACA
The DNA here is from genome assembly GCA_037440125.1 of Acidobacteriota bacterium. Taxonomy (GTDB): domain Bacteria; phylum Acidobacteriota; class UBA4820; order UBA4820; family DSQY01; genus JAKAJA01. Next base: position 5,911 of record JBBIUU010000023.1, read on the forward strand.
CGCGCACCATCACCTCGCCGCGGTGGGGCCTGCGCGCCACGGGCAAGGCGGGCTCCATGTCCTACACGGTCCTGACGACGCAGGACCGCGGAGGCGGTCTCGTCATCGTGCCGGGCCCGGAGTTCTCCACCTACGCGCCGCAGGACTTCGAATCCCTCGTCACCATCGGCCGGATGCGGTGGGACGTGGGCCGCTCCTTCTGGGGCGTCCTCGTGACGGACCGGGAGGACGAGGGGGGGAGCTTCAACCGCGTCGCGGGCCTCGACTTCCAGTGGCGCCCTTCGGACGTGGACCAGGTCACCGGGCAGTACCTCTACAGCTCCACGAAGACGCCCCGCTATCCCGACCTGGCCCAAGAGTGGGACGGGCGCGAGCTCGAGGGCGGCGACCTCTACCTCATCTACGATCACAGCGCCAAGACATGGCGGTGGAACTTCCAATACCGGGACGTCTCGCCGGAGTTCCGGGCGAACTCGGGCTACGTGCCGCAGGTGGGTTACCAGGAGGGGAGGGGCCGCGTTTCCTACAACTTCTACCCCGCCAGCTTCTTCTCGCGCATCGAGCCCGCCGTCATCGCCGGCTACAAGTGGCTCCCCGGGGGTCAGCCCCTGTCCCGCGTCTACTATGCGGGCGCCAACTTCGAGGGGAAGAAGAGCCTGTACGCGGAGCTCTTCTACAACCAGGACACGGAGCGCGTTGGGAGCAAGCTCCTCACCGCGAACTCCGTCTTCGGCGAGGCGAGCCTGTCGCCGGGCCGTGTGTTCTCGCGCGTCTCTCTCTTCGCGACGGTCGGCCAATCCATCGACTACGAGGGAGCCCGTGTGGGCCACGGCGGGGACGTCTCCCTCTCGGGCACCTTCCGGCCGACGGACCACCTGACCGCCTACGCGAGCGCCGAGCGGAGCTGGTTGAACCTGCCCCAGGGAAACCTCTACACGGCGGACACCTTCTACCTGAAGGCGACCTACAACTTTTCGGCCAGGTCCTTCGTCCGCCTCATCGCCCAGTGGCTCGAGACGCGGCGCAACCCTGCGCTCTACGACTACCCCGTGCCCGAGAAGACGGGCGGCCTCACGGGGTCCGTCCTCTTCGCCTACAAGCTCAACTGGCAGAGCGTCCTCTACGTGGGCTACGGCGACGACCGCGTCCTCACCGACCGCCGCGGCCTCCAGCCCGCCGAGCGGAACTTCTTCCTCAAGGTGAGCTATGCGTTCCAGTGATGGGGGGAGCAGGCCTTTCGCCTTTCGCCTTTCGCCTTTCGCCTTCGTTTCCCATATCCCAAATCCCACATCCGATATTGACAAGCTCTCCCGTTCCATCTATACTTACCGGTAGGTAGGTAGCGCCCCGCGCCCTTCGCGGGTCCGGCACGAACACCATGAGCAGGCAGCCCACGACCTCCCCCCAAGACGCGAACGCCCGAGAGCGCCTCATGGCGGCGGCCACGGACCTCTTCGACCGGAAGGGCTACGCCGCGACCTCGGTGCGGGAGATCGTCGAGGCGGCGGGGGTCACCAAGCCGGTCCTCTACTACCACTTCGGGAACAAGGAGGGCCTGTACCTCGCCCTCTTCCAGGAGAGCTTCAAGGCGCTCCTCGACCTCATCGTCGAGATCCGGAACCACCACGGCACGTCGAGGGAGCGCATCGCGTACCTGTGCGACCGCGTGTACGACTTCCACTCCGAGCACCTGCCCCTCGTCCGCGTCATGTACTCCATCTACTACGGGCCGCCCCAGGGCGCGCCGCCCTTCGACTTCGACGCCACCCACCACACCTTCCAGGGCCTCGTCGCCGAGATCCTCCAGGAGGGGCTGGAGGCGGGCGAGCTCCGACCCATGCCGGTGGAGCAGGCCATGTGGGCGGTGGTCGGCGCGCTGAACATCGCCATGGAGGTGGACCTCTGCCACCCCGAGCAGTCCCTCGGACGCGAGGGGCTCAAGCGCCTCATCGACACCATCTTCGACGGCCTGGCCGGCGCGCCGCGCGACACGCGGCCGGCCCGTGCCGCCCGAGCGAAGAACCCGAGCAAGACCACCAAAGGAGTCCTACGATGACCCACCGGAAAACTCACGCGGGTGTGGTTCCCGCCCTCCTCCTGGGCCTTCTCCTGGGCGCCTCGGCCTGTTCCCAGAAGAACGAGGGGCAGGCCGGCGGCAAGCCCGCCGTGGCCGTAGACACGGCGAAGGTGGCGCCCGCCGATTTCCAGCAGAGCGTGGAGGTGGTGGGCACCCTCACCCCCAAGTTCAGCGCGGACGTGAAAGCCGACTACCCCGGCACCGTCGCCCAGGTCCTCGTGACCGAGTGGGTGCCCGTGACCAAGGGCCAGGTCCTCGCGCGCCTCGACGCCCGCGAGGCCGACGCCGCCGTGCTCCAGGCCAAGGCCGAGGCCGCCCGCGCCGACCGCGAGTACGAGCGCGCCCTCAAGCTGAAGGACGTGGGCCTCATGACGGCCCAAGGGCTTGAGGACAGCCAGACCATGCGCCAGGCCGCCGACGCCCAGCTCAAGCTCGCCCAGGCGAGGCTCGACAAGACCGTCATCCGGGCCCCCATGGACGGCGTGGTGGCGCTGCGCGCGGTGAGCGCCGGCGACCGGGCGGGTGACAACGTGCTCTTCCGGATCGTGGACAACCGACTCTTCGACCTCAAGGTGACCGTGCCCTCGAGCAAGATCGCCGCGGTGAAGGTGGGCCAGAGCCTCCCGTTCACTACCGACGCGGTCGAGGTGCGCACCTTCGAGGGGAAGGTTGCCTTCATCAACCCCGCCGCCGACGAGGCCAGCCGGGCCATCGGGGTCCTGGCCGAGGTGCCCAACCCGGACGGCACGCTGAAGTCGGGCCTCTTCGTGAAGGGGCGCATCGTGACGGGCGACCGGCCCAGCGTCCTCCAGGTACCCAAGAGCGCCCTCGTGGGGTGGGACGTGGCCGCAGGCAAGGCCCAGTGCTTCGTCGTCGCCGGGGAGAAGGCCTCCCTCCGCGCCGTCACCACGGGCGCGGTGGCCGGCGAGTCGGTGGAGATCGTGACGGGCCTGTCGGACGGCGACGTCGTGGTCTCGCGCGGCGGGTTCAACCTCGCCGACGGCGACAAGGTGGCAGTGCGTAAAGGGTGAGTAGGTGATTAGGTGAGTAGGTAAGTAGGGCAACCAGAACCGAGCTCCCCTGCGCAGCCGGTCAGGTTCTTCCTACTCTCCTACTCTCCTGCTGTCCTACTAACGACCCTAGGGAGCCTTCGAAGATGTTCCTGAGCAACCTCTCCATCAAGCGTCCCGTCTTCGCCACCGTGCTCATGCTGGCGCTCCTGACCCTGGGACTCTTCTCCTACCGGCGCCTCGCGGTGGAGATGATGCCCGACGTGGAGATGCCCATCCTCTCCATCGTCACCGTCTTCCCGGGGGCCTCCCCGGAGTCCGTGGAGCGCGAGGTCACCAAGCGCATCGAGGAGGCGGTGAACCCCATCTCGGGCGTGAAGCACGTCTACTCCACCTCGAGCGAGGGGCTCTCGAGCGTCATGGTCGAGTTCCAGCTCGAGGTCAAGATCAACGACGCTTCGCAGGAGGCGCGCGCCAAGCTCAACGCCGTCCGGAACGAGCTCCCCCAGGGCATCGAGGAGCCCGTCATCCAGAAGATGGACTTCGGCGCCATGCCCATCGTGTCCCTCGCCGTGCGCTCCAAGACCCTGCCGGAGCGCGAGCTGACGGACCTCGCCGACCGCAAGATCCGGCGCCGCCTCGAGAACATCCCGGGCGTGGGCAAGGTCAAGCTCGTGGGCCAGAGCAAGCGGGAGGTGGGCATCCTCGTGGACCCAGCGCGCATCGAGGCCATGGGCATGGGCGTGGACGAGGTCCTCGCGGGCATCGCCTCGGAAAATGTCAACACGCCCCTCGGCCGCCTCAATCAGAACGACTCCGAGGTGCCCCTGCGCATTTCGGGCAAGCCGGTGGATGTCGCGGGATTCAGAGAGATGGTCATCGGCCGACGCGGCGACCACCCCGTCGTGCTCGGCGAAGTGGCCGAAGTGGTGGACGGCGTGGAGGAGCAGCGCTCCCTCGCCGTCATCAACGGCGTCCCCGCCGTCGCCATCAATATCCTCAAGCAGTCGAAGGCCAACACCGTGGGCGTCGTGGACGAGGTCAAGCGCCAGGTGGGCAAGCTCCAGCTCGAGATGCCGCCGGGAACCGAGATCGCCATCGTACGCGACGCCTCGGTGATGATCCGCGAGTCCGTGGACGACGTGAAGAACACCATGATCATCGGCGGGTTCCTCACGATCTTCATCGTGTTCTGCTTCCTGAACTCGTGGCGCTCCACGGTCATCACGGGCCTCACGCTCCCCATCAGCGTCATCTCCTCCTTCATCGCGATGTACTTCCTCGGCATGACGCTGAACGTCATGACGCTCATGGCCCTGAGCCTCGCCATCGGCCTCCTCATCGACGACGCCATCGTGGTCCGGGAGAACATCGTGCGGCACCTGGAGCACGGCGAGGACCACTTCGAGGCGGCCCGCGAGGGCACCTCCGAGATCGGGCTCGCCGTCCTGGCGACCTCCCTCTCCATCGTGGCGGTCTTCGTGCCCGTGGCCTTCATGAAGGGCATCATCGGGCGCTTCTTCTACCACTTCGGCATCACGGTCACCTTCGCGGTCCTCGTCTCGCTCTTCGTGTCCTTCACGCTCGACCCCATGCTCTCCTCGCGGTGGACCGACCCCGACATCCACCGCAAGGGCAAGCGGCACTTCATCGCCCGGATCCTGGACGTCTTCAACGACTGGTTCGAGCACACCGCCGACCGCTACAAGCTCGTCATCGGCTGGGCCCTCGACCACCGCAAGCTCGTGTTCGGCCTCGCGGTGGGCGCCTTCGTCCTGGGGCTCGGGCTCTTCGGCGCACTGCAGAGCGAGTTCTTCCCCTCCTTCGACCACGCCGAGTTCCTCGTGCGCTTCAAGACGGCCCCGGACGCCTCCTTCGCCGAGACGCGCGCCCGCCTCAACGACGTGCTCAAGGTGCTGGAGACGTATCCCGAGATCGAGCACACCTACGGCACCATCGCGGCCAACGACGCAGACACAGTCCGCAACGCCACGGTCTACATCAAGCTCAAGGACAAGTCGGAGCGCAAGCGCAGCCAGGCCCTGCTCATGCCCGATATCCGCGAGAAGCTCCAATCCATCCCGGGGATCGTCCTCTCCGTCGAGGAGGACCCCGACAACATGCAGAAGCCTCTCCAGATCCTCATCAAGGGCGAGGAGATCCCCAAGCTCAAGGCTTACGCCCGCGCGCTCAAGGCGGAACTCTTCAAGGTGAAGGGCATCGTGGACCTCGAGGCAACGCTGGAGCAGGACCTCCCCGAGTACCGCTTCGTCGTGGACCGCGAGCGCGCCTCGGCCTCGGGCCTCGGGACCGCGCCCATCGTTCGCACCGTGGGCGCCCTCGTCGGCGGCCAGGTGGTCTCCACCTACGAGGACGAGACGGGCGAGGCCGTGGACGTGCGCGTCCGGCTTCCCCTGGACCTGCGCCAGGACGTGGCCCAGGTGGAGGACCTCCGCCTCTCGGTCCCCGGCGCGGACGGGAAAAACCGCCTCGTCCCCCTCTCGGACCTCGTGAAGGCGGAGCGCACCGTGTCGCCCTCCGAGATCAGCCGGCAGGACCTGAGCCGTCAGGTGGTCCTCAGCGCCAACCTGGACCACCTGCCCCTCGGCACCGCCGGGACCGAGGTCGCCAAGGCCGTCGCCAAGGTGCCCATGGACTCGGGCTACCGCGTGGTCCTGGGCGGCGACACGGAGATCATGATCGAGAGCTTCATCTACATGGTCGAGGCGCTCGTCCTCGCGGTCATCTTCGTCTACCTCATCCTCGCCGCGCAGTTCGAGTCCTTCATCGACCCGCTCGCCATCATGCTCTCCCTGCCCCTCTCCATCGTGGGCATGGCGGGCATGCTCTTCCTCACGCGCGACACGGTCAACATGATGTCCCTCATCGGCCTCATCATGCTCATGGGCCTCGTGACCAAGAACGCCATCCTCCTCGTGGACTTCACCAAAGTCCAGAAGCGGCGCGGCATGGACCGCCGCGAGGCCGTCATCACCGCGGGCCGCACCCGGCTCCGCCCCATCATGATGACCACCCTCGCCATGATCTTCGGCATGCTGCCCCTAGCCCTCGGCCTCGGCCAGGGCGCCGAGATGCGCGCCCCCATGGCGCGCGCCGTCATCGGCGGCCTCATCACCTCCACCGTCCTCACGCTCCTCGTGGTGCCGGTGGTCTACACCCTCCTCGACGACTTCGCCCAGTGGGTGCACAGGAAGTGGGCGGGGGCTCCCGGATCGGAGAACACACCATGATCGGAAAGCAGGGTATCGCTTCTAAGCGCGCGAGCCGGAGAGCCGGAGAGCCGGGGAGCCGGGGATTAGGGAAAGTCATGAAGAAAAGGTCCTATCCTTGCTTTGCCTTTGATTGGCCATTAGCCTTTTCCCCCGTCTCCGGCTCCCCGGCTCTCCGGCTCGCTCTCCTCGTGGCACTGGCGATGGCCCTAATGCTCCTCCCCACATCGGCCTCCACCCAGACCGCCGCGACGGTGCTCACCCTCGACCAGGCCCTCTCCATCGCGATGGACCACAACCGCGACGTGCAGAAGGCGGAGGAGTACCGGACCTGGGTGAAGGGCAAGTACATCGAGGAGCGCGCGGGGGCCCTTCCGACCTTCAGCCTCAACGGTGCGGGCCGGCGCGACGTGGACAAGGCCTCCCTCTTCGCGGAGCTCTTCCCGACGACCACGGACACGAAGTACGCCGAGGTCACCCTGACCCAGACCCTCTTCACGTGGGGCCAGGTGGGCGCGGCCATCAAGGCGGCCAAGGTGGGCATAGCGAGCGCCGACGAGCAGCTCCGCCTCTACCAGCAGGCCGCGCGCCGCGACGTCACCGCGGCGTTCTACGACGTCCTCCTCGCCAAGGAACTGGCCGACATCGCCGACAAGAACCTGGCGCAGAAGGAGGCGCACCTCGACGAGGCGCAGAAGAAGTTCTCCCTCGGCACGGCCACCGACTACGACGCCCTCGCCGCGAAGGTCGACGTCGAGAACGCCCGTCCCGCGACGATCCGCGCGCGCAACCTCGTGCAGGTCGCCAAGGACCAGCTCCGGTTCCTGCTGGGACAGGACTCGGGCGACGTGGACGCCGTGGGCACCCTCGCCGCCGCGCTCGCCCTGCCGCCTACCTACGAAGAGGCCCTCGCGACGGCCTTCAAGCGCCGCCCCGAGCTCGCCGCGCAGGCCGACCGCGTGGAGGTCTACCGCCAGCTCGTGAAGATCGCCAACGCCGGCAACAAGCCCCGCCTCGACCTCTCGGGCAGCTACGGCCAGAAGTGGACCGACGCCGGGTGGGCCGACATGGGGAACGGCCCCACGCGCCTCAACCCCAGCGGGAACTACTGGTCCCTCGGCGTGTTCCTCAAGTTCCCCTTCTTCGACGGGATGAGGACCAAGGGCCAGGTCATGCAGGCGAGGAGCGACCAGACCCAGGGCGAGATCGAGCTCGCCAAGCTCAAGGACCAGGTCTCGCTCCAGGCGCGCACCGCCGTGGACGCCGTGCGCGAGAACGCCGAGATCGTGCGGGGCCTCGCGGGCACCGTGGAGCAGGCCGAGAAGGTCCTCTTCATGGCGAACAAGGGCTTCGAGTACGGCGTGAAGACCAGGCTCGACGTGGACGACGCCCAGCAGGGTCTCAACCAGGCCCGGGGCAACCTGGCCCGCGCCCGGCGCGACTACCTCGTGGCGCAGGTGAGCCTGCTGTACGTGGAGGGCATCCTGGGAGAGAACGAGCCGGAGAGCCGGGGAACCGGAGAGCCGGCGACGAACTAGGGTTGTGAGTTTTGAGTTGCGAGTTGTGAGTTGTGAGTTGTGGGAGCGATCGCCTGATCGCGACCAGCCCATCGTGTAACGGTTGCAACCCTCCGCCGTCAGGCGACGGCTCCCACGAAAACGATGTTCATCGTCGCGGGCTTGCTTGCCCGATCGCGACTCTCTGCCGGAGCGAGCAGGCGGACTCGGGCGCGGCAGGCGCGAACGTCCACGAAGAAGCAGGCCAACGGAAGGATCATCCGCAGGCGACGCAGATAAAAGGGATTGAAGACGAGGAGCACAGGAAGGCTGGTCTGGCGTGGGGCAGGCGCTCCTGCAGACGGCGGATAGCGCTGTGCGAGTTCGCCCTAGGGAAGAGACGCAGGCAGGAGTGCCTGCGCCACAAGACCAGGAGTGTCAGCTCCACCAGGGCAGCAGTGCCTGCGCCACAGGGGAAGAGACTGAGATGCAGGCCTAACAGCCTGCTAGGCGCGCCCGTCCCAGGGGAACTTGAGCGTGGCGAGGAGGCCGAAGAGCGCGGAAAACCCCGCCAGGACGGCCGAGGGCACGAGCGCCGACCCGAGGTCGCCGCCACGCCAGATGACCGCGTCGAGGCCGTCGAGCGCCCAGCGCGTGGGCACCGCGAGGGTGAGGGACTGCATCCACGCGGGGAAGAGGAAGGCGGGCACCCACCCCCCGCCGAGCATGGTGAGGAGAAGAACGACGAAGATGGCGATGCCGCGGGAGGCGGCGGGGGTCCGCCCGAAGGCCGCGAGCATGAGGCCGAAGGAGGCCGACATGACGCACGAGGCGAGGACGAGGAGGAAGAGGCCTCCCCAGCTCCCGTTCACGCGCACGCCGAAGACGGCCATCCCCGCGCCGAGCGTGACGCCGAGCGTGACCAGCGCGATGAGCGTCCCGCTGAGGGCCTTGCCGAGGACCACCGCGCCCTTCGAGACGGGCGCCGCCTTGAGCCGCTGCCAGAGGCCCATGCGCCGCTCGAGGAGGACGCCCACGCCGAGCTCGATGGCGGCGAAGAGGATGAACTGGATCCCCATGCCCGCGAAGGAGTGCGCGTAGCCGTTGTAGGCCTGTCCGGCCTTTCCGGTGACGGCCTCCTCCTTCACGGCGTACGGGAGTGTGAGACCGCCCGACAGGGGCTTGCCCTCCTCCCTGCTCTCCTCCAGCCGGCCCTGCCAGCGGTCCATGCTCGAGAGGAGGCCCTTGAGCGCGTCGCGGTCATCGGGCCTCAGGGCCGTGTCCGCCTCGACTTTGGCGAGGTTCTCGCGCGTGATCTTCCTGCCCTGCTCCCCCGTGAAGACCTCGCGGCTCACGGCCTCCATGACGTGCTCCGTGAGGATGCCGCGAACCATGGCGAGCTCGGCGGCGTGGGACGGGTCGTAGAGGAACTGCAGCGAAGGCTTGGTCCCGGCGCCGAAGAGGGCGCGCGCCGCGTCGTCGCCGAACCCCGCGGGCAGGACGAGGCCGACCGCGGCCTTGCCCTTGCGGACGAGCTCCCGCGCCTGGTCCGCCGTGCCGGGCTTCACGTCCAGCGTGGCGTCCTTCGAGAGGCCCTCGACCACGGCCTTGGAGAGCGGGCTGCCGTCGAGGTCCGCCACGCGCACCTGGACCTTCGCCTGCTCCTGCGAATTGCCCCCGGAGAAGAGGAACCCGAAGAAGGCCGCGATGACGATGGGCGTGATGAGGGTGACCACCACGGCGCGGCGGTCGCCGAAGAAGAGCTTGAGGTCCTTCCGGACCATTCCCAGGACGGCGCGGGCCCTCATGGATCCCTCAGGCTCCGGCCCGTGAGGCTCAGGAAAACCTCCTCAAGGCCCGCGCGCTCGCTCGCCACGTGCGTGACCGTGGCGCCCGAGGCTTTGAGCCAGCTCAGGACCGCGGCCGACCCCGAGCCCAGGTCCTCAAGAGCCACGCTCACGCCCTGCGCCGAGGGCTCCACGCTCAACACACCGGGGAGCGCCGAGAGGCCCGCCAGGCGGTCGGGCGCCGGGGGTAGGGAGAGCTCCACGGCAAGCCTGTTCCGCGCCGGGAGGAGTCCCGGGAGGCCCGCGAGGGAGTCCTCCGCGATGACGCGGCCGCGGTCCACGATGAGGATGCGGCCGCAGAGGCGCTCCGCCTCCTCCATGTAGTGCGTCGTGTAGAGGATGGCCTTGCCCCGGTCCCTGAGGGCCTCGAGGGTCTCGAAGATGGCGTTGCGGCTCTGCGGGTCCACGCCCACGGTGGGCTCGTCGAGGAGGAGGACGGGCGGGTCGTGGAGGAGGCCCGCCGCGAGGTTCAGGCGCCTCTTCATGCCGCCGCTGTAGTCCTTGACCTTGTCCCCGGCGCGCTCCGAGAGCCCCACGAGCCCGAGGACCCCCACCGACGCGCGGTCCACGGCTTGGCGCCCCATGCCCTGGAGGGAGCCGAAGAAGCGGAGGTTCTCCTGCGCCGTGAGGTCGTCGTAGAGGGCCAGGTCCTGCGGGACGAGCCCCAGCCTTCCTTTGGCTGGGTCGGCGTCGCCGGAGAGCGCACGGCCCTCCACCAGAACCTGCCCGGAGTCGGGCGTCAGGAGGCCGGCGACCATCGAGACGGTGGTCGTCTTGCCCGCGCCGTTGGGCCCGAGAAACCCCAGGATCGAACCGCGCTCCAGCGCGAAGGACACGCCGTCCACGGCCTTGAGGCTCCCGAAGGACTTCACCAGGTTCCGGGCTTCGAGCAAGCGTCACCCCCCGACGTGAATGGCGTTACGTGGCCTCTCGGGGAGATGTTTCAGCTGCGGCTGATCTCTCCGGCGGCATGCGATCAACGGGTTCGAAGGGCCGCACGCCAGGCAGCCGGAGCAAGCGCGACCGCCTGCATCTCAAGGCTCCGGGCCCCGGCCCTGTCACCCGCCGCCCGATGGAGCCTGGCCCCGGCGGCCAATTCCAGCGGGAGAAGGGCGCGGGCCTCCACCGACGTCACCGCCTCGCGACGTGCGTTCGCCAGCAACCCATCGGCCTGCCGCACCAGCCCCTCAGGTGCGTCCTCGCCCGAGAGCCACCTCGCCTCCAGCCCGGTGAGGCTCTCCTCCACGCCCTCGCCTGGGGCAGCGGTCCGGGCCTCCGCCAGGAGACTGAGCGCTTCCTTGCCCTTCCCCTGGGCCAGCAGGCTCCTCGCGAGCCAAAGGTCCACGTCCCCCACCTCGGGGAGGTCGCGGCGCAGCGACTCGAGTTTGGCTTCCGCCTCCGATGCCCGCTCCGACATGAGGAGGCCCACCCCCTCGAACATCCGGGGATACCACCTGAAGAAGGTAAGCCCCTCGTCCCTGAAGATCTCGGACCGGAGGCCCTGGTCACCCGAATAGACGGCCGCCCACAGAGCCGTGTGTCCGAGCTCCGGCCTCGCGAGACGCGCGGACCTGGGGACGCCGCGGACCCGCGCCGAGCACTCCGCGTAGCGCTGTGCGAGGAACGCCGAATCGGCCCAGAACTGGTAGGCGTAGAGCGGGGCCGGGGCGCCTCCTCCGCCCGGCAGCCTCCCTTCGAGCAGGTTGCCGCAGGCGTCGTAGCGCCCCAGGCCCATGAGCGCGTGGGCGCGGAAGAGGACGCCAAGCCAGGCGTAAGGCTGAACTGAGACCTCGGGCCATCGCGAGGCCGCCTGCTCCAGGTCCCTCCACCGTCGCTGGTCTCTCAGGGCACACAGATCCGGCAGGAGCAGGTCGATCCGCTCCACCTCGGAGGCCGGAGGGGCCATCGTCTCGCCCCGGCGCCCGAGGCCCCCTGCGCCGAACTCCCAAGGCTTGAGGTCGGGCGGCAGCTCCAGGGTCGGGGCAAGACCCCGCCCGCAGGCGACGAGGGCCATCCCGGGCACCTCGGAAGCGCCCACGAGGCGGTAGAAGAGGGCGCTGCCCCTGTCCTGCCATTCCAGATCCGGAGAGAGCGCGCGCCCGTCCGCGAGACCGTTCCTGCCGCCGACGCGAAGGGCGGCCGCGAAGAGCATCCTGTAGAGCCGGTTGTTGATCCCGGCGCAGAGCACCTCGTCGGTGCCGTCGCCGTCCGCGTCGCCGTAGTCCACGCTGCCGATGGTCCCCGAGTTGCCGAACGACAGGTCTTCCGCTGACGCGGTCAGGGGCCGGTTATCCAGGGCCCGCCCGTTGAACACGAGCACTCCCGAGGGGTACCACGTGATGTGTCTCAGGTGAGCCACGAGCTGCTCGGGGCCGTCCGGCCTAAAGCGGTGCACGTCGAGGTCCACGCGGTACCGATGCGAGAAGGTCTGCTGATGGACCGAGGCCTCGAGCGTCTGCAGGGGCACCCCCCTGACGTCGAGCACGAGGATGCGGTTCGTGTCGTAGGGCGAGTGGGAGGCCGGGTCCCATTGGACGGCGCAGGCGACGGCGCGCGAACCTCCCGGACCGAACGTCCCCTCGACGACCGACTGCACGGGCTGCGGGAGGGTCCTCCTCCACAGGAGCCTTCCCCCATCGGTTCGCGCCTCCACCACCCGGCCTTCGAAGCTGACGCGGAGCGGGCCCGGAGACGATCTCGTCATGATCACGGCGCCCCCCAGCGCGGCGCACGCGCCGACGACCGCCGCCGCCACCCAACGCCGCTGCCTCCTCGTGGGTGCGAACGGGTGCCGACGCCGTTCGAGGGCCTCGAGCGCGCTTCGCGTGGAGGCGAAACGATCGGCCGGGTCGCGCTGGAGGAGCCGTCCGGTGAGTGAGGCGAGCCAGCGGGGGATGCGCCCCGCCCGGAGGAGGTGGAGGGGCGGGGGCTCGCTCAGCTGTCGGCTCGCCACCTCGAGGGCCGAAGCCCCCTGGTAGGGCAGCCGTCCCGTCAGCATTTCGAAGAGCACGACGCCGGCGCCGTAGCGGTCGGACGCCGGCGTGGCGGGCTCCCCACGGATGACCTCCGGCGCCATGTAGCCGGGCGTGCCGAGCCCAACGCCCGTCTCGGTCAGGGTTCCGCCCAGCGGTTCCCCCTTGGCCAAACCAAAATCTCCCAGTTTGGCGCGTCCCGAACCATCGAGCAGGATGTTGCTGCTCTTGACGTCCCGGTGCACGACGCTGAGCTCGTGCAGATGTGCCAGCGCGGAGAGGAGGTCGTGCGCGGTCCGCTCGGCATCCCTGGGTGCGAGGGCGCCTTCCCGCCGGATCCGGTCGCGCACGGTCTCGCCCTCCACCCATTCCATGACCAGCGCGGGGCGCCCCTCCAGGATGAGGATGTCGTAGATCGCGACGAGGCGCTCGTCGGGAGCCTTCTGCGAGGCGGCAATTTCACGGCGCAGGCGGCGGAAGGAGTCGGCTTCGAGGGCCGCGCTCTCCCAGAGGATCTTCAAAGCGACGCGGCCTTGCCTCAGGGCGTCGAAGGCCCCGTACACGACCCCTGAAGCCCCTGAGCCCAAATGGCGCTGGATGGTGAACCGATGGTCGAGCACGTCCCCGGGGCGGTGCAGCGGCTGGAGGCCGCGCTCGACCGATGAGGGCACGGGCGGGCCGCCGCAGAAGGAGCAGAGGGAACGCCCCTCGTCGACGGGCATCCCGCAATGGCCGCAGCGAGACATGGGATGAGGATAGCACGCCGCCGCCCTGATCCCCTCGCGCCATCACCCCAGCGGGAAAGGGACCTCGAGCCCCGACGACCTGCCCCTCACCGAAGAGCTGTAGGCACTCCCTCCCGCACTCCGACAGTTGGGTCTTGGACCACATCATCGTCGCCGGCAAAGGCTACTTCAGCTTCGCGAGGGAGGGGCTGCTGCGGTAAAGAAAAGGGAGGCCGAAGCCTCCCTTGAGCAGGGAGCGAATGAACTCGGAGCGCGAGACCGGTCGCCTACTGGTCGCAGGAGCTCTCGAGGATGGCGGCCCCATCAAAGTTGCCGCCCAAGGCAAAGGTCTTGTTCCCATCGGAGACCACGCCGTAGAGCGCGCGTGTCGGAGGCGCCTCCTGGCGGGTCCACGTCACCCCGTCGGGACTCGTGAGTATCATGTCTCCAACAACGACGTACATCGAGCCGTTGTAGGTCACGGATTCGAGAAATTCGGATTCGGTGTAGTACCTGGGAGTCCAGGTCTTGCCGTCCGGGCTGGTGCGGATGACGAACTCATCCACCATCACAAACCCGTCGGGGCCGGATGTGACCCGAGGCCCGAGTCCGCCTGAGGGGGTGTTTCCGACATTCCTCGGGGTCTGCCGATACCAATTCAGGCCGTCAGGGCTGGTCGCGATGATACCGTTCGCTCCGACGGCGACGAAGCGACCGTGGCCATAGGTCACGCTCGTGAAGTACTTCCCGTAGCCGGTCTCGTGCCGGGTCCAGTTCAGGCCGTCAGGGCTGGTCCAGATGCGCCCATGAATCGAGACGGCCACGAAGAGGCCCTTCGCGAAGGTCACGTCCTTAAACCAACCACTGACGATGGGATGCCTCTTCCAGTGGTAGCCATCCTTGCTCACGAGCACGGCGTGCTCCAAGGCCAGGGCCCCTACGTATCGGCCAGCACCGTAGGCAATACCTGTGACCCAACCGAAATTGCCATCGAAATTGAAGGTCCACGCTTGGCCGTCCTGGCTAGTCAGGACCGCCCCATTGCCGCCGACCACGAACAGGCCGTTGGCCCAGATTCCCGCGTAGAGCTCCGTGCTGTTCTGTTCCAGCGGGACGGGGGTCCAAACCTCGCCGCAGCCCTGAGCATGAATCACCGACGGCAGCGCCATCACGGAGACGGCGAGCAGTGCCATCAAGATTGACCGGAGTTTCCCTTTCATGGTGTCCCCCTCCACGGCCAAGTTCGCTTCTGCAAAGTATAGTCCGCGAGACCGCTCTGCGCTAGGGGTGTAAGGCGGTGTAAGGCATTGTGAACAAAGTGCATATCGCTTTGGTGCAGTGGCCATTTCATCCCAGCCTGCACCGGGTGGTCCAACTCTGTCGTGGCTGCCGCACCCCTTGAGCGGGAGTTCGGACGTGCGCTCTCGCAAGGTGTCAGGAGCGGCGAGGTCATCGCCATCAGCCTGTCCACCACCTGACCAGATGCCCCACGGGACCCCATAAAACCGAAAGGGTGGAGGCTCGCGACCTCCACCCTCTCTATTCCTGAAAACCCTTGCTGCCGCTTGGGTCTGTAGTATTTAGAAGTGGTGCCCCCGACCGGAATCGAACCAGTGACACGAGGATTTTCAGTCCTCTGCTCTACCAGCTGAGCTACAGGGGCACCGGGCCGGCGAACCGGCGCAGGAGATGATAGCCTTTTGAGCCCCCTTCGTCAAGGCGGCGGGGCGAGGCGTGCGGGCCCCTCCGCTCCATGGGGAGGGCCCCGGGGCCGTGGTATAGTCCCCCTCGGGAGAGAGCCATGGCGCAGCGCATCGCCGTCGTCGAGGACGAAGCGGACATCCTGGAGGCGCTCAGCCTGGCCCTGAAGCGGGAGGGGTACGAGGTGGACGCCTATCCCGACGGGGCGGAGGCGCTCCTCGGGTTCCGGCAGCGCGTGCCGGACCTCGTGCTCCTGGACTGGATGCTCCCCGGCATGTCGGGCCTGGACCTTTGCCGCGTCCTGCGCTCCGACTCCCGCTTCGCCAGGTGCGCGGTCATCATGCTCACGGCGCGGGGCTCCGAGATGGACGTGGTGGCGGGACTCGGCCAGGGCGCCGACGACTACATCGTGAAGCCCTTCAAGACCCGCGAGGTCCTGGCCCGCATCAAGGCCGTCCTGCGACGCTACCAGACGGAGGCGGCGCCTCCGACGATCCGCCGCGTGGGCCAGCTCTGGCTCGAGCCGGCGACCTACCGCGCCGGGGACGACGGGGGCGCGTTCGACCTCACGCCCATGGAGTTCAAGCTCCTGGAGATGCTCCTGAGGCACCCGGGGCGCGTCTATTCCCGCGGGCAGATCCTGTCGACCCTCTGGCCCGACGACCGGGCCGTCGAGGACCGCGCCGTGGACGTCCACATCGCGCGCCTCCGGGACAAGATGGGGCGCTCGGCCCGGCAGGTCGAGACGGTGCGCGGCCTCGGGTACCGCCTCAAAGACGCGCCATGAAATATGCCCAGCGATATTCGCTGCTCTTCCTCGGCGTGGGCGCGCTCTTCCTGTGGGCGGGCGCGCTGGAGGGTTGGGCGGCGTGGGTCGTGCGGATCGGCGCCGTGGCCCTCGGCGTGAGCCTGGCCACCTGGTGGACCCTCGCCCCGTGGCGCCACCTGACCCGGGCGATCCAGCGCATCCAGGGCGACGACTACGGCGCGAGGCTCGACGACGTGGCGCCCGGCGACCTGCGCAAGCCCGCGAGGGCCTTCAACGCCATGGCCGACGGCCTCGACATGCTCCGTCGGTTGGCGGAGGAGCGTGAGCGGCGCTTCCAGGCGGTCCTCGCCGCAGGTGGACGGGCCATCCTCCTCATGGACCGCGAGGGCAAGATCCTCCTCTCGAGCCCCGCCACGCCCAAGCTCTTCGCCCGCTACCGGGAGGACGCCATGCTCGCCTCCCTCGGCCTGCCGGGCCTCTCCCAGCTCGTGGAGGAGGCCCTCGCCGACCGCCAGGAGCGCGAGGCCACCTTCGCCGAATCGGAGATGGGCAGGGGCCGCGTGTTCTGGACGAAGATCGTGCCCCTCGAGGACGGCAGCGTGGTCGTCATCCTCGACGAGGTCACGACGCAGGCCCGCCTCGACCAGCTCAAAGCCGACCTGGTGGCCAACGTCTCCCACGAGCTGCGCACGCCCCTCACGGCCATGTCGGCGATCCTGGAGACCCTCGAGGACCCGGGCCTGAGCGCCACCCAGCGCGCCGACTTCGAGGCCCGACTCCGCCGGCAGCTGGGTCGCATGGAGGCCCTCGTGGAGGACCTCCTCTCCCTCTCGCGCCTCGAGGGCCACGAGGTGCAGCTCCACCGGACGCGCGTGGACCTGGAGTCCTCGGTGCAGGAGGTTTTCTCGGTGCTCTCCTCCCTCGCCAGGAGCGCTGAGGTGCGCCTCGAGTTGAGAATCCCTCCGGGGCTCGCCGCGGTCACCGACCACGCCCTCCTCGAGATGGTCCTCAAGAACCTCGTGGACAACGCCATCCGCTACAACCACCGGGGCGGCTCCGTGACGGTGGAGGCGTCGGAGGACGCCGGGAGGGTGCTGTTCGCTGTATCCGACACGGGCGAGGGCATCCCCGCACCGCACCTTGACCGCATCTTCGAGCGCTTCTACCGCGTGGACCCGCACCGCTCCCGCGAGAAGGGCGGCACGGGGCTCGGCCTGGCCATCGTCAAGCACGCGGTGGCCCAGCTCGGCGGGCGGATCTCGGTGGAGAGCGCGGTGGGCTCGGGCACGACCTTCCGAGTCGAGCTGCCCGCCTGAGGGCTCGCCCACATTTCGGAACCGCAACAATCGGGACAACCGCCCGCAACCGTGGCCGGGTACCTTTCATTCTCCGGGGGGAGCTCCCCCGGCTGAGGAAAGGGAGGTATTCGCCCATGAAACCGATCAGGATCGCCCTCGCCGCGGCGGCCGTCACGCTCGCCCTCAACGCTCCGGCCCAGGCCGTCAAGGCCCTCACGGGCGCCGGCGCTACGTTCCCCTATCCGATCTACTCCAAGTGGGCCTACGAGTACCAGAAGACCACCGGCGTCGGGCTCAACTACCAGTCCATCGGGTCGGGCGGCGGCATCCAGCAGATCTCCAACAAGACCGTGGACTTCGGCGCGAGCGACGCGCCCCTGAGCGGCGACGACCTCACGGCCAAGGGCCTCCTCCAGTTCCCCATGATCATCGGCGGTGTCGTGCCCATCCTCAACGTGTCGGGCCTCCAGAGCGGCCAGCTCAAGCTCGACGGCGGGACCCTCGCCAAGATCTTCCTCGGCCAGGTCACCACCTGGAACGACCCCGCCGTCGCCAAGCTCAACCCCGGCATGAGCCTGCCCTCCAAGGAGATCACCGTCGTCCACCGCGCCGACGGCTCCGGCACCAGCTTCATCTTCACGAATTACCTCTCCAAGGCGAGCTCCCTCTGGAAGAACAAGGTGGGCTTCGGCACCGCGGTGGACTGGCCCGTGGGCCTCGGCGGCAAGGGGAACGAGGGGGTGGCCTCCTACGTGAAGCAGGTGGACGGGTCCATCGGCTACGTCGAATACGCCTTCGCGGTCCAGAACAAGATGGCCGTGGCGACCCTCAAGAACAGGGACGGCGAGTTCGTCGCCCCCACGGCGTCTGCCTTCGCGGCCGCCGCGGAGAACGCCAACTGGCCGGGGGCCGACCACTTCGGCGCCATCCTGACGGACCAGCCGGGCAAGGCCTCGTGGCCCATCACGGGAGCCTCCTTCATCCTGCTCTACAAGGACCAGCCCGACGCCGCCAAGGCCGAAGCCATGCTCAAGTTCTTCGACTGGTGCTACCGCAACGGCGGCGGCGCGGCCCAGAAGCTCGACTACATCCCGATTCCCGAGAAGGTCTACTCCCTGGTGGAGAAGCTCTGGAAGGACAAGCTCCGCGCGCAGGGCAAGGCCGTCTGGCAGTGAGCGGGGCGGGGACGTGGAGGCTCTGACGTGAGCGACCTGACTCCCGGACTCCGGGAGGGCTACACGGGCACCTCGCGGGACGGTCGGGAGGCCGTCCCGCCGGGGCGTTCCAGGAGCGGCGCCAGGACGAGGCCCGCGGCGTGGATCGACCCCGCCTTCAAGGGGGTGACCGCCCTCTTCGCCGGCCTGATCCTCCTCTTCGTGGCCGCGCTGGGGGTCGTCCTCTGGCACAAGGGCCATCCGGCCCTCACGACCTTCGGGCCCTCCTTCCTCTGGTCCCAGCAGTGGAACCCCGTGAAGGGCCTCTTCGGCGCGCTCCCGTCGATCTACGGGACCCTCGTCTCTTCCGCCATCGCCATCGCCATCGCCGCCCCCGTCGGGCTGGGCGTGGCGGTGTTCCTGGTGGAGATGGCCCCGCCGTGGCTCGCCAGGCCCGTCGGTCTGGCCATCGAGATGCTCGCGGCCATCCCGAGCATCATCTACGGCATGTGGGGTCTCTTCGTCTTCGCCCCCTTCCTCTCGGCCCACGTCCTCCCGGCCGTGAAGAAGGTGGCCGGCGGCTCCTTCCTCTTCGCGGGCCCGCCTATGGGCATCGGCATGCTCCCCGCGGCCCTCATCCTGGCCGTCATGATCCTGCCCTTCATCGCCTCCATCGGGCGGGACGTCTTCGCCCTCGTACCGGCCGTGGACAAGGAGTCGGCCTACGGCCTGGGCGCCACCACGTGGGAGGTGGTGCGGCACGTCGTGATCCCCCACACCCGGACGGGCCTCATCGGCGCCATCTTCCTCGCCCTCGGTCGCGCCCTCGGCGAGACCATGGCCGTGACCTTCGTCATCGGCAACGCCCACAAGATCTCGGCCTCCCTCCTCGCGCCGGGCTGCACCATCGCCTCCACGCTCGCCAACGAGTTCTCCGAGGCCGTGAGCGAGATCCACATCGCCAGCCTCATCGAGCTCGGGTTCCTCCTCTTCGTCATCACCACGATCATCCTGGCCCTCGCCAAGCTCCTGCTCTGGCGCATCGAGTCGCGGATCAAGGGACGGTAGACATGAAGAAGGGCAGGGGCCTCCGACTCCGCAGGAAAATCACCAATGCGCTCATGTTGGCCGCGGCGGCGCTCTCGGCGGCCTTCGGGCTCGTGTGGCTCCTGTGGATCATGGCGACGCTCGTCCGGAAGGGCCTGCCCGCCATCAACTGGGCCTTCTTCACGCAGCTGCCCTCCCCGCCGGGGACCCCCGGGGGCGGCCTCGCGAACGCCATCGTGGGCACCCTCATCGTGACGGGCCTCGCCACGGCCATCGGCGTGCCCGTCGGCATCCTGGCCGGCACGTACCTCGCCGAGTTCGGGCGCGGGAGCGCCTTCGCCAAGACGGTGCGCTTCGTGGCGGACGTGCTCGTGAGCGCCCCCAGCATCGTCATCGGCGTCTTCGTCTACGCCATCGTCGTCATGGCCATGCACGGGTTCTCGGCCATCGCGGGGGCCGTCGCCCTCGCGCTCATCATGATCCCCGTGGTGGTGCGCGTGACGGAGGAGATCCTGAACCTCGTGCCCGACCAGCTGCGCGAGGCGGCCCTCGCCCTCGGGGCCCCCTACTGGAAGGTCGTGCTCGCGATCTGCTACCGGCGGGCGCTGGGCGGCATGACCACGGGCATCCTCCTCGCCGTGGCCCGCGTGAGCGGCGAGACGGCACCGCTTCTCTTCACCGCCCTCAACTCGCCCTTCTGGACCCCGAGCCTGGACAAGCCCATCGCCACGCTCAACGTCACGCTGTTCAACTACGCCATGTCGCCCTACGACGACTGGCGCGGCATGGCGTGGGGCGCGGCCCTTCTCATCACCTTCGGCGTGCTCGCCACCACCGTGCTGGCGAGGGTCGTCGTCGGGAGGATCCGCATATGACCCGTACCGAGACCGGAACCCACACACCCATCCCCGAGATCCTCGTCCAGCCCAAGGCTGGCAAGGGGGAGCCCGAGCACCGCGACGTGCGCATCGACGTCCGTGGGCTGAGCTTCTACTACGGCCAGCACCGCGCGCTCAAGGCCATCACGTTGCCCGTCTACGCGAACCGCGTGACGGCCTTCATCGGGCCCTCGGGGTGCGGCAAGTCCACGCTCCTGAGGACCTTCAACCGGATGTTCGAGCTTTACAAGGGCCAGCGCGCCGAGGGGGAGGTGCTCCTCGACGGGAAGGACATCCTCGCCCAGGACGTAGACGTGACGGACCTGCGCTCGCGGGTGGGCATGGTCTTCCAGAAGCCCACGCCCTTCCCCATGTCCATCTTCGACAACATCGCCTTCGGCATCGGGCTCTACGAGAAGCTCCCGCGCGGGTTGCTCCGCGAGCGCGTGGAGGTGGCCCTCCGCCGGGCGGCGCTCTGGGACGAGGTCAAGGAGAAGCTCAACCACTCGGGCATGAGCCTCTCGGGCGGGCAGCAGCAGCGCCTCTGCATCGCGAGGGCCATCGCCGTCGAGCCCGAGGTCATCCTCATGGACGAGCCCGCCTCGGCCCTCGACCCCATCGCGACGGCGCGCATCGAGGAGCTCGTGGACCACCTGAGCGAGCGCTACACCATCGTCATCGTCACGCACAACATGCAGCAGGCGGCGCGCGTCTCCGATTACACCGCCTTCATGTTCATGGGCGAGCTCGTGGAGTTCGGCCAGACCGAGCAGGTGTTCACCAAGCCCCGCGAGGGCAAGACCCGCGACTACCTGACGGGACGTTTTGGTTGAGGGTTGAGGGTTGAGGGTTGTGAGTTTCGAGTTTTGAGTTATTGGTTCAGCATCGGGGCGAGCGCCTGGTGTTTGGTGTTTGGTGTTTGGTGTTCTGCATCTGACGTCTGACGTCTCGCATCTCACGTCTTGCCGATTCGGGAGTGACCATGGGTAAAGAACGGGAAGAGATCCGGAGCCTCATGGAGTCCCTCGTGGCCATGGCCGACGAGGTGGGCACGACCTTGGCCGCCGCCATGCGGGCCTGCGCGAGGCCCGCGCCCGGAACGGTGGACGCCATGCGGGACAAGGACGCCGCCATCAACCGGATGGAGAACGTCCACGACGCCAAGTGCCTGCGCATCTCGGCGCTCTACCAGCCCGAGGCGGACGACCTGCGGACCGTCTTCATGGCGTTCAAGATCAACAACGACCTCGAGCGCATCGCCGACCACGCGCTCAACGTGGCGGAGCGCGCCGAGTCCCTCTCGGCCCCGCCTCCGGCCCCCTTCCTGGCACGGCTGGAGCGCATGGGCGTGCTCGCCCAGGGCATGCTCTCCGACGCCATCACCGCCTTCGTGGCGCGCGACTCGGCCCTCGCCAAGAACATCCTCGAGCGAGACGACGAGGCCGACGCCCTCCTGCACGACATCGTCCAGGACGTCATCCTGCAGGAGAGCGCCCACGGCGCCGGCATGGAGATGGCCATCGCCGTGGTCCTCGCCGCCAAGGAGCTGGAGCGCGTCGCCGACCTCTGCTGCAACATCGCCGAGGACGTGGTCTTCATGGCGGAGGGGACGACCATCAAGCACAAGGGAGAGATGTAGGGGCTTCGAGGCGATTTCGGAATTCGGAAAGCGGATTTCGGAAGGCGAACTTCAGGAGAGAAGAAGCCCTCCAAGCCGTCATTCTGGCGAGCGGAGCGAGCCCAGAATCCGATTCCTGGTAAGCGGGAAGGGCTCTTGGGAGTCACACTCATCTTCTCCTAGTCCTGGCCTCCTGGCCTCCTGGTTCCCTCGTTACCTAGTTACCTAGTTCCCCAGTCATGTAGTTCTCTTTCCCCTGTCCCCTGTCCCCATTTCTTCTTCGCAATACAAAGCACAAACCCCCGTCACATCCCGACCTTAACCTCGCACTCTGAGGGCCGGGCCGGTGCCCTGTCCCTGTCGAGGAAGCGTCTGGAATAAGGAGGTTTGCGGATGAGGAGACTTTGCCTGACCCTTATGGCGGCGGCCCTGATGGCCTTCGCCGGAGCGGTGCGTGCCCAGGACGCGCAGGAGCTCGATCCCCTGCTCAAGATCCTGGTCCAGAACAAGGTCATCACGCTGGAGCAGGCCCAGGCGGTCCAGCAGGAGTACGACAAGCAGAAGCCCGTCACGAAGGAGGAGGCGCGCGACGTGGCCAAGGAGGAGGTCGCCAAGTCCTCCTTCAAGCTCCCGTCGGCCCTCGAGGGCCTCAAGGTGGGGAGCACGATCTTCTTCTCCTACCAGAACGGCAACGCCTGGTCGGGCACGAAGGACGAGGCGTCCTCCTACGACCGCTTCGTACTCAAGCGCGGCTACATCAACATCGAGAAGGAGATCGCCCCCTGGCTGTCGGCTCGCATCACGCCCGACATCTATGCGGACTCTACCGGCCAGTACGCCTTCCGCATGAAGTACGCCTACGCGAACTTTCACTGGAAGGGCAACAGCTTCTTCAACGCGCCCTACATCGAGACGGGTATCGCGCACACGCCCTGGATCGACTACGAGGAGCAGATCTACCGCTACCGGATGGTGGAGCCCACGTTCCTGGACCGCAACGGCCTCTGGGGCTCCGCGGACGCGGGCATCATGGCCGGATCAAACTTCGGGCCCGATCTGAGCCCGACCTACAAGAAGGAAGTTCAGCCGAAGTACGCGGGCACCTGGGGTTCGTGGGCCGTGGGCTTCTACAACGGCGGCGGCTACGCCACGAGCGAGAAGAACCAGAACAAGGCCTTCGAGTGGCGCCTGAGCATCCGGCCCTTCGGCGCCATGTTCCCGGGGCTCCAGCTCCAGTGGGCCGGCGTCACCTCCGCCTACGGGAACAAGGCCATCGACAACAGCAAGACCCCGCCCCTCGATCCCCCGAACTGGCGCGTCAACCAGTACGGCGTGACCTACGAGTCCAAGTGGGTGAACGCGGAGTACCTCTACTACACCGGCGACGGCAACCCCGCAGGAACGCTCTACGACCAGACGAACCACACGACCGTCCCCACGGCGGCCCCCACCAAGGGCTACACGTGGTTCATCGAAGGCAAGTTCCCCGCAAACCGCAAGTGGAGCGCCTTCTACCGCTACGACCATCTCGACGTCCAGGACAACGTGAGCAAGGACTGGAAGAAGGACGTCCAGAACTACCAGGACATCGGCATCGCCTACTGGCTGACGGCCAAGAGCGCCATCGTGCTCGATTACTCCACCCTGGACCACACCAAGCCTTGGCCGAGCCAGCCCGGGAATGCGCATTCGGCCATCCCCGACGACAAGCGCTGGCAGCTGACCTACAAGATCGATTTCTGATCCTTCTATAAACCATCCCTCCAGCCTTCGGGCGATAAGGGGCGGGGCGCCGAAAGGCGCCCGCCCCGTTTTCTTTTATTGGTCAGGTGATCGAGCGATCAGCGGATTGGGAAACAGGGGATGTGTGCCGGGCGTCCGCCACGCCCCAGCAACGCCCGATTCTCGACTCGCTCCCTCCAGCTCCCCAGCTCTCTAGGTCCCCAGCTCTATCCCTTCCTCTCCCACCGGTGCTCCTTCAGGCGCTCCTGCGTCGCGGGCGCCAGTGGCCCCGCGTCGGCCGCCGCGCAGTTCTGCTCGGCCTGCCAGGTGTTGCGGATGCCGGGGATGACGGTGGAGACGACGGGGTGGCTGAGGCAGAACCGGAGCGCGGCCTCGGGCAGGCTGGCGGCGTGGTCGGGCACGAGCCAGCGGAGGGCCTCGACCCGGTCCACCGTCTCCGCCAGCCGCGGTCCCGCAAAGTAGCTGGAGCGGAAGTCGTCGCGCGCGAAGGTGCTCGACTTCGTCAGCTTGCCCGTGAGGCTCGACTCGTCGAAGGGCACGCGCGCGAGGATGCCCACGCCGTGCTCCTGGACTGCCGGGAAGAGCCGGTCCTCGGGGGCCTGCTCGAAGATGTTGTGGATGACCTGGAGGGCGTCGATGCGGCCGCTCTCGGCCAGTCGCACGCCCGTGTCGGGCTGGTGAGAGTTCAGGGAGACGCCGAAGAAGCGCACCTTCCCCTGCTCGCGGAGCCTGACGAGCGCCTCGTACCACTCGTCCTCCTCCACCCAGTCCTCGGCCCACACGTGCAGCTGCTGGAGATCCACGCAGTCGAGGCCGAGGTGGCGCAGGCTTCCCTCGGTCTGTTCGATGATCCATTCCTTAGGAAAGGCCTCGCGCACGGGCGTCCCTTGCCGCGCGGGCCACGCCCAGTTCTTCGGAGGAACCTTGGTGGCGATGACCGGCCGGTGCCCCGTATCCTTCACGAACCGCCCGATGAGCTCCTCGCTGTGGCCGTCGCCGTAGACTGCCGCCGTGTCGTAGAAGTTACATCCCAAGTCCCAGGCCCTGCGGATGGCATCGAGGGCCACCCGGTCATCCTGCGGGCCCCACATGTTGCCGCCGATGGCCCAGGCGCCGAAGCCCACCGCCGAGACCTCCAATCCCGATTTTCCGAGCGTCCGGTACTGCATCGCGCGTTCCTCCAGTCCAAGAGAACGCCGCGGTCGGGCCGCCCCATTCCTTCCGGCTTGGTCAGCGCTCGTCCGCAGTTGTAGCCCTCGAGTTGCCTCCGCCCGTCCCCAACCCTCGCCTCGGAGTTTGAGGCATAATGGGCCACAGCGAAAGCAGGACTGGATGCCACCTTCGACGGCGTTGATTTTTTCGGCCTACCTGGCCCAGGCAGCGGGGGCTCTCCTCCTGTCCGTGGTATTTCTCGTCCTCTACCGATTCTACAGGCACCGATATCTCATGGATTGGGTGTGGAGCTCCTGGGCCGGCTCCCTGGCCTTCACGGGAGGGGCCGTCGCCATCGC
Organism: Acidobacteriota bacterium; assembly: GCA_037440125.1. Classification (GTDB taxonomy): domain Bacteria; phylum Acidobacteriota; class UBA4820; order UBA4820; family DSQY01; genus JAKAJA01. The sequence continues at coordinate 30,987 of JBBIUU010000023.1, forward strand.
CATCATGAAGGAGTTCCAGTTCAACCACCCCGCCCGGCAAGCGGTGTCTTACGTTTCGATGGTGGCCGGTTACTGGCAGATCGCCTGGCTTCTGGCAGGAGCCTGGGAGTCGGGTGGCCTCCGGCAATCCTCGCGAAAGGCCGTCCACTGGGTGCTGGCGCTGAGCCCGCTGGCGGCGATCGGCACGGGCCTTCTCTTCTCGATCGTCTTCGAGATGCCCGAGGTGCCCCTCCTCCTTCGCCTGGCACTGGCGGGCGTCGCCTGCATGGTCGCGGCCGTGTGGGTGGTCAGGGGCTGGAAGGCCCAGCCCTTCATGGGACGGGCTGTGGCCGCAGCGGCACTCGGGCTGCTGGGCGTGATCAATTTCCACAACGCGGCCTCGCATCTCATCATCTCCATCCTCCACGTGCAACCAGCCTACGTGACGTACTTGCCCTACCTGAGCATCCTGTTGCAGTACCTCATGGGGCTCGGCGTGGTGATGTGGCTTCTGGAGGGAGAACGGGCGCGCGCATTGAAGAGCTCCCAGCAGGTAGAGCGCCTCGCCTACTACGACAGCCTGACGGGCCTGCCGAACCGAGGGCTTCTCATGGAGCGCATCTCCCTGGCCCTCGCCAGGGCGCGCTCCACGGCCACACTCACCGCGCTTGTCCGCCTCGACCTCGACCGCTTCAAGGTTGTCAACGACTCTCTGGGACAGAGCGTGGGCGACGCCCTCCTCTGGTCCGTCGCGCACAGGCTGAGGAGCGTGGTCCTGCCGGAGGATACACTTGCCCGACTGGGCGGCGACGAATTCGCGGTGCTCCTGGCGGAGCGGAGGTCGAGGGAGAACGTCCTCGAGGCAGCCCGCCGGCTCCTGGAGTCCCTTCAGTCACCCTTCCTGGTCATGGGTGAAGAGGTGGCCGCCTCGGCAAGCCTCGGCGTCAGCATCTCGCCGGAAGCAGGTTCCAATCCGGCACAGCTCATGGAGAGCTCAGGGGTCGCCCTTTCAAAGGCCGCTGAGGCGGGCGGGGGCACCGTGGAGGTGTTCGCGCCGGGGATGGACTCGATGGCCAAGGAGCGCCTTCACCTGGAGAGCAACCTCCGCAAAGCCCTCACCAACGAGGAGTTCACACTCCACTATCAGCCCATCTTTGCCCTGCCACAGGAGACCGTGGTCGGCATGGAAGCCCTCCTCCGCTGGCACCATCCCGACCGGGGCCTCCTGGGACCCGGCGAGTTCCTCCACATGGCCGAGGCGTCAGGGATCGCCGACGCCCTCGACCTGTGGGTTCTCCTGGCGGCTACCACCCGAGCTCGCTACTGGCAGTCGGTTTCGGGGCAGCATCTCCGAGTCTCCGTGAACCTGTCGGCCAAGCCTTTCCAGAACCCGGGCCTCGTCGCCCGAGTCATCCACGTGCTGAAGGAATCCGGCCTGGAACCGGGTTCTCTCGAACTGGAGATCACCGAAACCACCGCCATGCAGGATCCCGACTCGAGCCGGGAGATTCTCCGCGCCCTGCAACGCGTCGGCGTGCGGGTCGCCATCGACGACTTCGGTACCGGTTATTCCTCGTTAGGGACGCTCCAGTCCCTGCCGGTGGATACGCTCAAAATGGACCGCGCCTTCGTCCGCCCGCTCGGCCGGGACGAGAAGAGCCTCGCCATCGCTGGGTCCGTCGTGCTGCTGGCACACGGTCTCGGATTGGAGGTGGTCGCCGAGGGCGTGGAAACTGAGCCCCAGCGCGAGGCGCTTGAGAAGATGGGCTGCGACCTCGTTCAGGGGTACCTGCTGGCTCGGCCCATGCCGGCGGCGGAGTGTGAACGGTTCCTGCTGGAACACTGGACCACCGAGGCCGGCCGTTCACGGCCCTGACACCGCTGTTCAGGAGAGGCGCAGAAACGCCGCTTTGAGGTAGTCCCCCTCGGGAAAGCTCAGCATCACGGGGTGGTCGGGCGCGGCGCCCTCGAAGGCGAGGACCTGCGCCTCACGCCGGGTGCGCGCCGCCGCATCCCTGAGGACCTCGCGGAAGTCCTCCCGCGAGACGTGATGAGAGCAGGAGCACGAGACGAGGAGGCCCCCCGGCTTGACGAGCGCCATGGCGGCTTCGTTCAGGCGGCCGTAAGCCTTGAGCGCCTCGTTGAGGTGCTTCTTCGACTTGGCGAAGGCGGGCGGGTCGCAGACGACCACGTCGAAGCGCCTGTCTTCGCGTTTCAGGATGGGCAGGACGTCGAAGGCGTCTCCGTTGTGGACGGCGGAGTCGGGCAGGCCGTTGGCCTTCAGGGAGGCCTCCACTCGCTCGCAGGCGGAGAGGCTCGCGTCCACGAAGTCGCAGGAGGATGCGCCAGCTTTGAGCGCCGCCATGCCCCACACGCCGTGGTAGCAGAAGAGGTCCAGCACGTTAGCACCCTTGGGCAGCATCTCGAGGAGGCGCTTCACGTTCTCGCGCTGGTCGAGGAAGAGGCCCGTCTTCTGGCCCTCGAGGAGGGGGACGGAGAGCTCCAGTCCCAGGTACCGCACCTTCGATTCGGGCGCCGCGCCCTCGGGCACCTCCTGCACCGATCGCGGGAGCCCCTCCATATCCCGCATGGGGCTGTCGTCCTTCCTCACCAGCACGTCGGGCTGGAGGAGGAACCGCAGGCACGCCTCGACGCGGGGCCGGAGGAGCTCCATCCCCGCCGTGTTGGTCTGCAGCACCACCGCCTTGCCGTAGCGGTCCGCCACGAGGCCCGGCAGACCGTCGGCCTCCGCGAAGATGACGCGCGCGCAGTCCTCGCCCGAGTAGAGCGCCCGCCGCTTCGCCACGGCGCTCTCGATGCGCTCCTCGAGCCAGCGTTCGGAGAGCTCGGTGCCGCCGCGCTGGAGCCACCTGACCGCGATGAGCGTGTGCGGGTTGTAGGTTCCGAGGCCCAGGGGCTCGCCGCCCGGCCCGTCCACGGCCACGAGGCTCCCCGGGGGCAGCTGGGGCACCTCCTGCAACTCGTTCGAGAACACCCACGGGTGGCCCGACCGCACGCGCTTTTCGCGGCCCTTCTGCAGCCTCAGGCGTGGAATCTTAAGAACTTCGGAGGACATCGTGTGTCTCCCTGTAGGAGCGCTCTCCAGAGCGCGATCTTTTCCAGATCATGCGGAAAGGAATCGGCCTCTGGAGAGGCCTCCTACGCCCACGAAGAGGTCAGTACGACCTTGCGAAGACCACGCGCTGAGGGCTGTCGCCGCCGCAGACCATGCACTTGCCGGGGTCGCTCTTCGCCTCGAAGGGCAGGCAGCGGATGGTGGCCTTGGTCTCGTCCTTGACCTTGCCCTCGCACGCCGCCGAGCCGCACCAGTGGGCCCAGAAGAAGCCGCCCTTCTCGATGTCGGCCTGGAACTGCGCGTAGTCGTCCGCCTGGCGGGAGTTGGCCTCGCGGAATTTCAAGGCGCGCTGGAAAAGGGATTTCTGCAGATCCTCGAGGAGCGCCTTGAGGTGAGAGGCGGCGCCGTCGAGGGCGAGGGTCTCCTTCTGGCGCTTCTCGCCCTCGCGCAGGTCGCGCGTGGGCACCCGGGGCACGGCCACGCACACGCCCTGCTCCACGTCGCGGGGGCCGAGCTCGATGCGGACCGGCACGCCCCTGAGCTCCCACTCGTTGTACTTGAAGCCCGGGGACACGGTGTCGCGGTCGTCGAGGACCACGCCGAGCCCCGCGGCCGCGAGCTCGTCCTTCAGCTTGCGCGCCACTTCGAGGACCTTGGCCTTACCGGCCTCGTCGCGATAGATGGGCACGATGACGGCCTGCGTGGGCGCGAGGCGCGGCGGGAGCACCAGGCCCTGGTCGTCGCTGTGGACCATGATGAGCGCCCCGATGAGGCGCGTGGAGACGCCCCAGCTCGTCTGCCAGCAGTACTGCCAGCCGCCCTTCTCGTCCTGGAACTTCACCTCGAAGGCCTTGGCGAAATTCTGGCCCAGGTCGTGGCTCGTGCCCGCCTGCAGGGCCTTGCCGTCCTGCATCATGGCCTCGATGCAGGTGGTCTTCAGGGCGCCCGCGAACTTCTCGGCGTCGGTCTTCACGCCCGTGAGGACGGGCACCGCCATGTAGTCCTCGGCGAAGCGGCGGTAGATCTCGAGGATCTTGAGGACCTCCTCCCACGACTCCTCGTGGGTGGCGTGCGCCGTGTGGCCCTCCTGCCAGAGGAACTCCGTCGTGCGCAGGAAGAGGCGCGTGCGCATCTCCCACCGCACCACGTTGGCCCACTGGTTGAGGAGGAG